>JAGCRI010000192.1 GCA_017964755.1 Bacteroidales bacterium | reverse complement strand
TCGACTACGGCTTCGGTCCGTTCCGCTGGGTATGCACTTCCGGCAAGCCCGAAGACCTCGAAATGACTGATATGCTGGCGATTAAGGTTTTGGAAGAGATAAGCCAACATGCGCCGGCTGAAATCCAGCAACAGATGAAAGATAACATCACGTGGATTAAAGGCGCGAAAGCGAATAATCTTGTTGTCGGCTCGCAGGCGCGCATTCTTTACGCCGATGCCGAGGGCAGAATCAAAATTGCCGAGGCGTTCAACAATGCAATCAAGGATGGGAAAATCAGTGCGCCGGTTGTCCTTGGCCGCGACCATCACGATGTGTCAGGCACAGACTCGCCATTCCGCGAGACATCGAACATCTATGACGGCTCATCGTTCACTGCGGACATGGCAATCCAGAATGTCATCGGCGACTCGTTCCGCGGTGCGACTTGGGTTTCCATTCACAACGGCGGCGGTGTCGGCTGGGGCGAAGTCATCAACGGAGGCTTCGGAATGCTCCTTGACGGCAGCGATGACGCCGACCGCAGGCTGAAGAATATGCTCTATTGGGACGTGAACAACGGCATCAGCCGCCGCGCTTGGGCTCGCAACGAAGGCGCAATCTTCAGCATTAAGCGCGCTATGGCCGCCAATCCGAAATTGAAAGTCACTTTACCAAATATCGCTGACGACAATCTTATAAATGATATTGTCAAATAATTGGTTTTCAATACTATATTTTATTCCTATACAAAAAAAAGAACCATGCAAAAAATCAAAAACATCGCTATAATCGCTCACGTTGACCACGGAAAGACAACTCTTGTTGACCGCATTCTATATCAGGCCAATCTTTTTCGCGCAAATCAGGAGGTGAAAGAACTGATTTTGGACAACAATGATTTGGAACGTGAACGCGGAATCACCATTCTTTCGAAAAATGTCTCTGTAAGATATAAAGACTATAAGATTAATGTCATCGACACTCCAGGCCACAGCGATTTTGGCGGCGAGGT
The DNA here is from genome assembly GCA_017964755.1 of Bacteroidales bacterium. GTDB lineage: Bacteria > Bacteroidota > Bacteroidia > Bacteroidales > WCHB1-69 > RUG11942. Next base: position 2,420 of record JAGCRI010000192.1, on the reverse strand, counting down.
GGAGCGCGTGCTGAATATGGCTGACGGGGTTCTCCTCATTGTTGACGCTTTCGAGGGACCGATGCCGCAAACACGCTTCGTCACACAAAAGGCTATTGAATTAGGGCTCAAGCCTATAGTCGTGATAAACAAAGTGGATAAGCCGAACTGCAATCCCGAACTGGCGCAAGAGGCCGTCTTCGATCTGATGTTCAACCTTGGTGCTTCTGACGACCAACTTGATTTTCCAACGGTTTTCGGCTCGGCAAAACAGGGCTGGATGGGACCAGATTGGAAAACGCCGACAGAAGACATCAGCTATCTGTTAGATACAATAATAGAATATATACCTGACCCGAAAATTGAGGAAGGCAATCTCCAGATGATGATATCTTCACTTGACTATTCATCGTATGTCGGGCGTATTGCAGTCGGACGGTTGAAACGCGGCACCTTGGATTGGGGGCAGAACGTTGCCCTCGTGAAACGTGACGGGACTGTAGTTCCTTCTAAAATCAAGGAACTGTACGTTTTTGAAGGGCTCGGCAAAGAAAAGATGAAACAGACAGTATATCCGGGTGAAATCTGTGCGGTGCTTGGTCTCAACGACTTTGAAATTGGGGACACCGTGGCCGATGCGCTGGAGCCTGAGCAGCTTACACCTATCAAGGTTGACGAGCCGACCATGAGTATGCTTTTCACCATTAACAACTCTCCGTTTTTCGGCAAAGAGGGAAAATATGTAACATCACGCCACCTGCGCGACAGACTCTTCCTTGAACTTGAAAAGAATCTCGCTCTTCGCGTTGAGGAAACCGATTCGCCTGATATGCTCAATGTTTTCGGACGAGGGATTCTGCATCTTTCGATTCTGATTGAGACAATGCGCCGTGAAGGCTATGAGTTGCAGGTCGGGCAGCCGAAAGTTATCATCAAGGAGATTGACGGTCAAAAGTGCGAACCTGTCGAACAACTCACAGTATTGGTGCCTGAAGATTTTTCAAGCCGTGTAATTGATTATGTATCAAGAAGAAAAGGCGAACTAAACTCTATGGAAACCATCGGTGACCGTGTGCACCTTGACTTCACGATACCGTCTCGCGGAATCATCGGGCTGAGAAACCAGCTGCTCACCGCCACGGAGGGAGAAGCCATCATGTCGCACCGTTTCATTGAGTTCCAGCCGTGGAAAGGCGACCTTCCGCCAAGACATTCGGGCGCGCTGATAGCGATGGAAACAGGACAGACTTATCCATACGCCATCGACAAATTGCAGGACAGAGGACGCTTCTTCATCGAACCGGGTGATGAGGTTTATGCCGGTCAAGTCATAGGCGAACATATACGTCAGGACGACTTGGTTGTGAACGTCTGCAAATCGAAAAAACTCTCAAACATGCGCGCCGCCGGCAGTGACGAGAAAATGCGCATCGCCCCCGCAATAAAGCTCTCTTTGGAAGAATATATGGAGTTCATAGCCGAAGACGAATATTTGGAAATTACTCCTAAATCATTGAGACTGAGAAAAATAATACTCAATGAACTTGAACGTAAAAGAGCAACGAAAAATTAATTAACAGTTGAAGCAACAGATAAAATGAAAAATATAATTTGCAATCTGATTCTGACAACAATCTTCATAACCTTATTTCAAGGCTGCACTTCAGTGGAAACCGTAAAATCTGACGATGTTGAACAGCGTATAATTTTCCAGCAATATTTCATTCATTATGATGCGGCTGATTCAACCACTATAGCTATAGCGAAATTCAATGTCAACAATGGTGCCGGTACTGCATTAAAACTTGTCAGTGGCAGCTATGTCAAGTATAATGGGGAAAAACTCTCAGGAGAAGCCGACAAAAACGATAACACTTACCAATACACGCTGCGCCGGCATGAGGCATTAGAATCAGTCAACACATTCACTTATCTTAACAATGACAAACAGGAGTTTTCCAATAACGTGGAAATCAATCCTTTTGAATTGCAAGCATCACAAGCTGAATTATCAAAAAGTGATAAGAACACTCTTCAATTCAAAGGGAAACCCATATCGGAAAACGAAACTATAGAGTGTGTTCTGACACAACAAGACAACACTGAAAACAGCTATCCCCTCCCCTGCTATCAAGACAATGACAATCCGCAAATGATTGTGATATTTGGAGAGGACATTGATGCACCTGCCGGAAAATACAGCATGCAATTCGTAAGGCGCAACAGCTCAAGCGAAATCTCAGCCATGGATCGTGGCGGCTTATGGGAGACGGAGTATTTATCAAAAACTGTTAATGTTACTATTGCCAATTAATGATAATACCGTGAAAGCAATTCATCTCACCATTGCTTTATTTATATCTGTATTAAGCATATACGCCGCCCCTGTAGATAAAGCGAAGGCCTCTTTTATAGCGGAGACTTTCTATACGAAAACAATT
>JAGCRI010000191.1 GCA_017964755.1 Bacteroidales bacterium | reverse complement strand
TAACTTCGCGGCCGATGTGGAACATGGCGTCTTCAGCAAAATCCTTTAACTGCTCCCTGAAAATGTATGCTACAAATCCACAGGAGATAACCAGTAATATGACAAATGTAATGATGGCGGCATGCTTGCGGCCTTTGCCTTTTGTTTTGACTGCCCCTGTCGTTTTGTCGGGAATCCCGATTGGAGACATCCCTTCGTATGCTTCGTTAAGTTCAGGAATTATATCGCTTTCAAATTCCGTTTTTCCATCTTTTTTCAAAAAAGTTCCGAAATTTTCGATATGAACAGGCTCTCCATTGCCAATTCTTTCGTTCAGTTCTTTCGTCCATTTGCTAATTGTGTCGTCAGCTTCCAGCAGTGTAATGCCTTCCTCTTTTGATACAAAAAGCACAAATTCGAAGCCGTTGCCCTCTTCTTCAGTATCCAATGTGAGCTCGTTGTGAGGCGGATTTATCTTCCCATCCACGATGGACGAAGATATAAATTTGCATTTAAATAAGCCTAATCCATTGATATATACTGAATTATCTCTACTTAAAATCTTTATGACATTCTCTATGATCATAACTTACCTCTATTGGTTTCAGATTAACTGCAAAAATACAATTTTATTTTTTCCAATATTTTTTTTACTTATATATGCTTATACAATTTATCGTAAAAATTGTTATTAACTTTTATCTGTTAAAAATGCAAAAAAATCTTATGGGTATAAGGATATTAAGAAAAAAAGTGTTATCTTTGGTGCTTGAAACTTTACATAAAAATAATTTTGAAATATTGTAACATTTGCGGAAAAACAGAGTATAAGACCTTATATAATCCAGCGGAAAATGCAATAGTCAAAAGAAAAAATGAAAAGTTTCTGCCAAAAAAAACAAAAACGAACAAATAAATAGATATGAAAAGAAGCATTATTGTTTTATTGGTCAGTTTGATGAGCGGTTGTATGTTGTATGCTCAGCAGGATGCGCAGTTCGCATTGTTCCCGTGGGCTATGCCGTATTATAACGTTGGTGCAGTTGGCGAGCAGAGCAATACACTTTGCTTTACAGGCCTCTTCCGTCAGCAATATACAGGGTTCAAAGACACGTACATTGATGAATCAGGTAAAACAGTAAGCGACAACACTTCACCCCAACAGCTTCTTTTTAACATCGAGTCATATCTCAAAAAACTTCATGGCGGACTCGGTGTTTCCATTATTAAGGATAAAATCGGTTATTACAATAATGTCGGTGTGAAAATCGGATATTCATATAAACTTCGTATCCCTACAGGTTCACTCGGCATTGGACTTCAAGTCGGTTTCCTTAACCAGAAGCTGGATGCTTCTAAACTTCGCCCGCTGCAGGGTGGCGACCAGGTTATCACCAACTTCAAAGGCGAGGAATCATGGCTTGATATGGATGTTAACTTCGGCCTCTACTACAAGGGAGAACATTGGTACGCCGGACTTTCAGGAACACAGCTTATAGAAAACGTCCGTCTGTCGGGTGACAAAAACGTTCTGCAGATGACCCGCCACATGTATATCCATGGTGGCTACACTTGGACAATACCGCAGAACCCGAATTGGGAAATTGAACCGCAGACTTTGATTAAAACAGACTTTTCAACAGCCCAGTGGGATCTTATCCTTATGGCACGTTACAATAAGATACTTTGGATGGGACTTTCATACAGAATTCAAGACGCTGTTTCCGTACTGTTCGGTGCCCGTCCGTTCTTTAACTCATCTAATAACTACCTCAAAGGTATCGACCTCGGTTTCGCATACAGCTTCACAACAAGCAAGCTCGGTTATTCGAAGAACAGAAGCTACGGCGATTTCGAGATTATGATACGTTACTGCTTCGACATATTCAAGACTGAGACTTTCGAAGGTTATGGCTCAACCCGTTCAATTTATAAGAACCAATATTAAAATAAATTCGAGGTTTAATCGTTTTAGAAATAATATAAAGCATCATAATATGAAAAAGGTAGCATTATTATTAGCGGTTTCGTTCCTTCTGTTCGTATCTTGTAAGAATAACGGCGAAGGACAATTGGTTGGGGTGAAAGACCGTCCGGATTTTATGGATATTGACCCGTTCGGAATGGTTTATGTCCCTGCCGGTCACTATTTGATGGGTGCCGGTGATGAAGATGTCCCATTCGCTTTCACACACCAGTCTAAGAACGTCTCCATCTCAGCATTCTGGATGGACGAAACGGAAATCACAAATAACGAATACCGTCAGTTTGTGTATTGGGTAAGAGACTCTCTCGCTCATGTACTGCTCGGTGAGGCTGATATTGAAGATGCCCAGCGTTATGGCCATTACCTTAAATATACCTCCGGCGAGAATGAGGGTGAGGTGATGGAACCTAAGCTCATTAACTGGAAAGAAGAGATACCGTGGGATTCTGAAAACGAAGAGGTGCAACAGGCTCTCAGCCCGCTTTTCCTCAAAATCAACTCCCGCTACTACCACTATCGTCCGGTTGACTTGAATGTGAGTATGCTTAACTTCGAATATTGGCATACTGACTTCCGTAACTTCAGAGACCCGAATCCGGAACAAGACCCGCTTAACCCGAACAAGGCTGCTTATGGTGCTTCTTACAAGGAATTTGACCAGCCTGGCGTTGATGTCGGTGGTATGTTTGCAAACCGTCCGAGCAGCTACAACAAGACAAAAGAGAGATTCCTGAAACGTGAGGTCGTCAATATCTATCCTGACACACTCTGCTGGATTCACGATTTCACATATTCGTTCAACGAACCTATGACACTTAACTACTTCAACCACCCGCAGTTCGACCACTATCCGGTAGTCGGTATCACATGGCACCAAGCCAAGGCATTCTGCTATTGGAGAACACACCTCCGCAACTGCTGGCTTTCAGGTAACGGCTATGCCCAAGAGCAAGAGTTCAGACTTCCTAACGAGGCTGAATGGGAATGGGCAGCACGCGGCGACTTCGACATGGGTACATATCCTTGGGGTTCTCCTTATACCCAGAACCAGAATGGCTGCTACCTCAGCAACTTCAAACCACAGCGCGGCAACTATATAGCTGACGGTAACATCTATCCGGGTATCGTGGCCCACTATCACCCGAATAACTTTGGTCTGTTTGATATGGCTGGCAACGTGGCTGAATGGTGCGAGGACGCATACGACAAATCAGCAGTCAACTTCTCACACGACCTCAACTCACAATATACATACTATGCACGCAAGGATGACCCGACTGTGAAGAAGAGAAAAGTTATCCGCGGCGGTTCTTGGAAAGATGTCAGCTATTACATTACTGTTTTTGCCAAAACTTTCGAATATCAGGATACGGCAAAATCGTATGTTGGCTTCCGTTGCGTACAATCATATATGGGACGTCAGAGAGGCGACAACCTTTCAAGTGCTTCGCATGTATATTAATACCATAATATATATATTACATTTAATATAATAACAAATTTAATATTCACCAAATCATTAACCAATTAAAAAACACACACTATGGGACTTTTAAACAAGTTTGTTAACAGTAAAGGTTACAAAGCATTCATGCCGAAGTTGTACGGTTGGGGTGCATCAGTCGTTATTTTGGGCTCACTGTTCAAAATCATGCACTACCCCGGTGCTGGTATTATGCTTTTGCTCGGTATGGGTACTGAAGCTCTTATTTTCTTCTTCTCAGCATTTGAACCCGGACACCCTGTCTATCACTGGGATTTGGTTTACCCAGAACTCGCTATAGGTAACGAACAGAATGTCGAGCATACAAAGAGAGAAAAGAAAACTCTTCCAACGGGCACTCCTACACAGCAGCTCGACAAAATGCTGGAAGACGCTAAAATCGGTCCGGAACTGATTGAAAGCCTTGCAACAGGTATGCGCAACCTTAGCGACAACGCAAGAAAACTTTCAGGTATATCTGATGCTGCCACTGTTACAGACGCTTACGTCAGCAATTTGACCAAAGCAGCTGAATCAGTCCGCAACCTTTCACTCCAATATGAAAAGACAGCTTCTTCTATGGCTAACGTCAATGCAATGGAAGAACTTCAGGCTCTCGGCAAAAACATCAAAACTTACACTGACAACCTTAATGACTCACTTTCAAATATGGTTCAATATAAGGAAGAGGTTGACAAACTTACTAAGAATGTCGCCAAACTGAGCAGTGTATATGGTAATATGCTTGCTGCAATGAATGTTAAATAATCTATTATAAACTAATATTTTATAACTAAAAATAATAGACTATGGGTGCAACAAACTGTCCGGAAACCCCCCGGCAAAAGATGATAGGAATGATGTACTTGGTGCTCACCGCCATGTTGGCGTTGAACGTATCCAAGGATATTTTGAGTTCCTTTGGGGTCGTTGATGATGCCCTTTTGACTTCAAATAGTAATATTGAGAGTGAAATTTCAAGCAACTATTCAAACCTTGAAAAGCAAAAGGCTATTTTGGGCGAGGCTAAAGTTAAGGAAGCCAGCGACAAAGCTATGCAACTTCAGAAATATTCTGAAGATATGGTGAAATATGTCGAAGAATTGAAAATCAGATTGTTGAGATATGTTGACGAAACTGAGTTTGCCGAAGATGGCAAGACTATTAAGACAGTCGCCGATATTGAAAACAAGGACAATTTCGATAAACCCACAACATTCTTGAATCCGTCTGGTGACTTGCAAACTTTGAGCGATGCGCAAGGTTACACAGCCGCTGACTTGAAAGCCAAAATAATTGAGTTCAGAAAGAATTTGATTGCAATGGTTGACGAAAAGAAACAGAAGGATGTGGCCGAACTGCTCGTGAGCCTCGATCTTGAAAACCAGAAATTCTACAATGCCGATAAGGAAGAAGAGACTTGGGAACGCCACAATTTCGACCATATCGTTATGGCAGGTACCATTACTATTCTTGATAAGATTGTCGGCGAAATCCTTAACGCACAGTCTTCTATGATGAAGGTCCTCATCACATCAATTAGTGCTGACGACTTCAAATTCGACACAATTGAAGGCCGCGCTATCCCGAAATCGCAGATGGTATTTACCGGAACAAATTATGAGGCAGACATTATTGTCGCTGCATTTGATTCAAAACAGACACCTCAAGTTTACTATAAAATGGGTGTTGACACTCTTACTGAAGATCAGATAGGTTCTGCTACAGAGCTTGAAGGCGAAAACGGTGTCGTTAAGCTTTCTCTCTCAGCAGGCGGTCTTGGTGAGCAGAAGTATGCAGGTCTTATCAAAATCAAGGCTCCTGATGGAACGACAAAATATTACAGCTTCAGAGACAAATATGTGGTTATGAAACCTTCAGCAACTGTTGCTGCTGAAAAGATGAACGTTTTCTATGCTGCTATCCCGAACCCGATTTCAGTCTCTGCTCCGGTTCCGAAGGTCAGCGTATCAATACCTGGCTGCCAGCTTAAAGGTACTGGTGACGGCAAATACGATGTTACTGTTCCTGAAAGTATGGTCGGCAAGACTGTGAAAGTTACTGTCAACGCTGATATGGGTGGCAAATCACAAGCTCTTGGTGGATCTGAGTTCCGCGTAAAACGTGTTCCCGACCCGACATCATACATTGGCGGTAATATCTACGGTGGTAAACGTTCGAAACAGGAATTGATGGCCAACCCGTTCCTTTCAGCAAGAATGAGCGATGACTTTGCATACGACCTCAAGTGGAAAATCGTCTCCTACAGAGTCACTTTTGTTGTGAGAGGTAACGAAGATCCGCCAATCGCTTGTTCAGGCGGCGCATTCAGCGAGGCTGTCAAGTCAAAGATTAATAGCGCAAGTGCCAATACTATCGTTCAGTTCACTGACATTCGCGCAGAATCAATCGCAGGTAAACGTACTCTTAGAGATTTGATGGTCCGTATAAAATAACATAAGTTGTATAACTTATAAAATTATTAGATTATGAAAAAACTTGCTTTAATCCCCGTATTTATGCTCATCGCAGCAGTGTCGTTCGCACAGTACGATGACGAAGAGCCGGCAGAGGAATATTCAGAAGGCAGCACCCTTGAACAGCCTACACAGCCGGTGCGTCCCGCGGTAGAGAACTCGTGGGCACAGGAGGATATTGGTGATTTCTCTTCGCCGGTGACTTACGTCCACCAGCGTCAGGCTGATGTGATGTACTATATTACCATCTGGCGTAGAATCGACCTTCGTGAGAAGATGAACCACCACCTCTATTTCCCGCAGGAAAGACGTGGAACGTGGCGCAGCCTCGGTCAGGTGATACTTGATGCGGTTGACCTCGAAAATGCGGAGAATAACCCTGACGCACTTCCGTTCTATACAGACGAGTTCTGCAATATCCCGCAGTCTCTCGAACAGACGAAGGCGGCCTTGGTTGAGCGGCGCACAATCCCCAAATATGACCCTGAAACTTTCGAGTTGATCGGCGAAGAGGAAATTGTGGAACAGCACGCAGCAAAGGAAATCTCCTATTATGACATAAAAGAAATATGGTTCTTCGATAAGGAACGTTCTGTCCTTGATGTCAGAATCCTTGAGGTTGCACCGAAAATTGAGTATGAAAAAGTGCTCAATACAGGCCCTCAGGAAGGAGATGAGGAAGCTGTCGGTGGTGTGAAACAGACTCGTACTTTGGGACATATCTACTACGATGAGTTGAGACCGTTCCTTGCCCAACAGGAAGTATTCAATGTCAGAAACAATGCGCAGCGTCCCTCTTTCGACGATGTGCTTACGTGGAAGCGCGAGTTCTCAAGCTATATCTATGCTGAACAGAATGTCTATAATGACCGTTGGATCAGCGACTATCTTCTGAACGCCCGCGACCAGCGCATCGAGTCAGATAAGATTACAGATAAAATCCGCGCGTTTGAGCACGAACTCTGGGAATTCTAAAAGCAGTTTTATAATAGATAAAAGGGCAATTGTGTATACTTTTGCCCTTTTTTTAAATCTTTTTGTATGGTAACATTTGTAATTTCGTTGGTTCTTCTTGTCGCAGGTTATTTTATTTATGGACGGGTGACCGAAAAAATTTTCGGAATTGATGAGAACCGGCAGACACCTGCATATACAAAACAGGACGGAGTGGATTATGTGCCGATGAAATCGTGGCGGATATTTCTGATACAGTTTTTGAATATTGCCGGTCTGGGGCCGATTTTTGGTGCAATCATGGGTGCTAAGTTCGGGACGTCTTCTTTTTTGTGGATTGTATTTGGCTGCATTTTTGCCGGTGCCGTCCACGATTTTCTTTCAGGTATGATTCTCTTGCGCCTTGGTGGAGTCGGTTTGCCGGAGGTGCACGGTAAGTATCTTGGACGTGGTGTCAGAGTGTTTATGCGCTATTTCACAGTCCTGTTGCTGATATTGGTCGGTGCGGTCTTTATTTCGGGGCCAGCTGAAATTTTGGCGGGGCTTGTGGGTGGTAAGTTTAACCAGTTTTTCTGGATAGTTGTTATTTTTGTTTACTATATTGTCGCCACGCTTGTGCCTATTGATAAACTGATAGGAAAGATTTACCCTGTTTTCGGTTTCTGCCTTCTGTTTATGGCTGCAGGTATTATGGTATCCCTTTTTGTGTTTCAGCCGCAACTGCCGGAAATCTGGAACGGATTGGACAATAAAATGCCTGATGCGGCAAATAATCCTATATTTCCGATGATGTTCGTCTCTATTGCGTGCGGGGCAATTTCAGGCTTTCACGCTACGCAGTCGCCGCTTATGGCACGCTGCCTCACCAACGAAAAACAGGCACGCCCGATTTTCTACGGCTCGATGATAACAGAAGGTGTTGTCGCTCTTGTGTGGGCTGCCGCTGCTTCGTTCATTTTCTATACAGAAGATGGTCAGGCACTTCTTGGAACGGCAAGCTCGACTCCCGCTTCTATTGTGAACATTCTATGCAACAGCTGGCTCGGTACCGTTGGGGCAATTTTGGCGGTGTTAGGTGTCATTGCCGCACCTATAACTTCAGGTGACACAGCATTCCGCTCAGCGCGTCTTATTATCGCCGAATCTTTTAAAATCGACCAGAAGCCTTTTGTGAAGAGAATTCTTGTCGCTGTGCCGCTTTTTATTTTAGGTTTGCTTGTGCTTATTTACAGTTTTCAGGATAAAGACGGATTTGCTGTTATATGGAATGGGTTCTCATGGGCAAATCAGTTTATGGCAATGGTAACTCTTTGGGCTATAACTGTTTGCCTGGCCCAAAATAAAAAATGGTTCTGGATTTCACTTCTGCCGGCTTTGTTTATGACAATGGTTTGCTCATCGTATCTATTGATTTCAACAAAAACAGGTTTCGGCTTGCCGCACACCCTTGGCTATATTTTGAGCGGGGTCGTTACTTTTTCACTCTTGGTATGGTTCTTCGTTTGGAAAACACGTAATTCTAAAAATTTTATTCCGTCTTTATGAGCTGTGTAGCAATGATTTTTGCCGCTGGACTCGGCACGAGGCTTTATCCCTTGACTGCTGATAGGCCTAAGGCTTTGGTGGAGGTGTGTGGGAAACCCCTTCTCGAACATGTGATTAATAAGCTGACCTCCAATGGTTTTGATAAGATAGTGATCAATGTTCATCATTTTGCTGATAAAATTATAAGCTTTATTAATGATAATAACTTCAATGCTGATATTAGAATTTCTGACGAGAGGCAGGAACTGCTTGATACGGCAGGAGGATTGAAATTTGCTGAGCCGTTGTTTCAAGGGGCTGACAATATTTTAATGTATAATGTTGACATCCTTTCTGATATAGATTTGAAAAAACTATACCAATATCATGCTGAGCATGGTGCATTAGCCACCCTTGCCGTGAAAAGGCGTGAAACTTCCCGCTATTTCATCTTTGATGAAAATAATATGCAATTAGTCGGCTGGAAAGATATTGGCACGGGTGAGCTAAAAAAAATACGTGATTTTGCTGTCGGTGTTGATCTCGCTTTTAGTGGTATCCACATTGTTAGACGTGAAATCCTTGATTACATCCCTCTGGGGAAGAAATTTTCGATGACACCATTATATTTGGATTTGGCGGGTTCACATACTGTCATTGCGTACGATCATTCGCATGACACTTGGTGCGATGTGGGTAAAATAGATGTTTTGGAACGTCTTAATAAGTGCCATTTTTAGTTGCTTTTTTTTCAGTCATAGCACAATAATTTTACTTAAAATAATGTTATTAATAAGTAAAATTATAGTTAAATTATGATTGAAGAGTTATTGCATTATATTTGGAAAACAGGAAGTTTTGATGTTGTAAATATTAAAACTACTGAAAATCAGCCTATTAGAATTATAAATTCGGGATTGTGGAACCATAATGCTGGTCCGGATTTCAAGCAAGCGATAATTGATATTGGTGGAGTTACTTGGGCAGGTGATGTTGAAATTCATGTAAGAAGTTCTGATTGGTTCAGACATAATCACGACAAAGACAATAAGTATAATTCTGTTATCCTGCATGTTGTATATGAGCATGACAAGGATGTTTTTCTATGTGGGCGTGAGGCTATACCGACTTTGGAACTGAAGAATTTTATCGCTGATGAGACTTTGAATAATTATAAAAAACTGAAAGACAGTGAATTGATAATTCCTTGCGAGTTTGGTTTGAAAGATATTCCCAAAGAGAAATTTGAGGAAATAATGCTTGCTGTTTCAATTGAAAGACTCGACAGGAAAAGCCAGGTTCTGTTTGGAGAGTTGAAAATTTGCAATTACGATTGGAATGAGGTCTGTTTTAGGCAGATAGCACGTAATTTTGGTTTCAAGACAAACGCAGCTGCTTTTGAATTGCTCGCTCAAAGTGTAGGATATAAGCAAATTGAAAAGCATCTGACATCAAGGTTGCAGGTTTATGCTATCATATTCGGGCAGGCTGGCCTTCTTGATGATGAAATTGAGGGTGACGCATACTACGAAGCACTGCAATCTGAATATAATTATCTGAAATATAAGTACAAATGGATCCCGATTGATAAGAAGATATGGAACAAGTTGCGTTTGCGGCCGGCGAATTTTCATTGCATACGTCTTGCTCAGCTTTGTGAATTTCTTTTGGTTCCGGATCTGATAAAGAGTATTCTTGATGTAAAAGTGTCTGTAAATGATATTGTTCCGAAAGATTTGGTTCCGCATAGTTACTGGGAGATGCATTATGAGTTTGCAAAAGCGAGCAGCAGCCATAAGACCAATATTGGGAAAACGGCTCTTAATTTGTTGTATATTAACACTATAATACCAATTAGATATTCATACGGAATTTATGTCGGGAAGCCGTTGGTTACGGAGCGTGCAGTGCTATATCAGCGGGAACTGCAGTTTGAGGTGAACCATATTACGCGCAAGTATATGGCGGCGGGGTTCCTTTGTCGCAGCGCTTCTGATTCACAGGCGATTATTGAAATAAGTAACAAATATTGTTGTACTCGAAAATGTGCTTATTGCCCTATCGGACAGCAGATAATAAAAAAGCCTCCTACCTAAGGCAGGAGGCTCGAAAACAAATTTATACTGTTATTATTCAACAATGAATTTGCGGATAGTCTTTCCTGAATTTGTCTCTATATTCATGAAATAGAATCCTTTTGCAAGATTGCTCACAGGAAAGCGGTATGTTGATGCACCAGCGCTGTGGTTTGTGTTTTCAGCCATCACCACTTTGCCTGTCATGTCAATTATTCTGAAATTCACATTTTGGTCTGTTTCAGAAGATAATGCAACATTAATCATATCGGTAGCCGGGTTCGGGTAGATTGAAACATCCTGCAGACCGCTGTTTTCGTTGATTTCAGTTGTACCGCCATATTGGAGTTCAAAGCCTTCGCCTTCTGCCCAGTTGTCGGAAACGAAATTGATTTTAATGTCTGTGAAATTGCATGTGAATGCGCCGTTAGGCATGTTATAGATGTCAAAACGTGCGAAGCGAACCGGTTTTTCACCGTTGCTCATATCAAAAATATCGATGAAGTCACCTTCGCGGAGGTCGAATTTGTTGAATGCGAATGTGAGTTTTGTGAGGCCTAAACTTGCAGACGGTTTTACACGCCACGAGCAGGTTTTGTCTCCAATATAGTTGCCGTCAGCGTCTTTGTCTTTGAGAGTGCCTTCAGCTGCTGTGAGAAATCCGCCAGGTGTCGGGTTGCAATCAGGACCGTTTTTGAGTTCTGCTTCAAAATATACTAAGAAGCCGTTGTCAGTCCCTTCTGCGTCTGAAGTGAAGACGATTTTTACACTGTCAGCATTGAGCTTGAACTCTTCAGGAAGAAGCTGTCCGTCAGGGAAAACACCTTCAGGACGGTTGATTGTACCACTGTAATTTGTGAAAACGTCAGTGCTTGCAATGTTAAGATAATGTCCTGAAAATGGGCCTGCGAGCAGAGTTCCTGTTGCGGCGTTGTAGAATGATATTTCGTCTTTCCCTTCCTCTGTTTTGAGTTTTGCAAATTGGAAAGTATAAGCGCGTGCATTAGGAGCGGCGAGAATCCATTCTCTTTCGGTGTTGTTTTCGTATGAGAGGTTGCCGGCTCCGTCTGTTACACAACCGCGTGTGGCAGTATTTCTGACAGTACCTGAAGTTGGTTCAGGATCTTGGTTTGCAGGGAAGAGGTTATAGATAACACTTTCGTTAGTATTATAAGAAGTTCCGCCATCTCCTTGAGGGTCAATAATATAATTAATCTGATAGAAGCCGTTGCCAAAACCTTCCCAGCCCCAATTGATATGGAACAGACCTGTGTTATCGAAACCGTCAACCATATAAGCGTGACCGGTTGCTCCTTCTGCTGTTGTTGCGGCGAAGTAAAGCGGATGAAGTTTTCTCAATTCAGCTTTGAGAGTGTCAGCCCATTTCTGATAGTTGTTGCCTGCTACTATCGGGGCGGCTTCAAGAACAACGCCTTGTGCGCTGAAACCCCAGTTAATTTTCATGGCGCTCAGTGCATTGGCATCGTTTCCGCTACTGCCGTCAATTGTGCCGTCTTGGGTGTATCCGTGCCCGTATGCAATACGAGCTGAAACGCCGCAGTGGTATATCAGTTTTGCGAGTTCGCCAGTATAGTTTGTGGCTTTTCTCGGTATGGCATCGAAATTGTAATGATGATTAGCAAACATAACTTCCAAACGTGGATAAACAGGATTGCCATCTTCATCGTAAGTTGCTGTATAATAAGACACACCGCCGATACCTACTTCAGGATAACGGTAGTAGTTTCTAATGTTTGCCAGATTCAGTGCAACGCAGCCGACAACAGCGTGTTGGTCGTTGGTGTTGATAGTCTGGTCGTATGGGCAATAGGTGTTATAGTATGTCTCTTGTGTCCACGTGGTTGTGATAAGAGGGTCAACATAATCGTTTGCACGCTTAGGTTCCGGATAAAAGTTGGCCACGTTATAGTGGTTCCAAATATTCTTTGATTCAGCAAAGGCTCTTGATTTATCTGCTTTAACGGCTTTTATCTGTTTTTCATATTTATTCAGATAAATCTCAGATATTGGATTGGGTTTGAAAGTGCCTTCAAATGAATAGGCGAGGACTGGTGATACCAAATCTGTCGCTGACACGATAATGAAACCCGAATTTTTGATGTCGAAACGGTAGAAGATGGGCTCTCCGTTTTCGTCTGTTTGTACAAATGACAAGTTGATGTCAGAAAGTTGGATTTCAATTTGTTGGGAAGCATAGTTTTCCAGAAGAAAGTTCTTAGCAACCCGTTGAGCCTCTTTTTCTGTTATGTTGCCAGCAAAGAGCACTGCGAAAAGACTTAACATCAGAGTAAGCGAAATGATTTTTTTCATGGTCTTATGTTGTTTTGTGAATTTATAATTTTCCAAATAAGGCACAAAGATACAAAAAAAATTAGGTTTGTACCAATTTGACGAAAAAAATTGCAAACATTTGATTTCAAAATTGTATTAGAAGGAGTTTGAATAAGGAGACAGTTTATTTTAAGTTCTAAAAATGTGTAATTTTGCAGCCGAAGAACCAATTTCTGATTTGTGCAGGTGGAAGATGTAGCTTTTGTTCGAATTAAAAGTTTGATATAATTGATATTATGAAAAAGACAGTTCTTATTTTGGCGATTTTTTCCATGTTCGTTTGTTTGTCAGCGCAAACTGTAACCTTGACCTTTACTGG
Organism: Bacteroidales bacterium; assembly: GCA_017964755.1. Lineage (GTDB taxonomy): Bacteria > Bacteroidota > Bacteroidia > Bacteroidales > WCHB1-69 > RUG11942. The sequence continues at coordinate 16,086 of JAGCRI010000191.1, read as the reverse complement.
TGAAGACGGAGCCGGCCGATATGCGCAATTGGACAGTGTTTCAATCACAAACCAGACAAAAGGGTGGCAGGAAAGCATTTATTGGCCTGACACTGTGTTGGAAATGCAGGCGGGCGCGGGTATCGGTGAGGCGGCGTCACAGAAAATTGCGCTGCAATTGTGGCAAAATAACCCCAATCCGTTTGATGGGGTGACGACCGCGAATCTGACTGTTCCGGCTGCGGGTGCGGTGTCAATGGAGATTTCTGATGTGAACGGCCGTGTAATTGTTGGGACGAAATCTTATGATGTCCCTGCAATTGGAAACCATCAATTCAGAATAACCATTGCCAATGCTGGTGTGTATTTCATGACGGCACGTCAAAATGGCAAAGCGTCGTCAATAAAAATGGTGTGTAACGGCGGGGGCAGCGGAAACGGCATTGAATATATTGGAACTGTTGGGAATTACGGCACACTTGCGGAACAATTAATCGCTTCGCAGCAAAACGGTGCAAAAAACAATACACCAAAATATGCGACTGAAAAACCGTTCAATTTTGGCGACCAAATGGAATATGTTGGTTATGCAACAATTAATGACGGGCTGGCGGAAAGTGGGCATTTGACTCAGATGCAGAACCAGTCGCAGATGTTTGTGCTGCAATTTGCCGATTCCCAGTATGTTGCTCCGACCGTTGTGACTGACAGTGTGGTCAGCGTTTTGGCAGTAACTGCCGATATTGCAGCTACTATAGTGAGCGATGGGGGCACTCCGATTATTGCGTGCGGCGTCTGCTGGAGCACTTCACCAAATCCTACTGTTGCCGATAGTCTGTCGGCTGACAGCAGCGGTGTGGGCAGTTTCGTCTCAACTATGTACGGCCTTGAGCACGCTACCACATACTACGTGCGTGCCTATGCCACTAACAGTGTCGGCACATCGTATGGCGGGGAACTCTCATTAACTACTCCTGATTATCCGACAGTTACTACAGCAGCAATGGGTAGCGTAACGACAACTTTGGTGGCTTCTGGTGGCAACGTGCTCGCCGACGGAGGCGCACCGGTCTCTGCGCGTGGGGTCTGCTGGAGCACTTCTCAGAATCCGACTATTGCTGACAGTCTCACTGTTGACAGTTGCGGACTCGGTTCATTTGCAAGTGTCATAACTCTTTTATTGCCAAATACAACATATTATGTCCGTGCTTACGCTACAAACATTGCCGGAACTGCTTACGGAAGTGCTGTGAGTGTCAAGACTCCGAAATACCCTTCGGTTGTTACGACTGCGGTGAGCAACATTACGGCGACAGCCGCTGTTTCTGGCGGGAATGTTACTAATGACGGCGGTGTTGCAATGGTGGCGCGCGGTGTTTGCTGGAGTACCTCTCCTAATCCGTCTGTTTCGGACAGCATTACCGTTGACGGAACAACTACAGGAACTTATTCAAGCACACTTACAGGACTTGCCCCTGCAACTACTTATTATGTAAGCGCTTACGCTACAAACACTTTTGGTACAGCATACGGGACAACGGCAAGTTTTACCACGAAGTTGGGTGGTCTGCCTTGTACAAGTACTCCTACTGTAACTGATTATGACAAACATGTTTATAATACGGTGCAAATCGGAACACAATGTTGGATGCGCGAAAGTTTGCGATGTGAACATTATTCAAATGGGACAAAAATTGAAGAAGGGAGTACAACATCTTCTTCAACAGCGTATTGCTACCATGCAAACGGAAATCAGAGTAATGATTCGATTTATGGTTTGCTGTATAATTGGAAAGCTGTCATGGGAACTTCTTCATCATCTTCATCAAATCCGAGTGGTGTTCAAGGTGTTTGTCCTTCAGGCTGGCATGTGCCGAGCGATGCCGAGTTTACACAGCTTGTTTCATATATGAGTTCGCAGAACAGTTATGCGTGTGGCGGCACGAGTACATATATTGCTAAAGCGTTGGCTTCAACAACAGGGTGGGGGGCTACCGTGAACGAATGCGCTGTCGGCAATTCAGCCTTTCTTAACAACGATGCTGGTTTTTCTGCTTATCCAGCCGGTTACTATTATGGTTCGACTGGCAATTTCGGAAGCAATGCGATTTTTTGGACAACTACTCAAACGAGTGGGACAGCAGCCACAGGACGCTATTTGCGTTATTCGTATGCTGATGTGCGCAGCGCAACATACGATAAAATCGATGCTTTCTCGGTGCGTTGCCTCAAAAATTGATTCTGGAAAAGGATATTTACTTTTCCACTGATTTCAGCAGTGGATGGTACTCGCCTATAAGTCCGACAGATTCAGAGGTGCGTATGTGGTGACATAAGTTTACGTATGGTTCTGCGTCTTTGAGCGTGAACCCTTCGCCGGAGAGTATTTTTTGATATGATAGTGTGTGAAGGTCTGTGAAGCCTTCGCTGAATTCAAATTCCTCGTTGTCGATGTGTATTGAGCGGAATGTGCGTTTCCCTTGTTCGCGGAGTTCTGCAGGAACAAATTTTGCGTCAACACTGAGAAACCAGCGGACGCGGGCACGCTTCAGACGGAGGAACCCCGCTGCAACGCTTGCTGTTTGATAATGTACGACACTCTCCTGCATCTCGCCGAATATGTTAAGAAGCATGTCAAAAAAGTGTGTCCCGATATTTGTGACAATGCCCCCTGATTTTGAAATATCGCCTTTCCAAGAGTAAAAATACCAATTCCCACGCCCAGTAATATACGTCAAATCAATATCATACACTTTGTCTTTGTCGCCTTTCGCAACCTTTTCCGCCAAGCTCACAATGGAGGGGTGGAGACGGAGTTGCAGGATATGGTTTATACGATGCCCCGTCTCGTTCTCAATGTCGCGGAGTCCTTGCAGATTCCATGGGTTCAGCAGAAGCGGCTTTTCACAAATTGCATCAGCCCCGTTGCGTAAAGCAAGTCTTATGTGCGAGTCGTGCAGATAGTTAGGACTGCATATTGAAAAAAAGTCAACTTTCGTCTCCTCATTTTTAGAAAGTTTGTATATGTGCCTGTCGAAACGTTCCGTCTCTAAAAAGAGGTCTGCTTTCGGAAAATAGCTGTCAATTGTCCCGACACTGTCTGACTTATCAAGAAGGGCTACGAGGTTTTGGTTATTGTCTTTTATTGCCCTGAAATGTCTTGGTGCAATGTAGCCGGCTGCGCCTATAAGCGCGAAGTTGTGCTGTTGTTTCATTTCGTTAGTTTTTATCTGTCGTTTTCACACTCGCATATCGAAGTGTATTTTATTTCTGTTTTGGGTAAAAGCTTTTCCATGGCTTCAAGTTCGCTGTCGCGTATGGGAACTTGTCGTATGTCAATGACTTTTAATGTGTTGGATAATTTGGCAATGCTTTGTGGCAGACTGTATAGCGGATTGTTCCATGCATCTATCAGTTCCAACTTGTGAAGTTTGCCGATGCTTTCAGGAAGCGACTCTATTTTGTTGCGGTTTATGATAAGTGTTTGAAGTTCAGATAGTTCACCGAGAGATTCGGGGAGCCGCACGAGTTTGTTCCGGCTTATGTTCAAAATCCGGAGGTTTTTAAGGTCAGAGATTTGTGAGTTAAGCACATTTAGTTTCCCATTTTGGCAAATGAGCTCCTGAAGATTGGTGTATTTGAAAATTTCATCAGGCAGCGAGTCGCATTTTTTACATTTTTTAACGCGTAATCTGGTTATGTTTTCAGGTTCGATGTCCTTTATTTTACCATAGATATATATGGGATCTTCGGAATGCGCATTCGTTTTTTGTGCGTTTGCTGCTAATGAAGAGCAGATTATGGCTGATATAAGGAAAAAAATTATTTTTCGCATAGAAAATATTTTAAAATCTCTTTTTTATATTGGCTGATGTTCTTTTTTAATTCTTCGGCATTTTCAAATTTTTGTTCTGTAAAGATTTTTTTTTCTATTGAGAATGAGATTTTTTCCCCATAAATGTCATTCGTGAAATCAAAAATATGAATTTCTATTGATTTTGCCGAAAGTCCCAAAGTCGGGCGTGTCCCTGAATACATCATTCCGATGTGTTTTTCCCCATTGATATCAATTCTAACTGCATAGACTCCGTTTTCAATATCACCTCCGTCATTTAATTGGATGTTTGCAGTCGGAAATCCAAATTTTCGACCATTTTGCAGCCCTTTTACGACAATTCCGTTGAATATTTTCCCTTTCATCAGAAATGGGTGTTCTCTTTCGACAAATTGTCGGGTTCGAAGCGGAAACCAAGTCTTTTGCCTGTTTTCAGCATCATATTCTGATTTTCTATCTGAAGCATATCGTTGACAGAAATCTGTATGTCATTATTGTATTCAGGCACCAACAAGTCGAAGTTGATAGTGTATTCGATTGCGGAAAGCATTATTTCGCGGGCAGATTCGGCTGTGATGGTGTTGTCGCTGAAGTTGTTTAGTATTTCTGCAAGTTCGCGTTTCCCTTCAATATAATAATGTCCGTCCTTATTTATGAGGATACGTCCTATAAGATAACCTATATCGTTGATCCTGTTATACTTAAACGAATCTGCAAGGAAGTTGTAAATATAGATCATTCCGCAGTATGAGCGTGATTTGTCCTCTTTGATGTATGGGGAACGCATGATTTCGTGGTCGCGCGGGAACTCGAAAACGTTGGTATGCATTAGAAAAACGAGAATGTCGCCGGCAAATTTCAGTTGGAACTCGTGCGGATTGCGCTGGGTGAAATGGACATTTACAGACGGATGCTGCGTCACGCAGTTCTCTTTGTAAAACAGGTCGAACTGCTGGGCTTCGTTACAGAAAAAATCCATTGCCTCAGTCGTCTTGTTGAAAATTGACTGTTTCAATTCGCCCTTTGAAATCAGCGTTTCGCAAATTGCGGATATATCTTTTGGCATATACTAACTTAATAAAGACCTTACTATTTCTGAAACAGTTTTATTGTCGGCGCGCCCTGCGAATGTCTTGGTGGCCAATCCCATTAGACGTCCCATATCTTTCTGCGAGCTGATGTTGTTCTCGGCAATGAGCTTCTTTACGGTCTCTGTAATCTCTTCAACAGAAAGCTGTTTCGGCAGATATTCGTTTATGACGTTCATTTGCGCAACCTCAACTTCGTACAGGTCCTGACGGTTTTGGGATTTGTAAATCTCAGCTGATTCCTTACGCTGTTTCGACAGCTTCTGAAGAAGCTTTATTTCAGCTTCCTCGTTTATTTCGCCCGCATTTTTATCGGTTTTCAATAAAAGTATAGCCGACTTTATTGCGCGAATAGCTTCCAATTTATCTTTTTCGCGTGCCAACATCGCTTTCTTGATGTCTTCACTTATTCTTTCTTCCAAACTCATATTCTATATTTTTTGAATTTATGATTTAAATTATTCCAAAACCTTTCTTACGCAATCGATGACTGTGCCGTCAACCCATTTTATGATGGCGACAGTGTCTTCATCTTTGTCGCTGATTGGGGCTTTGTCCGGCTTGCCGCAGATTGCATCAACTTCGGCTTTCAGGTCGTTGATGGTGACGATTGGCAGCGAGGTGCCGCGCATTTTGTCGATGAGGTCGGTGCGGAGCGGGTTGATGACAATTCCGCGTTCAGTGACAATAACGTCAATGAGTTCGCCAGGTCCGCAGAAGGTTGTTACGTCGTCAACGATGACAGGGATTCTGTCTCTGAAGAGCGGAACGGGCAGGATTGTGCATTTTGAGTGGAGGCAGTTCTGCCAGCCACCGATGCCGTGCAGCAGAAGCCCGTCTGAATGTGTTACCACGTTGCCGTTGAATTTCGTGTCTATTTCGGTTGCTCCGAGAATGACAATATCTGTCAAAGATGTGTAATTCCCTTTACTATGATAATTATATGACTGGAACACAGAAAGGTCAATGTGGTTGACATTTTCCCTCACGGAGCGGACTGCTTCAAGATCAAACGCCTGACCATCAAGGATATAGTCCATAACACCATCTTCCAACATTTTAACGAGGTACTGAGTGCTGCCGCCGAAGCCGAAACGGGCTTTCCAGCCGTTTGCCTTGAGCTGCTCGTGAAAATGGAGTCCGACAGAGAGGGAGGTGCCTCCAGCACCGGTTTGTATGCCGACACCATCGTGCAGCAAGCCTGCTTCTGCGCAAAACTGCGCTGTCCATTCCGCCAATAACAGACGGTCTGGTGATTTTGTGACTTGTGTTGTTCCGGAAATTATCTTTTCCGGTATGCCGATTTTGTCAACGACAACGACATAATCCACAAAATTGCCCTGAATTTGGAATGGCATGCATGGGAACGGGACGAGGTTGTCGGTGACGACAATGACTTTGTCTGCGTAGAGCATGTCAATGAGAGAATATCCGAGTATTCCGCAGGCAGATGGCCCTTCGGTGCCGGTGGCGTTGCCGAATGGGTCGGCGGTGGGGGCTGCAATGACCGCAATGTCAATTTTCACCTCTCCGTCCTGAATGGCCTGCACACGACCGCCGTGAGAACGCAGCACCGCACACCCTTTCATTCCCCCGTATGAGGTGAATTTGCCTAACGGACCATTCATAGAGCCTTCAATACGGTTTATTGTCCCGTCTTCAAGGTATTTTGTCAGAGGTTCGTTGCAAGGGAATGCGGCTGTAGGCATCCAGACGAGGTCTTTTACGCCCATTTCGTGGGCAATGTCGAAAATCGTATTGCTCACAAGGTCACCGTCTCTCAGGTGGTGGTGTGTCGATATTGTCATGCCGTCTTTCAGCCCGCAGCGTTTCAGCGCTTCTGCCAACGAGCCCACAACTTTGTTTCCGTCATCGGGGTAGTCGATACAGGTCGGAATTGGTGGGGCGTATTTCCGTCCGGTGGGGCGGTGCTGGCGTAATCCTTTGAATGGAATGACTGGTTCGCCGTTCACTATTGTCGGGACTCTTCGTCCAATGGCGTTGACAACAAAATTCTCACATTTCATTTTTTTTCTGTATTTATAAAAGTTGGTGCAAATTTACACCAAATAATCGAAAGCGAAACAGATGAATTTGAAAAAATTGATGTACCTTTGCAAAAATTTTGTTTAGATGGAGAAAAGAGAGTTTAAAGATAATAAAAAGTCTTACGGAAATCGTGGCTCCCGCCCTTCACGCAAGTTCAGCGGAAGCGGTTCTGCAAGGCGTGCGCCGCGCCGAAAATTTGATGATGACAGAGAAAGTCCGCGTCGCAGATTCAATGATGATGATGAAAGTCCGCGTCGCAGATTCAAAGACGAAAATGAAGAGAGGCCGAGGAGAAGGTTCAATTCGGAAAACGAAAAACGCCCGCGTCGCAGATTTGATGACAATGAAGAAGGTCGCCCGCGCCGCAAGTTCAATAGGGAAAATAACGGCGAAAATAAGGAAAGACGTTTTGGCAAGCGCAAGTTTGAGAACGACCGCCGTGATGAGCGTCCAAAGAGACGTTTCGATAGGGAACGCACTGCTGAAGAGAGACCGCGCCGCAAGTTTGAGGGTGTGCTTAGCGATGAGGAACGCCTTGAACGGAAGCTGGAACGTCGTAAGAATTTCGGACGTAAGGATGAAGAGAAGCGTCCCCGCCGTCGTGATGTTACTGCTGAATCTGAAATACTTACAGAGATTGTAGAGCGCAGAAAAGCTGAAGGCCGTCAGGCGAAGCCGAAACAGAAAGTGCTCTCTCTCGAACAGGAAGAAGAACACGGTCCGATTCGTTTGAACAAATATATATCCAATGCCGGAATCTGCTCTCGCCGTGATGCTGATACCTTGATTACTGCCGGTGCGATTATGGTTAATGGTGAGGTCGTTACGGAACTCGGCACAAAGGTTATGCCTACTGACGAGGTAAGATACGGAGACCAGGTGCTTCAGCGCGAAAAGCCTGTGTATATTCTACTTAACAAGCCGAAAGACTACATAACTACAACTTTTGACGAGCGCGACCGCAAGAATGTCATGGAGCTGATTAAAGGTGCTTGTAAGGAACATGTATATCCGGTCGGGCGTCTTGACAAAAACACTACCGGAATCCTGCTTTTCACAAATAATGGTGAGATGGCTAAAAAACTTATGCACCCGCGCAGCAATATAAAGAAGATCTATCACGTGGAGTTGGATAAGAATCTGAAGCAATCTGATTTTAATGCCATAGTGGAAGGCCTTGAGCTTGATGACGGTCCGATTGTTCCGGATGAGCTTTCATACGTTGGCGATTCTAAAAACGAAGTCGGTATAGCAATTCATTCAGGTAGGAACCGTATTGTTAGAAGGATATTTGAAAGTCTTGATTATAAAGTTGTTAAACTTGACCGCGTGTTCTTTGCAGGTCTTACTAAGAAAGATTTGCCGCGTGGCTCATGGCGTTTCCTCACTCAGGCTGAAATCAATATCCTTAATATGCTTCCGGCAATAAATTAGTCAGTTATAACATTTTTTTGATTCCATATGAATAACAATTATTATTGCATTATAATGGCAGGCGGCGTTGGCAGCCGCTTTTGGCCTATGAGCCGTGTGGCCGCCCCAAAACAGTTTATTGATATTCTTGGTGATGGCGTTTCACTGATACAGAAAACTTTCCATAGGTTTGAAAAAATTTGTCCTAAAGAGAACATTTATATTGTTACAAATACTATCTATGCAGAACTCGTTAAGGAGCAGCTTCCTGAAGTTAATGATGAACAGCTGGTTCTTGAGCCCGGACGCCGCAACACTGCACCGTGTATCGCTTACGCAAATCAGAAGATTAAGAAAATAAACCCTGATGCAGTTGTTGTGGTGGCGCCCTCAGATCATAATATTGAAAGGGAAGATGTCTTTACCGGAGTGATTACCAATGGCTTGGAGGTGGTTGCGCAAAAAGATCTGCTTCTCACTATAGGTATCAGACCTTCTAATCCTAATACCGGCTATGGCTATATTCAGTATGACGAAGATAAGGTGCTGCCCCAAAATCATGCGATCTACGAAGTTAAGACTTTTACGGAAAAGCCTCAGCTTGAAATGGCGAAACAGTTTATAGAGAGCGGTGATTTTCTCTGGAACGCAGGTATTTTTATCTGGTCGCTGAAATCTATTGAAAAGGCGTTCAACAAATTCCTGCCGGAAGTGGAATCTCTGTTTGAAGCGGGCGAACCTTATTATAATACGCCTGAAGAGAAGAATTTTATTGAGAGGACATACCAGATTTGCCGCAATATTTCAATAGACTATGGTATTATGGAGAAAGCTCACAACGTGTTGGTTTATGCCGCTGATTTCGGCTGGTCTGACCTCGGCACTTGGGGGTCGCTGCACTCTATTTGCCCTAAAGATGATAATGGTAATACTGTCGTTGGGAAGAAAACGAAAATTTATAACACTAAAAATTGCATAATTAATGCTCCTAAAAACAAGGTGGTGGTTGTGCAAGGCCTTGATAATTACATTGTTGTTGAAAATGATGACGTTTTGCTGATTTGTTCTAAGGATGATGAGCAGCAGATACGCCAGTATGTCAATGACGTGCAGATGGATTTCGGTGAGAAATATGTGTAGCAGATGAAATTCCGCACCGAAATAAAACTGCCGGAATACCCTTTCCGAATTTCTTACGCCGACCGGATAATGTTTATCGGGTCATGTTTTTCAGATAATATCGGCAGGTTTTTTGAAGAAAACGGATTCGATGTTTCTGTTAATCCTTTCGGAACGCTCTTTAACCCGATTTCAATAGCTTTTGCGCTGAAACTCGCAATGAATCCCTCTCTTTTTGATGAAAGGCTTGTAGTTAATAATGGGGTTTATGGCATAGTTTTGCCCATCATGGCAGGTTTTCCGATTCAAATAGGCAGAAACTTATGGAAACAGTCGGCGAACAGCTTTCTTCGACTCATGATTTCCTGCTAAAATCTGATTTTCTTTTCCTTACTTTTGGAACAAGTTATGTTTACAGATATATAAAAGAGGGTTTTGTAGTTGCCAATTGCCATAAAATTCCTGCATACGAGTTTGATAAAGAGAGAATTACAGTAGAAACTATTGTGAGTGAATATAAAAATCTGATTTCTGAGCTAAAGAAAACCAATGCTAAACTGAAGATTGTTTTCACTGTAAGTCCTGTTAGGCACTTGGGGGATGGCTTTCATGAAAATCAACTGAGCAAGTCGGTTTTGCATCTTGCAATTGATGAACTTTGCGGGGAAGACTGTTATTATTTTCCGTCATACGAAGTATTTCAGGACGATTTGCGGGATTACCGTTTTTATGCGCAAGACCTGTGCCACCCGTCAGAAGCGGGCGTCCGCTATTTGGAGGAGATTATTGTTTCGGCTTTTTTTACTTCTGAGACTGAAGCCCGCCGCAAAGAGATAGAGAAACAGAACAAGGCTGCAGCGCACATACCGAATAATACAAGTTACCGCAAGTGATAATATCTGTATATCCGCACATTCAGCCAGTAAAACAAAAAAAGAGGGTCGCTATTGCAACCCTCTTTTGCATTCATGCAGTCAAATATTATTTTTTGCATTTTTTGCAAGCCTTCGGAGCAAGTTTGTGTTTTTTCACGAATTCGTCCAGAACATCTTTCAATGTCGGAGTGCCGATTTCCTGCAATTCATAACCGACTTTTACGCAAGGCTGTTTGATCTTGACAAAGCGCTGCAAGTCGATAGGAGTACCGATGACCACTGCATCGCAAGGAGTCTTGGCGATGGTCTTTTCGAGGTCGCGAACCTGTTTTTCACCATAGCCCATAGCCGGAAGCAATGTGCCGATGTTGGGGTATCTCTCGAATGTGGTTTTGAGTTCGCCTACAGTGTAAGGTCTCGGGTCAACGAGTTCAGCACCGTATTTGATAGCTGCAACTGTACCGGCACCGATCTTCATTTCGCCGTGAGTCAATGTAGGACCGTCTTCCACTACGAGAACTTTCTTGCCTTTCAGCAGTTCCGGTTTGTCAACGGTGAGAACTGACACGCCGTCAATGATTTGTGCTTTCGGGTTGATTTTTGCGAGGTTGGCTCTCACTGCGTTGATATTTTCAAGTGATGCGGAGTCAATCTTGTTGATGACGATGACGTCAGCCATACGTGCAACAACTTCGCCAGGATAGTAGCTTACTTCAGCGCCTGGACGCAACGGGTCTGCTACGCCGATGCAGAGGTCTGGTTTGTAGAACGGGAAGTCGTTGTTGCCGCCGTCCCAAAGGATGATGTCGCAACCATCGGGATCTTTTTCAGCTTCGCGAAGGATAGCTTCGTAGTCAACGCCTGCGTAAATGACGTTTCTCTTGGTTACTACATGCGGTTCGTACTCTTCCATCTCTTCGATTGTGCAGTTGTGTTTCTTCAAATCAGCAACACAAGCAAATCTCTGGACTTTCTGTTTGTTCAAGTCCGGATCGTATGGCATGGGGTGACGGATAGCAACCACCTTGAGACCCATTCCTACCAAATATTCAATAATTCTGCGTGATGTCTGTGATTTACCACAACCTGTACGTGTGGCACCGACAGCGATGACCGGTTTTGTTGATTTGATCATTGTGTCGTTGGGGCCCATCAATACAAAGTTTGCACCTGCTGCGTTCACAATAGCGCTTATGCCCATTACGTATGAATATGGTTTGTCGCTGTAAGCGAATACACATTCATCAACTTTGAATTTCTTAATGAGTTCCGGCAATTTTGATTCTGGATAAATCTGAATGCCTTTCGGATAGAGGTCTTCACCAGCCAATTCCTTTGGATAAACACGATTGTCGATGCCAGGAATCTGCTCTGCGGTGAATGCCACCACGTTGTAATTCTTGTTGTGACGGAAATAGGTGTTGAAATTGTGGAAGTCACGTCCAGCAGCACCAATGATAATTACATTTCTTTTCATAAAATTTTGGTTTTAAGTTATATAAAAAGTTTAAATGTCCCTTTTTTGAAATTTGGTTGCAAATTTAAGACTTTTTTTTGAGAGAAACAACTATTTTAAAGTAAATTATTCCTTTGCCGAGAATTATTTATAGTTGTGGTGAAACAATTTTATATTATGTGAAATTAAAGTATAAAGTTCAAAATATTTAAGATGAAATAAACTTTGCGAAAATTCAGAAATTTTACCTATCTTTGCAAACCGAAAATGTGGATAGATTTGTATTGCTTGCAACCACTGAAAAAAATGCTAAAACATTTCTCTCACATTTTCAGTATTTTATGATGTCTAATTTTAAAAACTGGAATTATTATGAGTTATTTGTTCACTTCAGAATCAGTGTCGGAAGGTCATCCCGACAAAGTTAGCGACCAGATTTCGGATGCATTGCTTGATGCTTTTTTGAGTCGCGATCCCAATTCAAAGGTTGCTTGCGAAACGCTTGTTACTACAGGTCTTGTCGTTTGCGCTGGCGAGGTCAAGACAAATGGCTATGTCTCTGTTGATGATGTGGCCCGCGAGGTTATTAATGATATAGGTTATAACAAGAGCGATTATCAGTTCGACTCGAAATCTTGTGCCGTTATTTCTTCCATACATGGGCAGTCGCCGGATATTAATCAGGGTGTGGAACGTGCCAATATTGAGGAACAAGGCGCTGGCGACCAAGGAATTATGTTCGGCTATGCCTGCCGCGAAATGGCGAATTTCATGCCTATCACGATTGAAGTTTCACATATAATTCTGCAAAAACTTGCAGAAATCAGAAAAGAAGGGAAGGTGATGACTTACCTCCGTCCGGATGCAAAATCCCAAGTCACTTTGCAATATTCTGATGACGGCACGCCGGAAAGAATTGATACAATCGTGGTCTCCACCCAGCACGATGAGTTTGACGCTGACGAGAGCGTGATGCAGGCGAAAATCAAAAAAGACATTGAGGAAATACTTCTGCCTCAAGTTATTGCGGATTGTCCGGAAGATGTGAAGAAACTTTTCAAGAGCGACTACAAATTGTTTGTGAATCCTACAGGAAAGTTTGTTATTGGCGGTCCTCATGGTGATACTGGGTTGACGGGCAGAAAGATAATAGTTGACACATACGGTGGCCACGGAGCACACGGCGGCGGCGCATTTTCGGGAAAAGATCCATCGAAGGTTGACCGCTCCGCAGCGTATGCTGCCCGCCATATCGCCAAAAACCTCGTAGCAGCAGGCGTGTGCGACAAGGTGCTTGTGCAACTTGCGTATGCAATCGGAAAAGCTGAGCCAGTCGGTGTTTTCGTAAATACTTATGGTACAGCACATGTGAAACTTCATGACGGGGACATCGCACAGAAAATTGCCGCAATCTTTGATTTGCGCCCATACGCCATAATCAATCGTTTCGGCCTTAAAAATCCGATTTATCTGCCTACGGCAAGTTACGGGCATTTCGGCCGCGACTGTTATGAGAAAGATGTTGAAGTTTTTTATGAAGATGATTCCACTTTTGTGAAGAATAACAGGACTTATAAAAAAGTTACATTCTTCGCGTGGGAAAAACTCGATTATGTCGAAAAAATCAAAAAACAGTTCTCTTTATGAAAAGAATTGTTTTTTTAATCGGATTTTTCCTTTTGTCAGTCGTTTGCAATTGTCAGGATTTTAACAAATATTTTATAGATAAAACCCTGAGAGTCAATTATCTGCATATCGGTAATTCCGACTTGGATTCTATTAGTTTGGCCGATTTTTATGCCGGCGGACGCTGGAATGGGACACGCTCGCATCTCGTTGAGAAGAATCGTCTTGGAGATGTTCTTGTCGAGGTTTTTGATTCTTTGTCAAATGTGCTGATTTTCAGCAGGAGTTATTCATGTCTTTTTAACGAATATCGGACAACTGAACGCGCTCTGCTTGAAACAGCCGCTTTTGAAGAATCTGTGAATATCCCTTTCCCGAAATCTTCAGTTAAAATCGCTTTTACTTCTTTCGACAGAAAGCATAAAGCACAAAAGCTTTATGAGGGCTATTTTAATCCGGAAACCACTGTGTACAAACAGTTTGTGAAAGAGTATAAAACTGTTGACCTTCATATTGGCGGTAGTTCTGATACTTGCATAGACATATTGTTTTTGCCTGACGGTTATTCTCTCGATGACAAGAAACTTATGAAGAACGATTTGAAGAGATTCGCTTCATATATAATGAAATGTTCTCCTTACAAGGAATATAAGAATCGGGTTAATATTCGTGCTGTGAAGGCATATTCGCCGCAGTCTGGCATTACGGATCCGAATCAAGGTGTTTTCAAACAGACGATTTTGAATACAAGTTATAATACTATTGATGTTGACCGTTATCTTATGTGTCTGAATGTGTGGAAGATGCATGATATTGCTGATGATGCTCCATACGATATGCTGGTTATTTTGGCTAATTCGCCGAAATATGGAGGTGGAGGAATCTATAATTTCTATGCTACTGTCAACAACCATCATACAAATTCTGATTATGTCGTTGTTCATGAACTTGGGCACCTTATTGCCGGTCTTGCTGATGAGTATTATACTTCTGAAGTTTCTGTAACGGATTATTATCCTGAAGGTGTGGAGCCTGTTGAACCGAACGTTACCACTTTGGTGGATTTTGATTCCAAATGGAAAAATATGTTGGATGTGAAAACTCCTGTTCCGACTCCTACAACCGAGAATTATGCAAACGTGCTCGGTGTGTATGAGGGTGGCGGATATGTGGCTGAGGGTGTTTACCGCCCATGGCTTCATTGCACTATGAAAGAAATTCGTTATGATGCATTTTGTCCGGTTTGCTCCAAGGCACTTATTGATGCTTTTCTCTATTTTTCAAAGTGAACCGGTTGCAATTGTAAAACCTTATTATTCAAATTTGGCCGCTTGCAAGCGGCTTTTTTATTGGTTTTATATAAAGAATTGATTTATAACACTTTATAGAATTTTAATTTTAAGAGACTTTCTGTTTTATTTTGATTAAAAGTATATAATTGAAATTAAATGCCCTATAATCGAAAATTTTTGTTTTGATTTTCGTTTGCAAGCGGGAAAATAGATATAAATAATTGGTTACCAGTAAGTTATAAAATATTTATTTTTCAATGAAAATAAAATCAGAAGGATTAAGAGGTGTGCCTTCATACCATAGCTCGAAATGGAGGTGGATTCCCTGTTCGCTGGTGCCGCTGTTCCCCATTTTAGCCACGGGCTCCCCAACTTCAACTTGGGTGCCTGCCGTTTTCAGCAGGACAGAATTTCGCTGATATATTGAAATTATGTTTCCGGGATGTTGGATAATTATGGTGTTTCCTCCTTCAGGTTCATAGCCTGAAAATATGACAACACCTTTGTCAATGGCGTGCACCAGTTCGTCTTTTGTGTTCTTTATGTCGATGCCGTAATGGTTTTTCTGAATGTCAAGAGTCGCTGTAACAATGCCATGGGCAGGCGAACAAGGATTGAAAGTCTCTATTGAAGCGCGTTGGTTGATAGGAAGCGGGGTGCTGTTTTTACCTCTGTTCAGTATCTTTTCGCTTTCTGTTTCTATCCAATCTCTTGCGTCAGGCTTTGTGAGTTCCTTTTTCTCCACTTTATTAGTAGGTATGTTTTCTTCATTTTCTACAATAATCTCATCATTCAGTATTCTGTAAAGATTATTTATATATTGTTGGTTTACAGAGATTTGTTTGTCGATATTTTCAACTTCCCTTGCAAGTTTTTTGTATTTTTTGTATTCATCAGGTGTGGTATAGCCCGGAACATAAACTCGGAGTGGCGTGAATGCTATGAGCATAGCAGTAATCGCAATCAGTGCTATTGCTGAAAGGGTGACAACGACAAAAATACGTTGCAGACTCAGGCGGAATGTCAGCTTTTCTTCGTGCGTGTCAACGTTCTTGACAACAAAGCGGTATTGCACTTTCCAATTGCGCTTTACCTTTTGCCAGAGTTCCTTTAATGTCAGTTGTTTAAGCCTTTTCATTTGTATTATATTATGAAAGTGCCTGATTTATTTTCTTTGAAGATTCCAGAATTTGCTCATATTCTTCGGGTGTGATATCGTTGAAGAAGTAGTGTACAGGATTGACAGGGATATCGTTTTTCCTGACTTCATAGTGCAGGTGCGAACCGAATGAAAGTCCTGTATTTCCCACATAACCAATCAGTTGTCCACGTTTTATTTTCTGTCCTGGCTTTA
>JAGCRI010000190.1 GCA_017964755.1 Bacteroidales bacterium | reverse complement strand
GGAAAACGACATTCCTGCAGGCAACCACAAGGAAAAAGTCCGCGAAAACCTTGCCAAAGTCGGTGAAGGGCAGCGCGACATCTATTTCTGACAATTTGATTTAATGGTAATATTTTGGAAAGTGCGGGCGCGGCAATGTGTCCGCACTTTTTTTGCGAATTGTGGAGTAAAAAAAATAGAGGCTCGCATAACGAGCCCCTACTCTTTTCAAATCAAATTCTTAACTTAAAATCCTGTCCGCAAAATTATTCTTTCGTCTCTTTTGCAGCTGGTTTTTCAGCTTTTGCTGTTTTCTTTGCGGCGGGTTTCTTCGCTGCAGTCTTTTTCTTTGCAGGAGCTGCTTTCTCTTCTTCGCCCTTGCCAGAGACAGAAGCCACAAAATCCTCAAAGTTGCCGGTTGCTTCGTCAACTTTCATCTTCGCATGAAGAACTTCCATGATTTTCTTGTCATAGAGCTGGTCGTAAATTCTCTTCACGTCTTCCTGATTCTTCAGCGCGTCAGCCACGAGTTTGTCAAGCTGCTCTTTGACTGCATCGTCATTAAATCCTGAGAAATAGTTCTTTACGAAGAAGTCGCGGATATATTCTTTCACATCATCATATTTCACTTCTATTTTGTTTTCGGCCACGAGTTTGTTCTCAAGCAGCTGCCACTTGAACGAGTTGCGGTATGATTCGTATTTCTCATCAATGTTTTCTGCGGTAACGTCCTTTTGGCCTGAACCGAGAATGAAACGTTTAAGGAATTCGTCAGGCAGGTCAATCTTCACATTGTCGATGAGGGTTGAGATGGCGTTGTTCATGAAATAACGGTCTGTCTCCTGTGCCCACTGTGCCTCAATCTCTTTTGCCGCCAACGCATTAAGTTGGTCAATGTCGGTAACAGTGCCGTCAGGATAAGCCTTCTTGAAGAAATCGTCATTGATTTCCGCAGGGACCATACGACCGACATGGCCGATTTTGATTGTTGTTTCATAGTTGTTGCCCTCTTCAATCTCTTCAGCCTTAACTTTCATAAAGCGTGCGAGATAGGTATTGTCTGCAAAAATATCTTTCAGTTTGACTTTAAACTCGTCATCTTTCTTCTTGCCGATGAACGCCTTTTTGCCTTTCGCTGTAAGGTCTTTAATGAAAATGAAACCGTCTTTGTCTTCACCGAATTTCACTGACACCGAATCATTTTCTTCAATTGCTTCGGGGGTGATATATTCGCCGTAGCGGTTGCGGAGGTTGTCCACAAACTGTTCTTTCTCCGTGTCGGAGGCAACCACCTTGAAAGATTTGACTGCCGGCAGTTTGCCGAAATCAACATTAACTTCCGGTTCGAGAGCATATTCAAAAGCGAAAACGAAAGGATCGTTCTTGTCGAAATCCACTGATGTCTTTTCTTCAATCGGCAGAGGTTCGCCCAAAATTTTCAGATTGTTGTCGCGAAGGTAGCCGTAAAGTTTGTCTGAAAGGAGACGGTTGACCTCTTCCGCTGTAAAATGTCTTTCATAATGTTTTTTGATGATTGCCATTGGGGCGTTGCCGATTCTAAAGCCCGGAATCTGGGCGGTGCGGCGTTCCTTTTTCAAGGCTTTTTCAACATTTTCAGCATAATCTTCAGCAGTAATCGTGATTATGATTTCATTCAAAAGCTCACTTTTCTTTTCGTTTTTAATATCCATTCTGTTGATAATTAAAAAATTAGTTTATATACAAAATCGGGTGCAAAAATACTAAAAATTAATGATTTTCAATTTATAACAAATAAATTTTCTTTTTATTTGAAAATAAGCCGCCAACGTTGTAAAAAATTGTATTTTTGCCTTTTAATACTAAAATATTTAAAACACTTAAAAAATATAGAGATGAAAGAAACTGTTTTTAGAAGCATTCATGAAAAATTAGGCGCAAAAATGGTAGAATTTGCAGGCTATTATATGCCTGTACAGTACGAAGGCCTTTCGGCGGAACACCTCCACGTGAGAAGCAAAGTCGGTGTTTTTGACGTGTCGCACATGGGCGAGTTCACTGTCAAAGGCCCAAAGGCACTCGACCTTTTGCAATACATCACCAGCAACGACGTTGCAGCCCTCTATCCGGGCAAAGTGCAGTACTCCTGCTTCCCCAACGGCAAAGGCGGCATCGTTGACGACCTTTTGGTTTATCAGTTGGGCGAGAACGACTATCTGTTAGTGGTTAATGCAGCCAATATTGACAAGGATTGGGCATGGGTGAGCAAACAAAACGAGAAATTCGGTGCGGAAATAGCCAATATTTCTGAAGAGATTTCCCAACTTGCAGTTCAGGGACCGCTTGCACTCAAGGCAATGCAGAAACTGACCGACACACCTGTCGTTGATATGGAATATTACACATGCAAAACGCTTACTTTCGCAGGCATTCCTGACATTTTGTTCTCAACCACAGGGTACACTGGTGCCGGTGGCTGCGAAATCTATTTCAAGAACAAAGATGCCGAACATATCTGGAACTCCGTTTTTGAAGCAGGCAAAGAATTTGATATTAAACCTATCGGCCTCGGCGCACGCGACACCCTCCGTCTTGAAATGGGATTCTGCCTGTACGGTCACGAGATTGATGACACCATCTCTCCTGTTGAAGCAGGTCTCGGCTGGATTACAAAATTTGTTGACCATAAGAATTTTATAGACAAGGATTATATGCTTAAACTGAAAGCCGAAGGATTGAAACGCAAACTCATCGGCTTTGAGATGATTGACCGCGGCATTCCGCGCCAAGGCTACGAAGTGTGCGATGCAGAAGGCAACCAAATCGGCATTGTCCGTTCAGGAACTTTCGGCCCGTCCATCAACAAATCGGTCGGCACAGCGTGGGTGAAAATCGACTTCTCAAAAATTGACACAGAAATCTTCATCAAAATCCGTGAAAGGCTTTTGAAAGCCAAAGTCGTGAAAATGCCATTTTACAAAGCGAATTAAATTATTTAAAATATTTTTATTATGAAAAAATTATTATTGTCAATTTTTATGTTTGCAGCGGCCGGCTTTTTCGCCAAGGCGCAAATCGTTTTTGATGACGCTGAAAGTTATAAGGCGTTCTCCGTTGATACCGTGATTGCTGCACAAAGCAACTGGACATTTGCTAACGAAGATGGCAAAAACACTGTATGGTTCGGTTACAGCACAATGTGGCCAAGCGCAAGCCACGACAGGTCGTTCATAGTATTTTGCCCTGACAGCATTATGGCAGGCGCGCAAGGTGACACCAATTACACTATAGTTGGAACCCAAAATACATATTTCGACCCGTATTCAGGGAAAAAGTATTTTGCGTCATTCAATGCTTTCGACTATCCGTCCAGCAAGGGATCCGCTGCTTCTGACGACTGGATGATAAGTCCTGCATTTTCAGGGCTCCATCCTATAAGAATCTCTTTCTATGCAAAATCTTTCCAGTGTGCATATCAGACTTCAACCGGGCAGTTGAAAGACAAATTCAAAGTTTGGGGGTCCAAGGCAAGCAACGCTGTTGCAGATTTCAAGAACGCCAGCACCGGCGTCCTGCACCCACAAACAACACCGTACAAACTTCTTGACCAATCAAGTGACGCAGACTGGAATTTCTTCTCATACACTTTTGATGCAGGAGTAAAATATGTCGCCATCAACTGTGTTTCTGATGCTGGTTACGCTTTCTTTGTTGATGACATTACTATAGAGGAAATTTTCCCATACGACATAACTGCTGAAGCATTGGGTTATCCGGATTATTCCTGCGAACTCACAAATCAGGAGACAATAGAGATGCTCATCACCAACAAGGGCGACTCCATAATCAAAGAATTTGACGCTGTATATCAAATAGGTGAAGGGACAACGCCTGTTGTCGAGCATGTTTCAAACATCACAATTCTCCCTGATTCCAGCTACATATACACGTTCACCACTCCTGCCGACCTCACATTTGCAATGGATGCCGACTCTATACGCGGATGGGTTGAACTCGCAGCTGACGACTACAACGCCAACGACACCACCAGCTGGTATTTCACCGGCGTTCCCGCCTCCGACACCGTGCCGTATTTCAACGACTTCAGCACCGAGGAACAATTCAAAGGTTATAGTACTCTTAATGTGAACGAGGATGACTATGGCTGGCACGCTTACGAAGATGAAGATGACAATAATAATATGTTATGGTTCTGCCAGACTTTCAATGACAAGGAAGCTGCCAATGACTGGATGTTCACTTCCTGCTTCGACCTCAAGGCCGGCTCATACACGCTTGAGTTCCTTTACAAAGGATACAAGAGTATCTATAATGAAAAATTAGGCGTCTATTATGGCGATCTTCCGGATCCGGCAAATATGACACTCATCAAGAATTACAATTTCTCTTCCGATGTATATGCCAAAGCCAATGAAGCATTCACAATTCCTTCTGACGGCGTTTACTACATCGGTTTCAAGGCATTCAGCGACAAGGACAATGGTGACATTTTCCTTGACAACATTTCTCTGATTGCCACTCCTGCAAGTGATATTGCTGCTATTTCAGCTGAAGTTCCTGAAATCTCTTGCGAGAACACTGCCAATGAGGCAATAAAAATAACTGTCAAGAATGCAGGTCAAGACGAGATTACAGAATTTAAGGCTTATTACCAAATAGCAACAGCTGCCGTAGTTGAAGAGACCGTTTCCGAAACCATCGCAGCCGGTGCTACATACACCTACACATTCACCACTCCGGCTGACCTGACAGTCGAAGCACCAGCCTCTGTTCTCGTGTGGGTAGCCCTTGACGGAGACGCAAATAACGCAAACGACACCGCCAACGTTCCTGCCATTTTCTCAGGCAACGCACCGTCAGTGACGCAATTCCCATATAAGAATGAGTTCACAACCGAAGCCGACCGCCTCAACTGGAAACTGGTAAACGGCCTCAACAATGTCTGCTATTGGGACATCAACGCTGAACAAGGTTACTGGTATCATGTCGGTCTTGGAATCAACTCTTCACTTGACCCGCAGTACACAGGCGGCGAAGACTGGCTTATCTCTTCTTGCATCGACCTTCAGGCTAAACCTTACGTGTTTGAATTTGACTATTGCGCCCGCGATGCCCAATACAGCTCAAGCATGAAGATTTATATCGGCAAGAAAGTAAGCGACAACCCCGCTGATTATACTCTGATTGATGAACTTAATATGTTCACAAATACAACTTGGGAAACATATTCTAATATCATTGATATTGACGAAGCCGGAACATATTATTTCGCATTCTACGGATATAACGACAACTACGCAATGTTCATCGACAATTTCTCACTCCGCGACAATGTTGGGGTTGATGAAGTTAACGCCTCTTCGTCAGTGGTCCTCTATCCTAACCCAGCACAGAACGAGATTTCGCTCCGTGCCAGTGAGACAATGTCAACAATCGCAATTTACGACATGTTTGGCAAGAACGTAGCAAATTATCAGGCAGATGCCGCCGAAGTCCAAATCAACGTAAGTGATCTTGCTTCAGGCATGTACCTCGCCAAAATAGGAACTGCAAACGGAACAATTGTCAAGAAATTCACTGTACAGAAATAATTCTGAGTTTCCATAATGCGAACGCCCGCTGTTTCTGCAGCGGGCGTTTTTTTATAGCCGAAGGCCGATTTTATCATTTATTTACACTTATTATCATCTATCTTCAAGTATCTTTTTTGAAAATAAAAGCCCTACTAATTCTTTAAAAAGTTGTATTTTTGCAAATATAATTTTCGGATTTATAATTTATTATAAATCAATAGAATAGAATTAAAATAATATTTCACCATTTTATGAGGCGAGTTGTCATTAGTGTTTTTTCAATTTTATTATTCATACAAATGTCTGCAAAAGCACAATATACGGAAGCAGATATTCACAGATATATAGACACTTACAAAGAGATTGCCATCGACAAGATGGACAAATACAAGATTCCTGCGAGCATAACGTTGGCGCAAGGCATTTTCGAGAGTGCGTGCGGCACAAGCAAACTTGCGACAGAAGGGAATAACCATTTCGGGATAAAATGCCACGGCGATTGGGGCGGCGACACTATCCATATCGACGACGACCAACTGCAGGAGTGTTTCAGAAAATATGAAAAAGTTGAAGATTCGTATAATGACCATTCTCTTTTTCTGACAACCCGAAACCGCTATAAGTCACTGTTTTCGCTTGAGACTACTGACTATGCAGGCTGGGCGAGAGGATTGAAAAAGGCAGGCTATGCCACAAATCCGCAATACGCTGAAAGACTGATAAATCTGATAGAGACATACCAGATTGCACATATCGACACAATATGTCTGCAACGCAATGGAAAGCTGCCGGCCGCTGACACCGCTGTCGAACCGGAAAAGAACAATGACAAAAAACAGAACGATAATCTGAAACAGCCTGATGACAACAAATACGCACACCATAAAAAACATGAGGAGCATACTGTGAAAGATGATAGAAACAATGTGGTTCCGACAGAAAATGCCGTTGCAAATAACGCTGCTGAAGCGCCATCCACCAATTCTGTCCCACAGGTTTTCACAGCGACCAACGCCGATTTTCCGTCAAGCGAGTGCCCGTGGACGAACCGTCCTGTATTTGAAAACAACAGAATCCAATTTGTAATTGCAACGTCATACGACACTTACAAGAGCATCGCAGCCGAAGTGCAACGTTCGGAAAAGGAACTTCTAAGCTATAATGAAGCGTTTCCAAATTCAAAGCTGACTGCCGGTCAGGTGGTATATATTGAACCCAAAGGCCGGAAACTGATGAAGACGCACACTGTGCAGAAAGGCGAAACTTTGCGCTTTATTTCGCAGAAATATGCTATTCAGTTGAAAATGATATACCACTATAACGATTTGTCAGAAGAATCGGTTATCAAGCCGGGGGACAAGATAAAGATGAGCAATTAGGCATTATTCGTTCCCTGCCACAGTTTTTGACTGCTGCCAAAGCACTTCCATCTCTTCGAGATTCATGTCAGCCAAAGAACGGTCTTGCGCGTATGCAGCCTCCTCCATATATTTGAACCTGCTGATAAACTTCTTGTTTGTGTGCTCCAGCGCATCTTCAGGGACGATTCCGGTAAATCTGGCATAGTTTACAAGTGCGAAAAGCAAGTCACCAAATTCATCTGACATCTTGTCGCTGCCGGCGGCCTCCTCCGTTTGAAACTCGCGCACCTCCTCCAAAACCTTGTCCCAGACTTGCGCCTTGTTTTCCCAGTCGAAGCCGAGACCCTGCGCCTTTTCCTGTATGCGGTAGGCCTTGATGAGCGCAGGTAGCGTTGCGGGGACGCCTCCGAGTGCAGAGTGCCGCTTCCCTTCTGTCAACTTGATTTTTTCCCAATTCGCTTTGACATCTTCCGCATCGGCGACTTTAACATCACCGAAAATATGAGGATGACGCCGTATCAGTTTTTCGCAAATGCCTTTAATAACACTTGTTATATCAAACAAACCCTGTTCATCTCCGATTTTAGAATAAAAAACAATATGCAGAAGCAGGTCGCCCAACTCTTTCGCAACATCATCATAATTCTTGGTGTTAAGCGCTTCCGACAGTTCGTATGTCTCTTCAATTGTGAGGCAGCGCAAACTCTCAAAAGTCTGCTTGCTGTCCCATGGGCAGCCTTCACGAAGCTGGTCCATAATATCCAACAGGCGTTTGAACTCTATAAGACGAGGGTCGTTTGATTCTGTCATGACGTCAAAATGTTTTTGTTAATTTTCATCTCTCAGGCAGCGTACGCTCAGAGCAGCCTGCGAGACTGTGCTTGATGAATCAAAAGAGGTGGAGTTGTTTTTAATGCCCAAAGGCACAATAGAACCCGAATTGGTCGTTGTCCACATTGAGCATCGTGTACCGATACCATCAATGGAATTATAATAGGCGCCGGCTGCCACCGCTGAGAACCCTGTAGCATTCAATGTGGAACTATTCTGGTTCCCTGGTGTACAATTTGTATTGCTACCACTCCATGTGGTGCTGCTGCATAATGCCGCCACAATGCTGCCGCCGCACTTGTTTGAGTTGTCCGCAGACACCGTTTGTTTAAGCAGGTCCCACTCTTTTGTGCTTGGCACGTGCCAACCTTTCGGACACGCACCGCGCACACCACTCGGAATTGCACTACTGCTCGAGTTTCTTGTCGCAGCGTTCCAGTCATACAAAAAACCGTATTTTTCAATTTTAGAAGCATCTTTGGCATAATCATAGTAATACCCTGACGCTGTTGAGCCAGTATAGTATGTTATTGGTGTCCCGTCATAATATCTTGAAGTACGCAGATTTTCTTTCATCCAACACTGAACACCTATCTGTACTGTTGAGTAAATGTTTGAATCTATGTCTGTTATTGTCAGTTGCCCACATGGTTTCACAGTGGTGAAACTCTCTTGTGTGCCATAAATTGTGTCATTGTCTGAGATGGCGTATGAGCGATAATAATAGGTGGTTGCTCCTTGCAAACCTGTCAGGTGGGCTGAAAAGCCGCCATTACCGTTTCCGCATGCCACATGCGAACCGGCAACGGTCGGGTCCGGTTGGAGGCTATAGCATATTCCGCGTTCTGTTATTGGGGTGCCGCAATACGATATGACACTGCCGCCGCAGGTGGCTGAGACCTCAGTGATGTTGTCAACAACATTCGTCTGGGCTCGCGGAAGACATACCGAATGTTGCAAATCATTGAAATCTGTGAGTAAATCATCTATTACAGATTTAAGACTGTCTATTGTGTTATCAAGACTATCAATGTCGTTTTCAAGAACGGTTATATTATTCTTCAAACTGTCTATCTCATTGTATAAATTAGTTTTAACGCTGTCAAACACATATTCGATGGTGGCAATGTTGTTTTTTATTGTATCAATGTTGTCATACAAATCATTGCTAATGCTGTCAATTGTATTTTCAATACCTGTAATCTGATTTTCAATTTTGTTTATTGGCAATACCACAAAACTGCCACCTGTCAGTGAAATGGTGTCACCGTCACGGTCAATTATTTGTGATTCTGCTGTCAGATATCCGCTATCGTTAATAAAAGCGCTGATACTGTCAGGAATAGCCGTCATAACGAAAGCCGAGTCGGTGAAATGGTTTTGAAGAAGATAGTCTCCAATCACTTGATGGTCAACATCATCAGCATACAATGCGCGTGGCACCGAAGATATGGGGCGCTTAACTTCAACAGCCGTCTCGCCCGGAATTTGCACAGAAACCTTTATATATGCTTTTTCCCATGTCACTGCGCTCATAGAGCCGGACAATACTGTTCCGTTCCCGATGAAAAACGAAATCAGACCATTGCTGTTAGACGTCAGAGTATGCTTTTCCGAATAGGCGACAGGCCCGTTGTTATCATTTAACAGTGTAATTGTAACACCTATATTGCTTTGGTTAACCACCAACTCGTTAGCAGCATTCCGCACAACCATCTGATAGCTTACAAATGAGTTGTTTTGTGCGAAAGAGAATGCGTATAGGAATAAGAGTGAAAACGCAAGAAACAGATTTTTTTTCATTTTAAAACTTTGTTTTTGATTTATGAGAATAAATTGCATATTATCAGTATCAGTTTTTAGTTTTTAACACATCTCACGCTGAAGGCTGCTGATTTCTGTTCGGGAATAAAAAGCGGAGCTTCGCATGAAAAACGTATTTGGGTTGTATATGCATATTGGTTCACCGGTTCGGTTGTCCACAAGAATGTTTTTCCTAAAAGATTTTCAAAACGTTGGTTTACAGGGTTATAGTTACCGGCAGGGCGTGCTGTGAAGTTACTTGAATTGGTTCCTGGCTGAAGCCAGAGGTTGGTGCTGCGGAGTGCGTCTGCTCCGTAGGAGGCGAGAGCCTGAAATTCTTCAAGTGTCGGGATATGCCACCCGTATGGGCAAATCCCTGTTACGAGACTGTCAAAATCGGCATCATACGGAGGTGGAAGAGTGCTTCCTTCCGGAATATTTACTGCCGAATACCATGTGTAAAGACGCCCGTATGTGGCAAGGTTGCCGGTTGTATCATGGGCATTAGGGGAAGAATATATCACTGCCACCGCAATTTTGCTGCCGTCAGGATATATTGTTGAGCGCATATTCTCCTTCGTCCAACAGGCACCTGCAATTTCAAGCGTACCGTAAATATTGTCCTCATCATCATACAAAGGATCACCGCATTCAAACGGTTTGACAATCACATGCACATACCTATTGCTGTCGCATCCGAATACTGTGGTGCCCGCGATGACATTATCACCCTCCTGCCAGTTTCCACGCACGCGGTCATAAAAGAGGAGCGTGTCATATCGGGCATAGACAGGGTGAATATTTAATGAAAGGTATAACACAGAGTCATAGCCTCTTGTGGCAGCGTGCCTATAGCAGCTGTCACGGTACACGCCGGGTAGAGTCTGCGCATCATATTGGAAACAGATGTTTGAGTACCCCTCGCCCTCGCATGTGTCAGTGCTGAAATGCAGATTGATAAGGTGAGCCTGAGCCACGCCTTCGGTGAAAAGGAAACTGTCATCACCCCATTGCATTGCAAATGGCTGACCTATGGAAAAATAGCAATTGCCTGCTTGACCGTCAGCCACTGAATGTCCGTAAACAGTCTCTTGTTGGGCAGAAGTTCGTAAAGAAAATATGAAAGAACAAATCAGAAATAATGTTAGACCTTTAAGTTTCATCTAAATAATATTCAATATTTTTTGAGTAACGCCGTTAAAAGTAAATGATTCGCCCACCTTTTTCCCTTTCATCACGGCATAGACGGGCACTTTGACTGAAATCGCATAAAAAGTCTCATCTTTGCATGTCAGCTGTCCGATACTGACAGATATAAACATCTTTTGGCGGTCGGTGGTCACATAGCTGCCGAACTCAACGCAATCTGATTTTTTGTCAGGATCAATGAGCATGAGTGTTCTCAAGGATTCTTGTGCGTTGTCGAACTGTTTTGAGTACATTGCCGCCATACGTTCCTGCTTGGTGCGGAACGAGTCGTAGCGGTCTTTGGGCGCGCCGTAGTCGTTAGCCATCTGCTGCGCTTCGTTCATCAGCTGTTTGGCAGTTTGCGCAACCTCCTCCTGATGTTTTATGCAGACATCAACCAGCTCTCTCTTCATAGGAAAAATCTGTTAGAACGCCGCCCTGTAAATATTGTGCGAGAACTCCAATTTCAATTTGTTGATTTTCCCTTTAAGACTTGCATCTATAAGATAGTCATCAATTTTGATGATGAAGCCGCCGATAATCTCAGGCTGCACAGTCTGTTCTATTTCGATTGTAGAATGTGTCTGTTCTTCAAGAATGGCCTTCAGTTTTCCGAGCAGGTCGCTGTCGAGGGCAACCGCTGATGTAACATGGGCTTTCTTGATATTATGATGCTTATAATAGCATGAGATAAATTCGTCAAATATGTATATGAAGGATGGTTCACGTTTTTTGTAAAGAATAAGGATTATGAAACAGAAAGTAATGTCATCAATTTTCCCTTTAAAGATTTCCGTAAAGATATGTCTTTTCTTGTCTGGTGAGAGGACAGGGCGTTCTATGATGCCGCGCAGTTCCCTGTTTTCGATGAAGACACCCTTGAGAGTCAGAATATCACTATACACCTCCTCCAACTTATTCTGTTCGAGTGCGAACATATAGAGGGCGTTGGCATACCTGTTTGCTAACTTTGTACTTTTCATAATCAGTTCAGATTAATGTCTTTCAGAAGATTGTTGACAAGTTCCTCCTGTTTTTCTTTTTCCGAAAGCTCATTGCGGAGGATCTTTTCAGCGATTTCAATAGACATGTTGGCGATTTCGTTCTTGATGTCTGTCATAGCCTTCATCTTCTCGAAATGGATGGCATTTTTGGCCTCTGATATGATCACCTGCGCCTCTCTATTGGCTGTCTCTTTCGTCTCCTCATAGAGTTTTTCCCTTATTTTGCGGGCGTCAGCCAAAATCTGGTCGCGTTCCTCTTTGGCCTGTACCAAAAGAGCCTGATGTTCCGATTTAAGGTTTTTCATGTCATTGCGCACACGCTCGGCCTCAGCAAGCTGGCTTTCAATTTTTTCCTCGCGGCTGTTGATTGCCTTCATCACGATTGGCCAAGCGAATTTGGCAAGTATGAAAAACAAGATGCCGAATCCTACAAGCATCCAAAACAGTAATCCGATTGAAGGGGTTATAAGTTCCATATTCTTCTGTTTGTTTTTAGTCTATATTTTTATGCTAACTATATTTTTCTGATGAAAAGTTCCCCCACCAACCGTGGGGAAACTTTTGGCTTTGCTGTTATGCAACAGCGATCAGCAGGCAGACGACGATGGCGAACAGGGCGACACCTTCGATGAAAGCGGCTGACAGAATCATGTTGGTTCTGATGTCACCGCTTGCTTCAGGCTGACGTGCGATTGATTCCAATGCGCTTTTGCCGATGTTGCCGATGCCGATACCGGCTCCGATAGCTGCGATGCTTGCGCCAAGGCCAGCACCCATTTTACCGATAGCTGTGTAATCTGCTACTGCTTGTAATAATGTTAAGAATGACATAATGTAAATTTTTAGGTTAATAAAAAAGTGTTATGTGTGTATTAAATTGTTTCTGTTTTTAATTCCACTACGTTTGCCTCATGCGCATCTTCGTGCTCCTCTTCCATAGCCATACCTATATATAATGCTGTAAGAAGTGTGAAGACGAAGGCTTGGATGAAAGCAACCAAAAGTTCGAGAAGTCCCATGAAGAGGTAGAACACGAGTGATACCGGAGCGAGAGCGAAGCCAAGTGCCGGAGCCATTGCGCCGAAGATGAAAATCAGGCCTATGAAGCCGAGCACTATGATATGCCCCGCCGTGATGTTGGCGAAAAGTCGGATCATGAGGACAAAAGGCTTTGTGAAAAGACCAATCATCTCAACAACCGGCATAATCGGGAGCGGGAACTTAAGCCACCACGGAACGCCCGGAGTGTTCACAATATGCTTCCAATATGTCTTGTTTGATGAAAACTGCGTTACGAAGAATGTGATTACAGCAAGAATGCCTGTTACTGCGATATTGCCGGTTACGTTTGCACCGAACGGGAATATCGGGATAAGTCCCATAAGATTGTTTATAAGAATGAAGAAGAAAAGTGTGAGAAGATATGGGAAATATTTCTGGTATTTGTCTTTACCAAGAGAAGGAATGGCAACCTCATCGCGGATAAAGAGGATGAGCGGTTCAACAACACCCTGCAGTCCGTGCGGAGCCTTGCCTTCGCGCTGCTTGTACTGTTTTGCAACCTTGAGGAATACAAAACAGCAGATGATTATCGCCACAAAAAGCCCGCATACGTTTTTGGTTATAGAAATGTCTATAAGGAAAGCCTCATTATCTATAAGTGACTCCATACCTGCAACATCTTCTATTCCATTATTTTCTGCAAGTTCTTCAATTTCACCTGTATATTGGGCATTGGCACCAGCCAATTTCACGATTTTGCCTTTGCTTTCAGGGGTGAAACCTATGGCATAGCCTTTGTATGCGCAGTGACCATGATGAAATTTGCTTGACATGAAAACCACCGGTTTGCCTTGGTCAAACAATATTATCGGCAGCGGCACACTGACATCGCCGGCTATGTGCCAGCCGTAACTGTCAATAATATGCCCGATGATGACTTCACCCGGGTCAAAAGCCTTGGCTTCCTCCTCTGCTTTGACACTTATTGAAGAAAAAAGTGCGAAAATAGCAATTAAAACTCCTGTCAGAAAAAAGCGTTTGTTATTGTATGTCATTATAAATTAGTTTATTACCTTTTACCACGATTTTTTTAAATCAAGCCGCAATATACAATTTTTTTCTGAATAAACTTTATTATAATTGGCAGATTTTTATTCTTGCACAGATTTCGCAGATTGGCTCAAGTATTACACTTAAAAAAAATCAGCAGGAACTTAAATTTGGGACTCACCAAACAATAACTTTTTTACCATGGCGACCGAAGCGGACTATATATATGCCCTTGGGCAATGCTATTTCAAATTGAGTAACCTTTGCCTGAACAGCAATTTCACGGCCGGCGATGTCATAAACTGCAACATCAGCGGCAATTTCGCTCCGAACAGAAAGACGTCCGCAACCACCACTGATAATCACTGGCTCGGCTGTCGTCACCTCGCCAATTCGCGTGCTGTCCTCATCAGACTTGCCGCTTAATGTCAGCCCAATTATTATCGGGTCGTGGTCTGAATAGCTGTACATTGATGTGTCACTACTATATTGGTATGAGAGAGCACCGTCTTCGTCTGCATTGATATGATAAGGTGCGGCGCCGGTAATTTGACCGCGTAGCTTCTGCGAAGCAAATGCGTGGTCCAAATAAGAGACATTGTTGTCATAAACATAGCTGTATTCAGCAGGAGCAAACCTCGTCATCTGGTCCTCATACCCCAATGAGTCAAGAAACCTAATCGGCTCTTCCATCGTATTGCAGTTCAGGTCGCCGACAATGAGTATATCATCATCATCGTAATAATTATCATTCAATTTTGCGTTCAGAAAATCTGCCAAATGCTTCACATTCGACATTCTGATATTGTTTGACTCGGCACAGGCATACGATGTATCACCATATTTTGATGCAAAATGGTTAACACTCAGCACAAAACGCTCTCCTGTAGCTATTTCATCAAATGCCTGAACATATTCATTGTAGATATAAAGCGGATTGTGAGTATATGGATGACCGAGTTCCAACACAGGCATAACCTTGTCGGAGCGGTAAATGAACCCGACTTTAGAATATACGCTCTGTTCATAGTCGCCGTCGTCCACATAACAGTACTTGACCGGTGCCATCCTCGCATTAAGAAGGTTTGTAAGACAGCGTATTGAAGTATCGCCCTGCTGAATCTCCTCCACAGCATAAATGTCAGCGGCGATGTTGGCAAGCGCCTTACTTGTCTTAATGCACTGGCGTTGGAATTGTTCGGCAGACTCTGCGACGAGAGTGCCCAGCCATTCGGCACAGAAAAATTCGAGATTTGTGTTGCAGAAGATGAGTCTTGCATCACCGACATCGGGGCGGCCTGTGG
>JAGCRI010000189.1 GCA_017964755.1 Bacteroidales bacterium | reverse complement strand
TTGTCACCGACTGCCAAAACAGGGGTAACGTCACTGCTCCTTACGGTTATGAAATAGGGGGTATTGTGGGTGAGGCATCCAGTTCTTCCGCTTGGATTGACAGATGTTCAAACAGCGGCGACATAATGGGCAGCGAATATGTGGGCGGCATTGCAGGCTACCGTGGAAGCGTCTCCAACTGCTACAACACAGGCGACATCATGGCTGATGATTATTACGCTGGCGGCATTATCGGATATATGTGTGGTAACAGCCCCGACTACGCTTTGTTGGCAAACTGCTACAACAGGGGAAATGTTTCTGCTACAAATTATGACGCTGGCGGCATTGTGGGTTACGCAAGTGAGTATTCATACATCACCAACTGCTACACCACAGGCGAAGTCACTGCAGATTCTTACTTCGGTGCTGTTATTGGCGAAAAATACTCCAGCGATGTCATCTTGAACGCCCTGTTCTATAATGATAACCTTGACAACGACAGCGGCTTTGGCACAGCAATGAGCACCGCCGATATGAAATCAGCAGTCCTCTTGGATACACTTAACGGTTACGTCAGCGTTTGGAACCCAGACAACATCAACTTCATACAGTTGGAGTCTTGGGAATTCCGCAACGGTCTCAACGACGGCTATCCGGTATTCGGTTTCAGCAACGTCTCTGTGAATGAGGTCGCTGAAAACGGCTCATTCCGCGTCTATCCTAACCCTGCAACCGACTATGTGATGGTTGAAAACGAGAACGGTGAGAAAGCCGAAATCGCAATGTTCGACATGTTCGGCAAATTGGTGAAATCGTTCGGCACCACAACCGACAAACTCATCCGCATTGACGTGTCTGATCTCACAAACGGCGTTTACGTATTGCGCATGGGCAACCACACCGCAAAAATCGTGAAACATTAATACGAATTTTCCTATTTTGGATAATATTTGTTGTAGTAGAGACGGTGTGCACACCGTCTCTACGTTTTTTAAAATAAAAAATAATTATGACAATATTTACAGGTTCTGGTGTCGGTTCTACAATCCTATACATTTCCCTTTCCATTTTCATCGGCCTTTTATTGGGCAAAATCAAAATCGCAAAAATATCGTTGGGCATCACATGGGTGCTTTTTGTAGGCATCGTTTTCAGCGCATGCGGTGTTGCACTCAATGCCGACATGCTGCACAGCCTCAAGGAGTTCGGCCTTATCCTCTTCGTGGTAGCGGTCGGTCTGCAGGTTGGGCCTGACTTTTTCCGTTCTTTCAAGAAAGGTGGCCTTGCACTGAACATAATGGCATTGGCAAATGTAGCGCTCGGTGTCCTCATTACTGTCATCATCGCAAAAACCGCAAATCAGGAACTTGCTGATATGGCAGGGGTTTATACCGGAGCAATCACAAACACACCGGGGCTTTCGGCAGCACAACAGGCCGTCAACGAAATGGGGCTTGACGGAGCCGCCGACCGCCTTGCTGCGGGCTATGCCGTTGCCTACCCTTTGGCTGTGGTTGGCATGATAGTCTCCTGCATTCTGCTCCGGCTCTTCTGCCGCATCGACCTCAATAACGAGCCTTTTGTTGATGAAGCTATTGAATCAAAAACCGAAAAACAGGCTACGCCAACCTCGCAACGCCATAAATTATATCTTGTCCCTATTTTCATAATCATAGCAGTCGGTCTCGTTATCGGCTCAATTCCGATACCTGTAGGAATGAAGACGCCAATAAAACTCGGCGTGGCAGGCGGGCCATTGGTTGTGGCAATCTTCGGGGGCTGGCTCGGCGTGCGCAAAGGCTGGCTTACCGTTGAATTCACCGACAGCCACGGCGTGTGGATGCTACGCGAAGTCGGAATCGCGCTTTTCCTTGCAGGCGTTGGTCTCGGTGCAGGGGCAAAGTTTGTGGAAACCTTACAAGAGCACTATATGTGGGTAATTTATGGAGTCTTTATCACTATGATACCGCCAATCATAATTTCATTCTTCGGACGCAAAGTCCTGAAAATGAACTATTATACTCTGATGGGGTTCATCAGCGGTTCGCACACCGACCCGCCCACATTGGCTTTTGCAAACAGCATTGCACCCACAAACTGCAAACTTCCGAATATGGGCTACGCCACAGTCTATCCGCTGACAATGTTCCTGCGAATATTCACCGCCCAGCTATTGGTACTGCTGGCTATATAGTATGTTTTTGACTCTTAAGAGAAAAAAATAGACTAATACTCAACTTTAGTGCTTAGTTTTTTCCATGCTTCAAGGACTTTCACAGCTTCCTCCTGGTCGCACTGCATTGCGGGGATTTTGCGTTCTGCCTTGGGAAGTGCTATCTCATTATTGATGAATGAGTTATCAAAACCGGCATCGCTGGCATCTTTCTCACCGCCAGCATAGTATATTTTTGACAGGTGCGCCCAATATATAGCGCAGAGGCTCATCACACATGGTTCGCAACTCGTATATATTTCACATCCATCCAACTGGAACGTGTTCAAATTTTTGCAGGCATCCCTTATTGCCACGACCTCAGCATGTGCGGTTGGGTCGTTGTTTATTGTCACTTGGTTACTGCCACGGCCAACTATCTTCCCGTCTTTCACTATAACCGCACCGAATGGGCCACCTTGCCCTGTTTCAAGACATTCCTTCGACAATTTGATGGCTTCTAACATAAATTCTTTTTGATACGTATCATCAGTTTTCAAATTTCCATCTGCATTTTTTGATTGTTTTTCGCACGAATTGAAAACTACAATAGTAAAACAAGCAATAATAAACAATAATTTTTTCATAATTTTATTATTAAAGTTTAGCATCTTGCAAAAGTAAAAAATAAAAATAATAATACCATTTTAAAATTACAAGAAAATAAAAACTAAGTCCTTCGTAGTTACGGAGGACTTACCAATTCAAAAACCATTCTCCAAGAGATTATCTGTCTCTCTGGCGGCCTCATCTCACAAACAGAAAAATAGTCGTTCTGACTTCACTAATAATCAACCTTCGTGCTCAGCTTTTTCCAAGCATCAAAAACTTTAACCGCTTCTGCCTGATCGTGCTGTTCAGCGGGGATTTTACGCTTTTCATACGGAAGTTCAATTTCATCATAAATGAAAGAATCATCGAATCCCGCATCACTTGCATCGTGCTGGCCGCCTGCATAATAAATTTTGGCAGGGCGTGCCCAATAGATTGCGCCAAGGCACATCGGACACGGCTCGCAACTGGTGTATAATTCGCAGCCATCCAGCTGGAAAGTGTTCAGGTTGTGGCAGGCATCCCTGATAGCCATGACTTCTGCATGTGCTGTCGGGTCGTTGTTTATTGTCACGTGGTTACTGCCACGGCCAACTATCTTTCCGTCTTTCACTATAACCGCACCGAATGGACCTCCCCGCCCCGTTTCAAGACATTTCTTCGACAATTCGATGGCTTCTAACATAAATTCTTTCTGATACATAATTTATAAGTTTTAGATTTAGAATTTCAAACTTGCAAAGTTACATTTTTTTTCAAATTTCGCCAATATAAAATACAGATATATTGTACGAAAGTTTTTCTTACCTTTGCAAGTTTAAATAATATCATACAAAAGAATAAAAAAAATATATAAAACATTTTAACATAAATAATTATGAAAAAGAACATTCTGACTCTGCTGATGATTTCAGCAAGTATGCTTCTTTTTGCCGGAAACGGGTTCAAGGCAAAATTCAACCAGCCGTCTTCCGACAAATATGAAGTTTCATTTGAACTTGGAGAGTGGTCATTGAAAGAGATTACTGTTTCGGGACAGACTTTCCAAAAAATAGTCTTTGACGGCTCGGCTGTCACAGAGCAAAAGGGCTGGGCAGCGCTGCCATTCATAAGCGCCTCAGTGCAATTGCCGAACAACAAGAATGTTGACATGGAGGTGATTGAAGGCAACTACACCGACATCAAACTTTCGCACCCGCTTCTGCCTTCGCGCGGGACCATTTACCGCAATCAGGACCCTTCAAAAATCGCTTACGAAATTGCACCTGAATCAATTATTAACGAATTTTATCCTGCAGACTTGTCTGTTATGGAATCACCGTTCATTGTACGCGATGTGCGCGGAACCACTGTCCGTGTATTCCCGTTCCGCTACAACGCCGCCACGAAGACTCTGCGTGTATATTCTGATGTAAAAGTCATCCTTACAGAAAACAAAAAGCCAGCAACAAACCCGCTGCTCCGCGAGGATATCCATCCTGTGCGCGATGCTGTCGGAATCTATCAGAGCATGTTCATAAACTACAAGATGCCAAAAGTTTCTGCCACCCTCACCTCAATGGACGAATACGGCGATATTCTCGTTATCACCACATCTGACTATATGTCAACTATGGATCCGTACATACAGTGGAAACGTGAAAAAGGCTATAATGTCACAACTCAGACTGTTACGAAAGGAACCAATATTTCAACCGCTATTCAGACGGCATACAACAACAACCCGAAGCTGATGTACGTGCAGATTGCCGGCGACTGGGCTGACATCAAATCCCCGACATACAGTTCTGCCCCTACAGACCCGTCAATGGGCTGTGTTTCCGGCAGCGACAACTATCCCGACATTTCAATCGGACGTTTCTCATGCTCAGGCACCGCTGACCTTAAAGTACAGATTGACAAAGCAATAAATTATGAAAAGAATCCTGACATGACCGCCGGCTGGCGTGAGACATTTATTGGAATCGGTTCTGCAGAAGGAAGTGGTATTGGAGATGACGACGAAATAGACTACGACCATATTAAAAACATTTACAACAATAGGCTTAACCCGAAAATGGGCTACCAGACACACCAGCAGAACTACGGCAGCAACCCATCATCATCAACTCTGCACGGCTACATCAATTCAGGAGCTTCGACAATCGCATATTGCGGGCACGGCGACACACAATACTGGGTTACCACAGGCTACGACAACACTAAAGTAAATTCTACAACAAACGGCGACAAACTGCCTTTCATCGTTTCGGTCGCGTGTGTAAACGGCGAGTTCCATAACAGTTCGAAAGTCTGCTTCGCCGAAGCGTGGTTGCGCAAATCAGGCGGCGGCGCCCTTGTCTTCTGGGGCTCTACAATCAATCAGCCTTGGACTCCGCCTCAAAGAGGTCAGGACTATTTCTATGATATTCTCATCGGAGGATATAATTATGACAACTATTCAGGACAAAGCGGATATAACACTTCTGAACAGAGAACCCACTGGGGCTGCATCGCCGTTAACGCCTTTAACCTCATGCTGAAAGAGTCAAGTTATACTGATGAC
Organism: Bacteroidales bacterium; assembly: GCA_017964755.1. GTDB lineage: Bacteria > Bacteroidota > Bacteroidia > Bacteroidales > WCHB1-69 > RUG11942. The sequence continues at coordinate 15,586 of JAGCRI010000189.1, read as the reverse complement.
TTGGAAACTGTAAAGACATGGACGACTTTTGGTGACGGTGCGGTGCAACTTCGCACAAAACAGCCCGACAACCTTCTCCTTTCTGACGAATCTGTCCTTGCCGGAGTTCCTTTTACCGGAACCGCCACCGTCAACGGCAATCCAATCGCAAACGCCCAAATCTGCATCTCACAGAACGGCACATATTTCAGCACTCTTACTGACGCTTCAGGAAACTACTCCATAAACCACACTTTCACTAACGATTCAGTACTTCTCGTTGCCACGGCTTTCAATACTACAACCATCTACAAAAACGTATTCTGCTCAGCCCCATGCGATGGAGCGACAAATCTCACCTGCACCACCGACACAACTATGAAGGTCAATTTGACATGGACAGCACCAGCCAACAACGATGTGCTCTACTATAACGTGTATTGCAACGGCAGCATTATCGCCACAACCACCACAACCTCATATTTGCACACAGGCCTTATCAACGACACATACCAAGACTCGGTTGCAGTGGTTTACAGTGATGGCGAATGTCCGGTTAAAGTCTCCGAGACTGTTACAGTGAGTGACGGCAGCAACCACGACTGCAACGGCGTGACCGATTTGAATGCACAACAAAACGGGCATGACCTCGTAATCTCTTGGAGTGCCCCAGCTGCTTCATCTAATATTTTCGAGGATGTTGAAGGACACACAGCTTTCGACATAAACTCTCCCGGAACTATCGGCTGGTCATACATTGACGGTGACGGTGCCCAAACCTACGGGATTTCAGGTTACAACCAATACACCAACGAAAGTTACCCAATGGCTTATATGGTCTTTGATCCTAATCAGATATATAACACCTCCAACAACTTGTCGTTGGCACAAAACGAAAATGTAATAGCACATTCAGGTGACAAATTTTTCGCAAGTTTTGTATCCAAGAGTGCGCCTAACGATGATTACATAATCACTCCTGCCCTCAGTTTCAGCAACCCGTTCACTTTCGAATTCTATGCACGCGGCGGCCACAAATCGCAATATGTGGAATCATTCGAGGTGGTTTACTCCACAACAGGCAACTCAGCCTCCAACTTCACCAATGTTGCAGGCACTGTGGCTTCAGTACCGTTCACATGGACAAAATATTCATACACGATTCCGGCAACCGCAAAATATGTTGCAATTCACTGCACTTCCAATGACGCATATTATCTCTGTGTTGATGACATCTCAATTCAAGAAAATGTATCATCAGCAATATCATACTATCAGGTTTATTGCAACAACGTACCTGTCGGCACGACCACAACGACAACATACACAATAAACAATTTACCTACAGGCAGTTATGACTATTGTATTGAAGCATATTACACAGACGGATGCAGTTCTCTGCCCGAATGTTCTAACGCCACAATACAAGACTTAACTTACACCATCACCGCTTCTGCCAATATCGGCGGCACAATTACGCCGAACGGCACGACAACAGTTGCTGAAGGTGCCAACCAGTCATACTCAATATCTGCGAATACAAATTACGTCCTTACAGATGTCTTGGTTGACAATGTTTCTGTAGGAGCCGTAACATCATACACTTTCACTAATGTTACTGCTAATCACACAATCTATGCGCAATTTGAATATCAGAATTCCATTGATAACAATTCGCAAAACAGTTTTTCTATCTATCCTAACCCTGTTGACAATGAATTATACATCAGAAGTGAAGGCACAGGTTATGTGGAAATTTTAAATTTTGTTGGCCAAATTATTTATAAACAACAAATTACAGAAAAGAACTTCAAGATTAATACAGAGAATATCTCCTCAGGAGTATATTTCATCCGTATGAAAAACAACAGTTCAGAAATCACAAAGAAATTCATAAAACGATAAAAAGCAATTAAGAACTCCGTCTTGTATCAAACAAATAAGATATTGCAAGACATAAAAAACTTATAAAATGAGTTTATACGCCTCCTCCGTCAAGAAGCCGATTATGACCGCCTTGGTCTATGTCGCCATAGCCATTATCGGTGTCTTTTCTTTGACAAAACTGCCGATTGACCTCTTCCCTGACTTTGGGGAGAATACAATAATGGTGTTCACCGTTTATCCGGGCGCGAGTGCCGCAGATGTGGAGAACAACGTCTCAAAGCCTTTGGAAAATGTGCTAAACGGGTTGAGCGACCTGAAGCACATCACATCAAACTCAAAGGAAAACTATTCTATCATAACGCTTCAGTTTGAATATGGAATAGACATTGACGTTGCCACAAATGATGTGCGCGACAAGTTGGATATGGTCAACTCGGCGCTGCCCGATGATGCGAACACGCCGTTTCTTTTCAAGTTCGGGGCAGATGACTTCCCGATTATGATGTTGTCGGTGCAGTCGAAAGAGAGCACAAACGCATTATATAAGATATTGGACGACAAAGTCGCATCACCGTTGAGCCGAATTGGCGGTGTGGGCACCGTCTCAATCAGCGGTGCGCCGGAGCGCGAAGTTGAGATCTATTGCGACCCATACAAACTTGAGGCCTACAACCTTTCCGTAGAGAGCATTGCGAGTGTCGTAGGTGCAGAAAACCGCAACCTGCCGCTCGGCACCATGGATATCGGTTCATCAACTTATACGATGCGCGTTGAGGGAGAATACCCTGACGCAAAACTGATGAACGACATCGTTGTCGGGAGCTTTAACAACAAGAATGTCTATCTTCGCGATGTTGCTATTGTGAAGGACACCTTGCAGGAGAGAATGCAGGAAGTTTACAACAACGGTGTCCGCGGAGCAATGATCATCATTCAGAAGCAGACCGGTGCAAACTCGGTGCGCATTTCGGAAAAGGTGATGGACAAACTGCCCGAAATACAAAAATCACTGCCCTCTGATGTGAAACTCGGCATCATTGCGAACACATCAGAAAGTATTGTCAACACAATCAACAACTTGGAAGAGTCAATTTTGGTTATTCTTATACTTGTTGTCTTGGTTGTGCTGTTTTTCTTAGGCAGATGGCGTGCCACCTTCATCGTGGCTATAGTCATTCCTGTTTCACTCGTAGCCTCGTTCATCTATCTTATTGTAACAGGCAACTCTTTGAATATCATTTCATTATCATCAATAAGTATTGCCATCGGCATGGTTGTTGACGATGCCATTGTCGTTTTGGAAAATGTAACCACCCACATCGAAAGGGGCACGAAGCCAAAATCGGCGGCGGTGTTCGCCACGAGCGAAGTCTCTCTTTCCGTTATTGCCACAACTCTGGTATTGTTAGCGGTGTTCCTTCCTCTGACATTTTTGCAGGGGCAGGCGGGTATCCTCTTCAAGCAACTCGGCTGGATTGTGGCCATCGTCTGTAGTGTCTCCACTATCGCCGCCTTGAGTCTGACGCCGATGCTCTGCTCGATAATGCTCAAAAACAACCCCAACCGCGGACGCTTTTTCGGAGCAATATACAAACCTGTTGAAAAATTCCTCAATTGGCTCGACCGCGCTTACGGGAGCATGCTCAACTGGTGCGTTTCGCACAGAATTATTGTTATCAGCGCTTTATTTGTCATTTTCTTAGGCAGCGTAGCTCTCGTAAAATTCATCCCTACAGAGTTCTTCCCGACTCAGGACATGGCCCGTATGTCGGTGAGGGTAAAACTGCCAATCGGCACAAGAGTGGAGACCTCAAAAGAATTTGCTTTCGCCTTTGTGGAAAGGATGAGAAATGAATTTCCTGAAATCAGAATGATGAACTTCTCAGTGGGGCAGCCCGATGACGACAACGCCTTCGGCATGATGCAGGAGAACGGAACACACATTCTCTCTTTCAACATAAAACTCACGAAAAAGACAGAACGTGAAAGGGGCATTTCTGAAATCGCCGACAAATTCCGCGCATATTTGAAGGAATATCCGGAAATTGAGACATACACCGTTTCCACTGGCGGCGGTGCGGGTGGACAAAGCACCGTTGACATTGAAATCTACGGCTATAACTTTGACGAAACCAACGCTTTTGCCGCCGAAATTGCAGAGCGCATGAAGCATGTGCCGGGCTGTACGCAGGTTAACATCAGCCGCGACCCGTACACCTCTGAAATCCAAATCGAATTTGACAGGGAAAAATTAGCGGAGAACGGTTTGAATTTAACCACCGCCGCCTCATACGTGCGAAACCGCTTCAACGGCTACACCGCCTCGCATTACCGCGAAGACGGTGAAGAATATGACATCCGTGTGAGATATGCGCCGGAATTCAGGGAAAGTGTCGAGAATATCGAAAACATCTTGGTTTACAACTCGTCAGGCGTAGGGGTGCGCATAAAAGACCTCGGCACGGTGGTTGAAAAGATGACCCCGCCGACCATCGTCAGAAAAGACCGCGAACGTGAAGTTACAGTTTCGTGCGTTGTGGGCAAGGACGCCGCACTGAGCGAAATTGTGGACGCCGCCAAAGCAGAACTTGACAAGATGGACAAACCTACTGACATTGACTACCTCATCGGCGGAACATGGGAAGACCAGCAGGAGGCCTTCGCCGACATGTATGTGCTTATGGTTCTTATTGTGCTTTTGGTTTATATAGTGATGGCGGCGCAGTTCGAGTCATTCACCTACCCGTTTGTCATCATGTTCTCCATCCCGTTTGCCTTCACAGGCGTATTCTTCGGCTTGGCGATAACAAACACCGCATTAGGCATCATGGCTTTGGTAGGTGTGCTTATGCTTATCGGTATCGTTGTGAAAAACGGTATCGTCCTCATCGACTACACCATACTTTGCCGCGAGAGTGGCGCAACTGTCCGCGATGCGGTTGTCACCGCCGGCAAGTCGCGTCTCCGCCCGATTCTTATGACAACGCTAACAACTGTTATCGGTATGATTCCTTTGGCGGTTGACAAGGGCGAGGGCGCCGAAATGTGGAACGCCATGGGTATGACTGTCGCTTGGGGACTTTCGGTTTCAACTGTCGTAACTTTAGTCCTTATCCCATTGCTATATAGCGTATTTGCTGATTTCGGCGAAAGAAGAAAAGCAAGAAAACTCAGACAGATATGATAAATGATAAATAATAAAAGAAAAAAACTTTGGCTTTCTGTTGCCTTTTGTGTATTTGCATTGGCAGCTAATGCGCAGTGGTCTGTTGGCCTCAAGGGAGGCTGGGACTATACCTCAATTACCCGCTCAAACGGAGGGCGTATAGATGAAACATATTCACCGTTAAGCGGATTCGATATAGGAGTACAGGCAAGTTACGGATTCAAACAATGGATTGCGCTTCGTGCTGACCTCAGTGTTATGCAGCGGTCGCACCGTATGGACAGGAATCTCAACTATGTTGACTCACTCTACACAGAACACCGCAACCTATACCTTATGCTGCCTATTACAGCTGACTTTTCGTTTGGCGGCGAACACCTGCGCGGCCATGCACTTCTCGGTGGCTATATAGGCTGCTGGCTGCAAGACAAAATTAAAGGTAAAACTTATTGGATGACAGATTATCATATCTATTTTGATGATTTTAAAGAAGTTAGGCAATTCACCCGAGAAGATGCACGTTTTTGCGCCGGACTTACAGGAGGCTTAGGCCTGTCATATAATATTAACGGTCACTGGGGACTAAATCTGGAAGCACTATACTACTACGACCTCACAAGTCATCATCGCGGATACAAGCACTTGCAAGATCCACGCTACCTTAACACACTGTCCGTTACACTTGGAGTATTTTATAAATTCTAACAAATAGCACATACTAATGAAAAAAATATACTTAATTGCTGCTTTTATTGCCATTGCATTCTGTTCTTGCCGCAAAGAGGCTGATTTTTTCCCATACATCGGAGAGTCAAGTGATATGGCTTATAGTAATTATTCTGAACAGTTTGACTATTTATGGAAAACAATCAGTACAGGTTATGTCTTTTGGGATGTTGACGCCACAGATTGGGATGCCATGTATGACATATATATGCCTGAATTTCAAAAACTTGACGAAAAGGCAAAGCAAGTGGGTTATGTAAAGACAGAAGAATTGCAAACTCTTTACACAAAAATCATTGGTGGGATGACTGACCATCATATGACTGTTTATGTCAAAAATCTCTTTCCTGCACCCGAAGAGGAGAACATTTGGGCGACAGTGGTTCCTTTCAGGTTAGAAATTCCAACGCGCGACTACTATTTTGAAGACGCTTCAACAGAACAAAACGGCATTCTCGATTTTTTGAAAAACATTGGTTCACAATATACAATTGAAACACATGAATCGTATGAAGAGTATGTGCCTGAATTAGAAAGGTCAGTTATATGCCACTACATTCTATTTGTCCTTCCTGACGGACGGAAAGTTCCATACTTATGGCAATCTTTGGCGGCACTTACCCCGGTAATGCTTGCAAATGGCGAAGGTGCGCAAGTGTTAGACCATTTGTTCAAGACTATTGCCGAGACTCCGCGTGAGCAGTTGGCAGGTATCATTCTCGACAACCGCTGCAACAGGGGCGGATACCAAGACGACCTCGATTACCTCATCGGTATCTATCTTAATAAGAAAACTGAAATTCTGAAAACACGATATAAGGAAGGCCCCGGCCGCTATGAGTATTCTCCGTGGACACCTTACTATATCAACCCGAATCCTAAATATCACAGGGACATTACAGCCGAAAACATACCATACGTAATCCTTTGCGACATCAATTCCGTGAGTATGGGTGAGATTGAACCTATGACAATTAAAGCCGTTCTGCCAACAAGTTATACAATAGGTGAACGCACTCACGGCGGGACAGGTCCGCTGCAACCGGAAACAAGTATAGACCTCCATTATGGCGGTCCTTTTGGAAGCTTGAATAACAGTAGTGCACATTATGTTTACACTTCATCTTTTGAATGTCTGATTGAAGGAAAGAATATGGAAGGGATAGGACACACTCCCGACAAAATCATGTTACGCAAAAACTATAACGGCGATTTCAAACCGCAGTTGGACGCTGCTTTCCAATATATCCAAACGAAATAACAAACTTAATGCCTCATACAGAGACTAAACATTTTCTGCCAATAACGAAAAAAGAGGTTGACTACCTCGGTTGGGATTATATTGATGTGGTGCTTGTGAGCGGTGATGCATATATAGACCATCCTTCATTTTGCGCCGCCGTCATCGGGCGGACATTGGAAAAAGCAGGATACAGAGTTGCCATAGTACCTCAGCCTAATTGGAAAGACGACCTGCGCGATTTCAAAAAAATGGGGCGGCCGCGCCTCTTTTTCGGTGTCACTTCGGGCAATATGGACTCCATGGTCAACCACTACACAGCACGCAAGCGGCTCCGCAGCAACGACGCCTACACTCCCGGCGGAGTAGCAGGCTTCCGCCCTGACTACGCCACAACGGTCTATTCCAATATCCTTAAAGATATGTTCCCTGATGTACCTGTCGTCATCGGGGGCATTGAGGCATCCATGAGGCGGCTGTCGCACTACGACTACTGGAGCGACTCGCTAAAGCCCTCAATACTTATCGACAGCCGCGCAGACGTTTTGGTGTACGGCATGGGCGAGCGTCCGATTCTGAAACTCGCAAAACTCCTTGAATCAAAAGATTGGCAAAAAGAGCTCCCGTCAATACCTCAAATTGCTTTCATTAAAAACGAGCCTCCATCATCTTTTTCCGGTGAAAACACAATCATTCTTCATTCTTTTGAAAAAGAGAAAGAGAATAAAAAATATTACGGCGAGAATTTTGTAAAATTTGAAACAGAATCAAACAAACAGATACAAAAGAGAATAGTACAGCCTTACGGAGACACATCACTTGTCATCAATCCGCCATTCCCGCCAGCCACGACTGAAGAGATGGACGACATGGCATTATTTGACAGAATGATGAACCTGCCGCACCCGAAATACGCAAAACGCGGAGAGATCCCTGCCTTTGAAATGATAAAAAACTCGATAACGATACATCGCGGGTGCTTCGGCGGATGCAGCTTTTGCGCAATTGCAGCGCACCAAGGGAAAAGTATAAGTTCCCGCTCCCCTGAATCGGTCCTCAAAGAAGTGGAAGACCTCGCAAAACGCGACTATTTCAGAGGGCACATTTCCGATTTGGGCGCGCCATCGGCAAATATGTATATGATGGGTGGCAAAAACAAGGAGTTATGCAAACGCTGTCCGCGCCCGTCATGCATCTTTCCCAACGTATGCAAAAACCTTAACCGCAACCACGCCCCACTTATTGCGCTCTACCGCAAGGCAGCGGCGGTGAGCGGAATCAGGCATATCACAATAGGAAGCGGCATCAGATATGACATGCTGCTATGCGATGACCGCAACGTCTCAAAGCAGAACCACTTGGACGAATATATGCAGGAAGTCATAGCGAACCACGTTTCGGGCAGGCTGAAGGTTGCGCCGGAGCACACCGCAACACACGTGCTCAACAAAATGAGGAAACCGCCTTTTAAAAACTTTCTGCAGTTCTATTCAAAATTTCAGGATATAAACCAGAAACTCAATAAGAAACAGCAGCTTATCCCATACTTCATCTCATCACACCCCGACTGCACTCTGCAGGATATGAAAGAGCTGTCGAAACTGACGCGCAAATACCATTTGATGACAGAGCAGGTGCAGGACTTCACCCCTACCCCGATGACCTTTTCAACCGCCTTGTTCTTTTTGGGGTACGACCCATACACAGGCGAAAAGGTCTATTCTGCAAAATCCCAGAATGAAAAGAAGGCACAAAACAACTGTTTCTTTCTATAAATTTACTATTTTTGCCACAAATTTATAATTATGATAATACTTGACGGCAAAGAGACGGCGCGAAAAAAAAGCTCACTCCTCAAAACAAAAATCGAGAAACTCACAAAAGCCATCGGCAGAAGCCCAAAACTCACCATACTGCTCGTAGGCAATGACAAGCTAAGCGCACATTTTGTGGGACTTAAGAAAAAAAGTTGTGAAGAATTAGGGATAGAATGCCAAATATCGCAACAAAGTGAAACCATACCCCAAGACGAACTTGAACAAAAGATAAACGAACTGAACCAAGACGAATCAGTTGATGCAATATTGGTGCAATTACCTCTACCTCAACATATTGACACAAGCAGTATTATAGAAGCAATAGATTATAGGAAAGATGTTGACGGGCTCACTTCCAAAAACTTCGGTTTGTTGGCAGCGGGCAAGCCATACCTTATACCCTGCACACCTAAAGGCATCGTCACGCTGCTGAAGGAGCACGGCATTGCCCTTGACGGCAAACGAGCTGTAGTTGTCGGACGCAGCAATCTCGTTGGCAAGCCTACTGCACAAATGCTGCTAAAAGAGAACTGCACGGTAACAATCGCCCACAGCAAAACCGCGAACCTCAAACAGATAATAGCACAAGCCGAAGTCGTTGTCTTGGCAATGGGGCAAGAGAATGTCATCACACCGGAAATGGTGCGTGAGGATGCTGTCATCGTTGACGTGGCAATGAACCGTCATGCAGGCAAATTTGTCGGTGACATATACAATTCCGACAACCTGCCACTTTTGGAAAAGAGATGTGCCGCCATAACACCGGTACCAGGCGGAGTCGGCCCGATGACAATCCTCTCATTAATGGAAAACATCGTTACCGCCGCCGAAAAAGCGTAACTTCCATCTGCGTGTATTTCCGGATTTGGCTCTCCTCATACCCGTTTTCATCAAGCCAATTTTTAATCTTCGAAATATCATAGAAATCGTTATTGATACATATAACATATTGGTTATCAACAACATTAATTTCATGATAATCATCTTCATAATAATATCCGTTTTTCTGCAAGTATGAAGCGAAAACATGGTCCTGCCTCGGATTTCCTTCATTTTTGAAAAGAGAATGATTTTCATCAAGATAATAGACAATCTGCTTCTCCAACCATTCAGGGGCAAAAATCACCACGGCATTATTGTGCTCTTTCAATTCCACCATTGAATTAACAGCCTTTGCATATTCACCTTTCCATCCGCCGTAGCGCATTTGTGTCGTATCTGTCTTCATTGAGAATACCATTGAAAAAGCAAATGCAACATATAAAGCGGTTTTTATAACTCTTTTATTTTCAAAAAGATAAAAAACAGAATTTGAAAGAGTGAGCATATATGCAGGAAGCAGAAAATAAAAATATCTGTTATAAAAGAAACCTATCTTGAATGAAACAGCAAATGACACCATCATAGGCACAAGCCAAACAAAAAAGATAACCGTCAGTGAATCAACAGAATAATTACGTTTGACAATTTGGTATATTATTTTGGCAAGGCAAGCGAAAAGCAGAACAATAGCGCAAACAGCCGGCACCGGAGCATTGGTAAAACAGCATATCATATTATACAAATCGCTGATACTATGACATTTGTCTATCCAAGTGCCGTGCAACCCCGAATCCAGGAAACGGGCATAAAGAAACGGCAAAACAGGCAGATAGGCAACAAAAAGTGCAGCAATATGCCAAAGGTAAGCCCGGCCAAGAGACTCTCGGAACTTTCGCACCGACACAAAAAACAAAAACTCCATAACTATGAGCCAGATTGCAAGGTAATGGCTATACATTATCAAAACATTGGTTATAGTAAGAAGTATGAAATTTGAAGTTTTCTTTTTATCAATAAGAGACAAAAACAGATATAACGAACAGGCTGAAAGGAATCCGAGCAGGCTGTAAACACGTCCTTCATGGGCAATAAATATTGAAAAAGACGAAAAAGTGTAAAACAGGGCGGAGAAAAATCCCGTATGCCTTTTCACAAACTTCTCACCAATAAAATATATCGGGATAACCGCCAACAGATTAAATACAAAAGATAATAATCTTATTGACAACACATTAACCCCAAATAGCATAATCCAGAAATGGAGTAGGATTTCCCACAACGGAGGATTGTCGCCCTGAAAGAGCACAGAAATCATGTCAGGCACTGCAAACTGCGAATAGAACAATGAAAAGCACTCATCGCTGCCAATATCAGCTTTGCCGATGTGCCAGAGGCGTAGAATTGCGGCCAAAAGCAACAACACACAAAGTTCCGCTGTCCTGCAAAATTTACTGTTATTATCCAACGCCATGAACGACATCCTAAAGTCTTGACCTATATTTGATTTTGCAAAAATAAACATAATTCACGGCTGCACACGCATTAGCCGAAATTTTAAGGCCAAACAATTTTTTTCAACAAAATGCGTTATCTTTGCGGAAAATTTTATCACAACAAAAAGAAGGAAACTTGAAACCCAAACACCACATACTGAAATCAGGAATTTTGCTTACGGCAATGGCCATTACTGTCATTCTGGCTGCAAGCTGTTCCACGAGAAAGAACACCGGGTTAAACAGGGCATACCACACCACCACATCACACTTCAACATAAATTTCAATGCAAAAGAGGCCTTGAAAAAAGCGGAGGCAGAAATAGCCAACGTAACAAAGGACAACTACACAATCACGCTTCCTGTTTACGCCTACCCATCGAAAGAAGCGATAACATCGGCGCTTCCATCGCTTGACAGGACCATTGAAAAATCCTCAAAATCAATATTCAAGCACTCAATATTCATAAAAGGCAAAGAATATGTAAAGACAATGGATGATGCCTACCTGCTGATGGGGAAAGCCTATTTCTACAAACAGGACTACCAGCAGGCGCAGCGTGTCTTCAACTACATAATCTCAACCCACAAGAACGGGAACTGCAAAGAAGAGGCGGCGGTGTGGCTCACCCGCTGCTTCATCAGGCAAAAATATTTCCCGCGCGCTGAGACCTCGTTGGACGAAGCCCTCTATCTCATATACCCTAAAAAAGACAAAAAGCTGAACGTGCTTTATCATGCATCTGCGGCCGAATATCACCTCACCGCCCCGAACGGGGACAGGGAAGCGGCGATAGACCATATTAAAGACGCACTCAAAAACAAACCGAAAAAAGAATTCCGCACACGACTGAATTTCATTTTAGGGCAGCTATATGAAGGTGCCGACATGCCTTCCGAGGCGCACGCCAGCTTCAAGAGGGTACTCAAGTCTTCGCCCGCATACGATATGGAATTCAGCGCCCGCATGCACCTTGCAAGCAACTACGATGGCACCGAAGCATCGAAAACAGCGATACTGAAAGAGATGAAAAAGATGCTGAAAGAGACCAAAAACGAAAAATTCAAAGACCAGATATACTACGCAATATCGGAACTATACCGCCGTGATGAGGACATTGACGCACAAATCGAGTACCTTGCCCTGTCGGTCAGCTCATACGTTGACAACGACTACCAGCGATCATACTCGTCGCTGAAACTCGCAGACATCTATTTTGAAGATGAGGAATACCCGCTCGCACAAGCATATTACGATACCGCGACCTTGGCTCTGCCGAAAGACTACCCCAACTACAAGGCCATAATGCACAAAACAAAAACCCTTACCGAACTTGTGCAGAACCTGCAGGTGATAAAGACACAGGACAGTCTGCAGAGGATAGCCAAGATGAGTGAAGGGGAACGCAAATCATGGGTGTCGCAACAGATACGCGCCTACAAGGCCGCCGAGGCAAAAAAACAGCAGAACGATGCCAACAAGGAACTTGCAATACAAAACGCGCTTGGAATGAGCAACATATATGCCAACAACGCATCAACGCAAGGCGGGAAATGGTACTTTTACAACACGTCTCTTGTTAGTGCCGGCCGCACCGAGTTCCTGAAACGGTGGGGCACCAGAAAGCTTGAAGACAACTGGCGTGTGAGCAACAAGCAGCAAATCAGTTTCGATGAACTTGCCGACCTCAACAATCCAAACTCAAGCGCCGATGAAGAGGACACCGTAACAAGCGGCCGCTCCAACAACCCCAAAGAGGAAAAATACTATCTTCAGGATGTTCCTCTGACGAAAGGAGCATTAGATACCTCCAACAATAAGATTGCCAACGCGATGTACAATGCCGCACTCATTTACATCGACATGCTCAAGGACCAGAAAAAAGGCAACGCCACTCTTGAAAATTTAGTGGCACGCTTCCCCGACCACGAGCTCGCTTTGCCGGCATTATACATATTATATTTGAACTACAAAAATGCAAACGACCCGCGCGCCGAAACTCCTAAAAACGTAATATTAAGCAAATATCCGCAAACCGACTACGCCAAACTGATTCTCGACCCGCACTATAACGAAAAGCTCGCTGAAGCGGCGAAAATCATTGAAAAGAAATATGAAGAGGCCTACGGAGCCTACTCGGCCAAACAGTGGCAAAAGACGATAACCATTTCAGACGAAGCACTGCCACTTTGCAAGGACACCGTGCTGACCACGAAATTTCTCTATATCCGCGCTATAGCACTCGGACAGACAAAAGGAGAAAAGGAGATGAAAGAGGAGATGTTCCGAATCGTATCGAACTATCCGATGTCTAAAGTCGCTGAACTTGCAAAGCTCTTCCTCCAGCCTGAAAACAAAGAGTCTGACAAGTCGTCACAGGGCAAAAAATCCACTGACGCCCTGAACGGGAAAAACGGTGCAAAAGCAGGCGCTGATAATGACGAAAATCCGTTTATCGTAGCACCTGCCGAACAGCATTTCATCATCATGCTCATTAACGTTCACAAAATAAAAGGCACTGTCGTTGACATCAAAAACGACATATCAGCTTTCAACAGGGAAATATATAGTCTGCTCAAACTTAACATAAGCAGCATCTATCTCAACCAGAACGAGCAAATCCTCACAATAGCGAAATTCAAAAATAAAGAAACAGCCATGGATTATTACAATAATATTGTAAAGGATCCGAAATTCTCCGCTTACAACAAATCCAAGGCAATTATAACTTACGCAATATCAGCCACTAACTATACTACCTACTACAACAAAGAGGAAAAAAGGGAGATGTACAACAAGTTTTTCGAAGAAAATTATTTAAAATAATTCAAACAGCGATATATTATTAAAAAAAAATGTATATTTGCAAGTTGGAATTAAAAGAGAATCACTAACTATAAACAACTATATATCAACAGTTTAACGTTAATAAAAGACTCAAAAACTTATTATGAAACGAATTTTTACAACATTAATTTTATTATGCAGTCTTTGTATAGGCTTTGCACAAAGTGGTTTTGTATCTATCGGCAACAATATAAGCAATCCGTCTGTGGGGTCCGTATCATACACATACGGACAGGTTTTTGCTAGTTTCATTGAGGCACCAGGCACAGGAAACATCAGCGAAGGCGTACAGCAGCCATACCTTATCATAGTGGAGCTTACTGATGAAATATGCCAGGACCTTGATACCAACGCAAAATACACGAACAATGGGTTCAACATTCCTATACAGAACGCCGGTACTTTCAATGACTCAATCTACCTTGTTGCAGGCTCTTATTTAGGCTACGACTCACTTACAAAACTCACACTGACTGTTCATCCTATCTATTTCGGCACAGATACGTTATTAATATATGACAACCAGCTGCCTTATCTTTACGCATTGAATGACACCGCATTCGACACATTGTCAACGACAGGCGTACACCGCGTAACTTTGACAACTGAATACGGCTGCGATAGTATTATTGACGTCATGATATTTGCAGTAACTTGTCCGACAGACACATCATGGGTCGCTCCATACAACGTATGTACGGTCCCTGCCAATGCTTCTGTGCTCCCGCAACCTGCTATTTCACCTGCTGACTCAACTTCTCCAATCACTCTGACCAACAACGTCCCTAATGAATTTGTTGTTGGCGACACAAATATCGTAACTTGGACATACAGCGTTGCTGGTAAGACCTTGTCGTGCGACCAGAATGTCTTTATAGCTTATCCTCCCTGTGGCGACACAGTCGTTGCTTACGATGGCGACGGCAACCTTTATCATACTGTAAGAGTCGCCTGCATCTGCTGGACAAAAGAAAACTTACGTCCGACACATTATACAGACGGCACCGAAATTCCAGCCAACTACGTTTACAACGCCCCCGGTTATAGCAACACCAATTCTAACCTCTCAATATATGGCCGCTTGTATGACTGGTACTCAGCAGTAAACGTACCTAACGGATATGTAGGCACGGTCTCCGACACAGTACAAGGTATCTGCCCGACAGGCTGGCACATCCCTACTTCATTGGAATACGGCAGCCTCGCAAGTTACACAAGCCAGTCATTGAAGACTCCTAACTACTGGATCACTCCTGGTGACAACTCTTCAGGTTGGACAGGCGTTCCTGGCGGTTATTACTCAGGCATCGGCTTCTATCAAATGTCTGGTAACGCTTACTACTGGTCATCTGATACTAAGACCTCTGTCAATGCTATAGCATTCACCATCTCATTCAGCTGCTCGTACTGCAACTTGGATGAAGAACCAATGAAATATGCATACAGCGTAAGATGCGTTAAAAATTAATGACTATACCAAGGTTATATTTCCTTTTATTAGGTTTTATCCTGATATTCACACCAAAAATCTTCGCCCAAGAGGACGAAGATTTTTGCATACAGAAAATGGATAAATCCACTGAAAAGCAATTCAAAAAAGCAAGAGAA
>JAGCRI010000188.1 GCA_017964755.1 Bacteroidales bacterium | reverse complement strand
CACTCTTCTTCTGACGGGCCGGAGATGCTGCAGGCTCCGCCGGCAATTTCGCACATGATTTGCGGCGTGCTCAGCAGCCGGTCGGTGCCGAGCATCATGCCTATCCTTCTGCCAACATTCTCAGCCGTGAATTTCTGCCACGAGTCAGCCGTCTTCATATCGAATTGCATCAGCACCTCGTAATTGCCGGTGAACTCGCTTTTCTCAACAGATACCTTTTTGACATGCGTTCCGTCAATGATAGGTTTGCCAGCGACATCGCCGTAGCAGAGATTCAACAGATAGACGTCATCTTGAAATGATACTATCGGCAGCCAGCATGGTATCAGTTTGCAGCCTTCCTTGGTGAGTGGAATCTCGCCCATACGCAGTGCCTGCATAAATTCTGCGGTGTCGGAAGCCGGTACCATAAAGCCCTTCTCTTTCTCCCAAAAGATTTCTTTTTCTTCCGGCAAACGCCCAATAGCCTCATCGACCGTTAAGACATATTGCTCGTCATCATAGTCGAGCAGAAGCCAAAGCCCGAAATCTTCAGCGGTGTAGTGATTGCCAAAAACCTTGTCGGGATTGACATCGTAATGTACATTTTTACTTTGGTTACAACCCGTCAGGAAAACGATTCCAGCAAGTAAATAAAAACAGATTCTTTTCATAATGCCTTGATATTTAATGTTTAAAATGATTCAAAATGGATTTCATTATTCTTAAGACAAAAATAACTATTTTTCCAAAAGTTCGTCATAAATCTTCAGATTTTCTTTGAGATCGCGTATCAGTTTCATTTCATAAACCGCATACCCGATAAAGGCGGCGTACATCAGCACGGCTATTATGTGCTGCAACGGTGACATACGAAGCAGGTCGGAATAATGGAATGGTCTGTAAGAAAAGATATAGGTGAAGATGGGTAAAGAAGCGGCAATACAAATGGGCAGGACAACGCCGAAGCCCCATATTAACGAACGTTTCATGGCAAGGTGCCAGCGGTCGGCGAAGCGAAGCGCATCGACTGTGGGCGCGGTCAGCGGGTTATGTTTCCAAAAGCGGACTGCCCATACCGCAATCCAAATGATGCTTGAGAGATACAATACATTGAAGATGAGATACGGAATGGCCAACCCCCAGCTGGAGAAGCACATTTCCGCCTTCAACAGGACGAAAATTTCCACCAAAAGTCCAAATACCACGCCACAAATATTTTCTATGAGAAAGCGACGGTGGGTCGAAGTGATGCTTCTGTGCAACAGCCGGCGCACCGACTCCTGCTGCACATGCTCAATACGTTTAAGCCGTTCATCTTGTTGTTGCCAAAGCATTTCTATCTGTTCAAATGATTTTTCCATTGTCTTCATTATTTAACGTGATTAATTTCTGTTTGATACGTTCCACCCGTTTGCGCGCCGCCGCTTCGCTCACACCCACAATTTCGGCTATCTGATTATACGGGATTTTGTCCAAATAAAGCAAGATCAGCGATTTGTCGGCTTTGCCAAGATGGTCGATAAGCCTGTAGAGCCGGTTCGACAATTCATCTTGCCGACAGTCAACGAGCGTGGAGACCATCTCGTCAGAAAGCAGTACGATGGAGGGCGTGCGGCTTCGTTTGCGAAGTTGTGCGGCCGCGGTATTCAATGCGACACGATACACCCATGTATTCTCCTTGCTCTCATGCCTGAAACTTGGCCACGCCTGCCAAAGGTTGCACACAATATCCTGATACATGTCGCGCACGTTGTCGGGCTGCCGGTCGGTATAGAAGAGGCACACCTTGAAGAGCAGCCGCTCGCACCGCGCCGTCATCTCCATAAACTCTTCTTCTTGTTTATCTCTCATGTCAGGGTTCTTTTGCCAATATTAGTTGCAAAAATATCAAAAATGTGACGCGGGAGGATTTTTTTAACAATTTCATTGCTCATATTCAAAAAAGTGTAATTTTGTTACCGAAATGGTTATGACTAAAAAGTCTTTAACGATGTTTTTTATCCGTACCACTGATTGAGCGACTTTGCGGATATTGAAACCGAAAAGTTTGCAAATACAGTATTTTTTATTATATTTGCAAAGCAAAAACAAATAAGATCAACATGATTTTTATATCTTAGGGTGCCTATTTGATGTACATGTCACTTAAGTGGCTTATCCAAAAGGGCATATGCCCCAACAAAACAATAAAAATGCGAACTTTTAAATATAATAGTGAAGTAAAAGCAGTTCTTTCTTTGATACTCATTTTTATCACCGCACAACTTGGAGCGCAAAGTCCGCGACCCGAAGCCGTGGATATAGCTGATATATCCCCTTCCCCACTCCGCTCGGAAGGGTTGCTCACTTCGCACTGGACACAGAGTTTTCCTTACAATCAACTTTGTCCGCGAGATCCCGCAAATGACTATTCATATAGTCTTGCCGGATGTCCTGCCATTGCGATGGGGCAGATTATCAATTATTTGCGGACAACACAAGAGACACGTTTTTCAGACAGTGACGACTATTTCCACAACTATCCAGGACGCAATTACAATATTGACGATGATTGGGAGACGCTGCAATTCCCGTCATTTCCGCAATTGAACGAGCTGCTTGATTCCGTTGACGCCACCTTTCAGCGCGGGGAAGAGCTTTCAGACCTGTTAGCCGCCGCCGTCGTTTTTGCATGCGGCACAGCCCTCAAGCAGGTTTATTCTTCGCAAGTATCAGGTACATTTGCTGTAGATCAGGCGTTTGAGGCATACCAACGATTCGGCTTCGCTCACTGCCAACTATTCCGTGAACCGGATTCTGCAATGTATGCAACCTTAATCTCCAACTTACAAGCTGGTTACCCCGCCCATCTGGCTGTCGAAAATCCTGAAGGCACAGCCGGACACAACGCCGTGGTCGATGACTATCGCGAAGAGGACGGCAAGTTCCATATCAACTTTGGTTATGGCAGTTCGTTAGACGACTGGTACGACATTCCTGACTCTAATTTCTTTTACGGTCTGACAAAACTGGAAGGAATTATTTTGAATATAATCCCTACGCCTTCGTCTGCAACTATTCGCGAATCCACACCTAAACAGACATTAGAAATCTATCCTAACCCTGTTTCCAATTTTCTGTATATGAAAAATATTCCGTGCAAGCCAGTGGATTATTCCATTATCAATGTTTTGGGACAAGAAGTCGCGTCCGGCACATCTTACGGGAAAATTTCTGTCTCAGAATTGGAAAAAGGTCTCTATTTTTTGCAGATTAAGAGTGAAAATTCCACAGAAACTGCAAAATTCATTGTAAACCGATAAATGCCGTCAAAATTTCCTCGCTCCTTCAATTCCGCTATTTCACATACCGCGCCACAGCCACAGGGTTCTGGCGTTTGTATTCCGACTTCATATAGCGTTGTATCAATGGGTGCGTCTCCCACTCTTTATTGCCTTTGAAATAGTCCAGGAATATTTTGTCGGCTTCATAATAATTGGGGACGCCGAGTTGCTCGCAGTCGCAACTGCTGATGCCGAGTCCATCGACAGGGGTGGCGTCAATGCAGCGTTGCAGGGCTTCGCGCTGTGCTTCGCCGCACTCTTTGAGCAGATTTTCAGCCAACTTGAAGACCTCCGTCTTCCACAAATTCACTATCGGGGCGTAGTCCCCCACATCACCGTGCAACGTCCAGAAACCCGTCAGATACTCGGTGTAGTTGTCCGTTGAAATCACTATCCCGCGGTAGAGTTGCGCCAAATCATAAAGCACCATCATTCGCATTCGCGCCTTCATGTTGCCCTGCCGCATCTTCGACAAGTGGGAGTCATCATACTCAATTAACAGTTTTTTGTTTTCGAGGAAAGTCGCCGTCAGGTCAAGGTGGGCGAAGTTGTGGCAGAATGCGTTGCCCACTGCAATCGAGCGGTCAATCTCGTCCTGTTTGTTTGTCTCTATTGTAATTGACCGCCCTATGAGCGGAATGCCTGCCTGCTCGCACACCGGCTTCAGCAGGGCGGCACACAACGCACTGTCGATGCCGCCCGATATGCCGAGTACCAATGATTGGAGTCTGTATTTTGTGATATAGCCGTAAACTTGTGTGCGAATATGCTGCGCCACCTTGTCAAGCGACTCTTGGTCTGCAATAAAACTCAGAAAATCTTTCGATGGTATTGTCATTGTTATTCGGTTTTACTTTAAGCCACGGTTTTTCAAAAGAGGTTCGATGGAAGGCTCCTGCCCCCTGAATGCCACATACGATTCCATGAGGTCGCGGGTGTTTCCTTTCTCCAAAATATTGGTTCTGAACGATTTGGCTGTCGCAGGGTCAAAAATACCGTTCTGTTTGAAAGGTTCGAATGCGTCGTTATCCAAGACCGCCGCCCAAGTGTAGCTGTAATATCCGGCATCGTAACCGCCTGAAAAGACGTGCTGGAAATATGTGCTCTTATAGCGTGAGATTATTTCAGGGATAAGACCTAATTTCTTCATCGCATTATCCTCAAAATCAGGAAGTTTTATCTCTGTTGGTTCTTCTATTTCATAATAGAACATATCAAGGAAAGAGGCGGCAAGAAGTTCTGTGTTGATGAATCCTTGTCCGTATGTGCCGGCAGCCTCAATCTTGGCAATGAGTTCATCAGGAATGGATTCGCCTGTCTGATAATGTTTTGCATACTCTTTCATCACCTGTGGCTCGCGTGCCCAATGTTCAAAGAATTGTGACGGCAACTCGACAAAGTCGCGGGAGACATTTGTGCCTGACAAAGTGCGGTAGTGGCATTTCGAGAAAATGCTGTGCAGGCCGTGTCCGAACTCGTGGAAGAAAGTCTCCGTCTCATCAAAGTTGAGCAGTGACGGCTTGTCGGCAGTCGGCTTCGTGAAATTGAAGACAAGGGAGACTACCGGTATCACATTCTGTCCGTTTTCATCAATATATTGTTCCCTGAAGTTGGTCATCCACGCACCGCTGCGTTTGCTTTCGCGCGGGAAGAAGTCCAGATATATCACCGCTATCACATTGCCGTTTTCAACAACTTCATAACCTACCACATCTTTGTGATACACAGGAAGATCCTTATTTTCTTTGAAAGTGATGCCATATAATTTTTCGCAACAAAGGAAAATGCCGTTGCGCACGTTGTCGAGAGAAAAATAGGGGCGGATGATGTCATCGTCAAGATCATATTTCTCCTTGCGGAGTTTTTCGCTATAGTAACGCCAGTCGTAAGGTTCGAGTTTGAAGTTTCCACCTTCTGCATCAATCATCTTCTGGTATGCGGCGGCCTCCTCTTTAGCCTTTGCCAATGCCGGTTTCCACACTTTCATAAGAAGTTCGTTGACATTTTCCGGGGTTTTCGCCATACATTCGTCCAAAGTGTAGGCGGCGTGGTTTTTGAATCCGAACATCTTGGCGCGTTCAAGGCGCAGGTTCACTATATCGTTGATTATCCCATAGTTACCGTTTGCATTCGTATCGTATGAAGCGCAACGGGTTGAATAAGCTGTCCAGAGTTCCTTGCGAAGTTCGCGGTCTTTGCAGTTCATCAGGAACGGTTCCATGCTTGGCACATGCACTGTGAACACATATTTGCCCTTTGTATCCTCGCTCGCATTTCCGGCTTCGAGGGCTGCGTCCAACTGACTTTGCGGCATTCCTTCCAAACGGGCAACGTCATCAATCACAAGTTTGTATGAGTTGGTGGCTTTCAGCACATTGTTGCCATATTTTAAAGTGAGCAGCGAAATCTGTTCGTTAATCTCTCTGAATCTTGCCTGCTGCTCCTCCGGAATGTTTGCGCCACCATGTACAAATCCCTTGTAAGTCTCTTCAAGAAGACGCAGCTGCTCCGGCTCAAGCCCGAGATTGTCCTTCTCTTCATAAACCGCTTTTATCCTCTCGAAAAGTTTTTTGTTGAGGCTAATGTCATCGCTGTGTTTCGACATCTTAGGTGACATTTCCTCTGCAATTTGTTCCATCTCCTCGCTGTTCATACACTCTGCAAGATTGAAAAAGACCATGGCAACCTTGTTGAGCAGGCTTCCGCTGCGGTCGAGTGCCGCCACCGTATTCTCGAATGTCGGGGCTTCGGTGTTGTTGACTATTGAGTCAATTTCTGCTTTCTGCTGTTTCATGCCCTCTTCAAAGGCGGGCATATAATGTTCCGGCTTGATTTTGTCGAACGGGGGCACTCCGTATGGTGTGTCCCACTCTTGGAAAAACGGATTGTCCATAACGTCTGTCTTTTCATTTTTCTTACCGCAACTCATTATTATTAAGGCGGTTAAAATTAATAATGCGGATAGTTTTTTCATAATGTTTTATTTTTTCAAAAATATTGAATTTAAAGCGCAAAAATACGTTAAAAAGTCGTATTGATAGTATTATGGGAATAAAAAAAGGCGGCCTTCTGAAGCCGCCTTCCATTATTAACCAAGCACAAATTATTCTTTCACGAATTTCTGTGTTGAAATTGTACCATTGTTATAATTTACACGGACGAAATAAACGCCGTTTGTCAGGTTAGCAACGTTGATTGTCGTTACATTCGTTGTGATAACAGACTGACCGAGCATATTCACGATTTCAATATTCTTGACATCGTTAGCTCTGATATTGAGAACTTCTGTAGCAGGATTCGGATAGAGACCGAATGTCTGTGCCCCATTTTCATTAATGCCATCAGGATCTGTTGGGTCAGACGGGTCAGACGGATCAGATGGGTCAGACGGATCTGTTGGATCAGATGGGTCAGACGGATCAGACGGATCAGACGGATCGGACGGGTCAATAATAGGGGTTCCATCGGAAATTGTAACGTCATCAATCCAGACTTCATACATATCATAGTTCACATCGTGGAAAGCAATCCATATGTCTTGACCTTTGTATGGGCTCAGGTCAATAGTATATTCACACCAATTATTATAACGTATATTGTTTTGGTCCCATATTGTCGTGAAATCTGCGGCAGTTGGGGCATCAGCAGTCGAAATAGCTACAGAAAACAGCTCTGGATAAGAATCATTGGCATAATCAGCCCAAAATATCAAAACGGAACTGTCGGTAATTGCATACTTTTGAGGTGAGACGAGGTAGCTGTCAGTGTCATATGCTCCATCATTGTCAATGAATGAGTAACACATAGCAAAACCTGTACCACCGTGCGCTAATGAAGTATAATCATACATGCCAGGGTTATTACTGCTATGCAACCATGTGCCACCAGCGTCAATGACATCAATAATGGTCCAGCCTTCCAAATCATTTTCAAAGCCGTATGTATAATTTTGTGCTTTGACTGTGAGCGTAGCGATAGATAATAGTGCTACGGCAATAATAGATAAAAGTTTTTTCATAAATTTTAAATTTAAGGTTGATACTTTGTGATTTATCGTTGCAAAAGTAATAAAAAAATAAAAATATAGATTCATGTGGCAAAGTTATAAAAAAGAATGCCGTCAAACTATTTTTTCTTAATTTTATAACCTATTGTGGCAAAAAACAAAATGTAAATGTATGAAACGAAAAGAATAGAATAAGCAATTTGCGGATTTGCCATATCGGAAATTTTTCCATAGACGAGTGGAATGAGTGCTCCGCCGGCAATGGCCATCACCAAAAGTGCTGAGGCGAGTTGGGTGTGGCGGCCGAGGTCGTGTATGGAAAGCGGCCAGATTGCCGGCCACATGATTGCGTGCGCAAAACTGAGGCAGATGACAGCAACCACGGCAATAATCCCTGACGTGCTCAATGCCACAACTGTAAGTATGATAGCGAGCAACAGCTGTATGATGAGTGCAAGCCTTTGCGAAACGACTTTCGGGACGAACACTATGCCAAGCAGATAGCCCACCACAAGCGCCACTAACGAGAAAGCTCCGAGTTTGCGGGCAACGGCCTCATCAATGCCGCAGTATTTTCCGAAATTAGGCAGATAATCTATAGCAAGCACTTCCGCGCCGACATAAAAGAAAATTGCAAAAATGCCAAACCATAAATATGGATACGAAAAGATTGATTTATTTGTATCCTCGCCTTCCTGTTCTTTACTATCATCTTGAATTTCAGGAAGATGTGAAGCCTTAACAAAGACAAACAAGGCAATAAGCATGAAGGTTATAATTATATAGGGAAGAATGATTTGGTTTGAAAGCTGTTGCAGAAGATTATTTTTAAGAACAATATCATCGGTATGGAGGATGGTTTCATTAAGCTGTTCGGTTCCGCCGAAAAGCACCGAGGAAAGCACTACAATGCCTATCATACCCGCCACTTTGTTGCATATTCCCATAATGCTCATGCGGCGGGCTGCCGTCTCAACCGGTCCGAGTATTGTGACATACGGGTTCGAGGCGGTTTGCAGTAGCGACAGCCCCACACCCTGCGCAAACAACCCGATAAGGAACACTATGTAGTTTCTGCTCATTGCCGCAGGAATGAAGAACGCCGCACCAATAGCCATTATAACAAGTCCCAAAGCCATGCCGTTTCCATACCCCGTGCGCTTCAGAATCATTGCAGACGGTATCGACATCACAAAGTAGGAGATATAGAAGGCAAACGTCACAAAAGTTGACTGAAAATCAGTTAGTTGGCACGCCGTTTTCAGAAATGGTATAAGAAGGCTGTTAAGCCATGTCACAAAACCGAAGACGAAGAATAACGAGCCGATGATAAAAATGCCGTAAGTACTTTTTTTGGTATCCATTTTTCTTGTTTTAAAAATTCAATGTATAGAACAGCTTATAATTTTAAACAGCAAAAATAACACTTTTCGTTAGATGTCCGATAAACAGGAAAAATAAAATAGAGATTGCAATTTTTTGATTATTTTTGCGTTTGATAATTTTAGAATTTTACAAAGATAATTAGTTGAAAAACTGATAGTTATGTTGAGCAAAATTGTAAAAAAACTTCCATTTAT
The DNA here is from genome assembly GCA_017964755.1 of Bacteroidales bacterium. GTDB lineage: Bacteria > Bacteroidota > Bacteroidia > Bacteroidales > WCHB1-69 > RUG11942. Next base: position 4,348 of record JAGCRI010000188.1, on the reverse strand, counting down.
ATTATGCGTCTGCTTTTTGGTTTTGTCCATAAAAGTCAGCGGGCAGGTTACCTGCAAGGCAAGTGCGCCATCACAAGTAGCTGTAGGACAGAATTTTAATTTCTCAATTTCACTAAACGAAAATGCCAAAGTCGTTTCCACGCAGTTCAACGGGTTCAACGTGCTAAGCGGGCCGAACACAAGCCAATCGCAGTCGATAAGCATTGTAAACGGCTCCATGACCAAAAACTCAACCTACACATACACATACGTTCTTCAAGCCACAAAAGAGGGCAATTTCACCATTCCGTCAGTCACGATGAATGTGGCGGGGAAGCAGGTGAAATCAAATCCCGTCACCATCAATGTGGTGGCGGCTTCGCAGCAACAGCAGGCAGCGGGCAACGGACGTCAGCAGCAGCAACAGCAGCAAGCACCGGCCTTCGACAAAAGCGATGTCTTCGTGAAGGCATACGCCTCGAACAACAACCCTTACCAAGGTGAGCAGGTAATCATAACGCATAAACTATATATCGGGCAGGGTGTTAATGGCGGCTATCAGGTTGCAGGCGTGAACATGCCTTCGCAGCAAGGTTTCTGGACATACACCCTCGGCGACCCTGACGGAGAATCGCCGGCAAAGACGGAGGTGTTGAACGGCAAACGCTACACCGTACACGAGATACGGCGCACCGCGGCTTTTCCGCAACAATCAGGTTCACTGACCATTACACCTTTCGAGCTTGATTTCATGTGCCGTGTCATCTACCGCGTGCAAAGCAACGACCCGTTCGATTTCTTTTTCGGCGGAGGGCAGCGTGCGCAGGACTACCAGTGGAAAATAAAATCCAACAGCGTGAAACTCAACGTGAAGCCGCTGCCGCAGAACGGCAAGCCAGACGATTTTTCCGGCATTGTCGGCAATTTCACGCTCACTGCCAACCTCTCGCGCAACGAACTTAAAGCCAACGACGCCACAAACCTCACCGTAACTGTTGCTGGCACCGGCAATCTGCAACACATAGAGGCTCTTCCCATAGAATTTCCTTCAGACTTTGACGTCACCGACCCGAAAATAACAGACAACATAAACACGCGCGGCAACAGCGTAACCGGCTCACGCTCATTCGAGTACGTCATCATTCCACGCAGTGCGGGCGAATTTGTCATCCCCACCGCCTCATTCTCTTATTTTGACCCTAAAACACATACTTACAATACATTAACAACACCTGAATTTAAACTCAAGATAGAAAAAGGGGACGGCAGCAATGTGGTCTCCACAAGCGAATCGCACAAAAAGGACATAAAGAAATTAGGTTCCGACATACGCTACATCAGAACCACCGACGGCGGCTTTGCCCCGAAGCGAGCGGCATTCTTCGCCACCCCATGGTATTTTCTCTACCTGATGCTGCCGCTTATTCTCTTCATACTCTTCCTTATAATATGGCGTAAAAAGATTGAAGAGCGGCAGAACGTGGCTGAAACGCGCAACCGCCGTGCCAACAAAGTGGCGCGCAAGCGACTGAAGACCGCCGGCAAACTGCTTGGCGAAAACAAAAAAGAGGAATTTTATGTGGAAATTTCGCGGGTGCTGTGGGGATACATGAGCGACAAGTTCAAAATACCGTTGGCGCAGCTCTCCATGGAAACCGTTGAGACGAAATTGAAAGAGAAAAACCTTGACCAAGAGGCAATTAACGACTTCCTCTCCACACTCAACCAATGTGAATTCGCCCGCTTCGCACCGGGAGACGCCACCGAAATGATGCAAAACATGTACGAACTTTCAATGCAGTTCATCACGAAGATTGAGAAAAAGAATTAGAAATATTCAAACACTCCCATCACAGCAGCGGGGATAAAGAAGAACTGAAAGGCGTAGCTGATGGCCGTCAAAAAGCGGCTGCCAGCCAAGTCACTGGCGCTTTTCACCCAGAACCAGCGTGGAGGTATTGTCTCGCCCCAGCCGAAAATGCCGACAAGTAGTCCGATGAATGCGCTCACGCAGCCAAGTATGAGCGAAAGAGAGTCGCCGTGTTCCAAAAGGTAGAAGCCCCCGATGAAAAGACAAAGCGGCGAAAGCCATTGCCAGATCCAAAGAAATAGTGCCATATTAATTCTGTTTTTCTGATGTTTGTTTTAAATTGTCTATTTTAGTCTCCAACTCTTCCAACTTTTTCATCACGTCGTCGTTGTTGTCGCTTACCATAGCATCCACGAAAATGGAGTTGATGAACGACATGCCGATGATGCCACCAAGGATGAGGAGGAACACGAAGTAAAGCCGCACGAAACCACCGATGAGCGGCGTGGTGCCTTCGGCGATGGTGTCGGGGATGTCGTACCAGCCCTCCACGGTGCAGATTCGGAAAACGGAGTAGATGGATTCGAGCGGAGTGGCGAAATACTGCGGAGCAACGTCTTTGAAAAGACTGCAGTTGAGTAGTCCGAAAATGACGATGATTACAAAGAAGCAGAGCAGGATGGCATACGACTCGCGCATGGCCATTTTAAAAGCCTTCACAATCTGCGTGAAATTGGGGAAGAAGTGCAGCACACGGAAGAATCGAAGGACTCTCAACAGCCGGAAGATGAGCAGTATCGAAAGGTCCATCATGCCTGTAGGAAGAAAAATCTCCACTAACGACGGCAGAGATACGATGACCAAGATGCCATCAAGACGGTTCCAGCCGGAGCGCCAATACTCTTTCACCCCTAATTTCAGATGTTTGAGAATCATCTCCATGAGGAAAATCAGGGTGCAGGCGATGTCTAAGCCCGTCAGCACAGGGGTACTGATACCGCTGATTTGTAAATAGATGACCACCGCATTCAGCAGAATGACGGCCATGATGATTTTTTCGTTGAGGAAGATTTTTTCAAAAATGTTTTTCATAAAAATGTATTAAAAGATTGTTTATCTAAATATTTTATGTAATTTTGCAATTGAATTGCATGATTGCATAAAATGATATTATCATGATGATTATTCGAAAGTTAGAGAATGCAATACGGGAAAATCTGAATTATTTTTCCGTGGTTACAATCACTGGGCCGCGCCAGTCTGGTAAAACAACACTCATTAAGAGTATGTTTCCGGAACTGCCGTATTTTTCTTTGGAAAACCCCGATACGCGTGAAATGGCGGTAACAGATCCTGTGGCTTTTCTTGCAAAGGGAAGCGAGGGCATGATTCTTGACGAGGTGCAGAATACCCCTGACCTGTTATCGTACCTGCAGGGCGTAGTGGATGATCATCCTAAACGGAAATACATTCTCTCCGGCAGTTCGCAATTCAGTTTGCAAAACAGCATCACCCAGTCGCTGGCAGGTCGCACTGCGGTGCTTGAATTGCTCCCTCTTTCGTTGCAGGAGTTGACCGCTAACACCACTGATATTGCTGACGCCGACCGTCTGCTTTATTCTGGTTTTTACCCTTCTATACATGCCGGCCTCAACATTCCACGCTTGTTTTACCCCGCATACGTCCGCACATATTTGGAAAGAGATGTGCGTGGTTTCTTGCAAATCAGCGACTTGTACCGCTTTCAGACATTTCTCAAACTTTGTGCAGGGCGTATAGGGAGTCTCTTCAATGCCACTGAATTGTCCAACGAGGTTGGGGTATCGGTCAATACCATTCGGGCGTGGCTGTCGGTATTGCAGGCATCGTACATCGTCTTTATGCTACACCCTTATTTCGAAAACACACGCAAAAGGCTGACCAAAACGCCCAAGATGTATTTCTACGACACGGGACTGGCTTGCTATCTGATGGGCATCGAAAATGATAGGCAGTTGCAGACAGATCGTATGCGTGGGCACCTGTTTGAGAATATGGTTGTGGCCGATATGATGAAACGGCGTGCCAATGCCGGACGTGAAGCGGGATTGATGTTCTACCGGGATTCGAATGGGAATGAAATTGACCTTCTGGTTCCAGACGGAACAGGCATTGAAGCATACGAGATAAAGTCGGCATCTACTTACAGTCCTTCGTTCGAGGCGGGTTTCCGCCATCTGCCGGAGCAGCTGTCATTACGTCTCACGCGCCGCGCAGTAATATACAATGGTTATCAAGAGCGTCGTGACGCACCCATCGAGGTATTGCACTATTCGACTCTACTTTCTGTTTAATCTTTCAAAGAACGTTCTCCATAAGAGGGCGGGCAGAGATTTCTACGGAATAACAAGTCACACTTTGCCGAACAGTTTCCCGAGGATCTTCCCTTTGATGCGGTTCTTCACTCGCCGCCCCACCCTGCCGCTACTCACGGCATCCACGTCGCCTAAGACTTTGGCGGTGGTGTAGAGAAGTGAACGGATTTTAGAGATTTTTGACATAGTTATTCTCGAATTATAT
>JAGCRI010000187.1 GCA_017964755.1 Bacteroidales bacterium | reverse complement strand
GTCTGAGCCTGATCGCACATTGCCTTAACAATTTTCGGATGACAATGTCCCTGATTTACAGCAGAATAGGCTGAAAGAAAGTCAAAATACTTCTTACCTTCAACGTCCCACATGAAAGGACCTTTAGCTTTAGAAATAACAACTCCAAGCGGATGATAGTTATGAGCGCCATAACGGTCTTCCAACTCCATAGCCTGTTTGCTACTTGTGATTTTTTCTACTACCATAACTGTTTTTTTTAGGTTAACTTAATTTTTTTTATTTATTACTGAATTATTTGCCTAATGGTCGAAAACTTTTTGCAAAGATACACTATTTTTCCCAAAATACACTTCTAATTCTTCTTGCTGCAAAATTCGCTGTATTACAATATATTGTGCTAATAAAATTCATTTTTTTTTTGAATAAAACGGATATTTTTTGTAAACTTGCAAAACGAAAATGGCAATAATATGGGAAAAATTTACACAAAAAGCGGTGATTCCGGCACAACAACCCTTGTTGGGGGAAAACGTATCAGCAAAAATGACGAACTCTTGGAAGCATACGGCACATGTGATGAACTGAACTCATTCATAGGGCTATTCTTAGCTGAAACAAAATGCAGCGGGATAGAAAAAGATGAAGCGGACAAAATAGCTGACATAATAACGGATGTTCAAAACACATTATTTGACATTGGCGGTTTGCTTGCCACAGAGCCTGAATATTGGGTAGAGTATTGGAAAAACCGTCCTGCAATAATTGAGGAAAAAACAGTCGCATTGGAGCAACAGATTGACAAGTGGAGCGAGACGCTTCCGCAGATAAGGCAGTTCATCCTGCCCGGCGGCAGCAAAGCAACCGCAACCGCCCACGTATGCCGCACCGTGTGCCGCCGACTCGAGAGACAGATGGTTGCACTCAACGGCAGATTTAAAGGATATTTAACTCTTACAAAATATATAAACCGCTTATCAGATTTCTTCTTTATTTTGTCGAGATTTTTACATCAAATAGGAAATATTCCTGTAAATCTCTATCAGCCAACAAAATAATTTTTCACTAAAAATCTTGCTGGAATAAAAAAATATATTACTTTTGCGCCTAATTTTTAAAAAGTAAATATTAACAAAAAGTTATGTATTGGACTTTAGAATTAGCGTCAAAATTGGAGGACGCACCATGGCCGGCTACTAAAGAGGAGCTTATTGATTTTGCGACCCGTTCGGGGGCGCCGATGGAGGTGATTGAAAATCTGAACGAGATTGAAGACGAAGGCGAAGTTTACGAGAACATTGAAGACCTTTGGCCAGACTATCCTACAAAAGAGGATTTCTTCTTCCACGAAGACGAATACTAACAGCAGACTACCGGCATTCACGCTGATGCCGGCGCCGAAAGTCATGGCGTTGGCAAATGCGGCATCATAGTATGGTCATGGTTCAACGAAATGACAAGACTGAACCCGCTGAAATGAGAAATATTTTTCGAAGATTTAACGTATTCGCACTGTTGTACGGCTTCGCAGGGCTGGTACGGAGGGCTTTATACCGCTGGCAGCTCCTAAAATCCTCACGGTTCGATAAGGTAACTGTGGTGAGCATTGGGAACCTGAGCATGGGTGGCACAGGCAAAACGCCGCATACAGAATTTCTAATCAGCAGATTATCAGCAAAATACCAAACAGCTATTCTTAGTCGCGGTTATGGACGCAAAAGTCATGGCTTCGTCTCAACTAAAGAACTTGACGCTGCGCAGTGCTCCGCCGAAACAATCGGGGACGAACCTTTACAAATGCACCTTAAATTTCCGGATGTTGAAATTGCCGTATGCGAACAACGGAAAAACGGCATCGAAAGGCTGCTTCAGTCGCCAGAGCCGCCGGAACTCATCATTCTTGATGACGCCTACCAGCACATTCAGGTTACACCTGACTGCCACATTCTGCTCACGGAATACTCCCGCCCCTACTTCAACGATTTCATAGTCCCTGCCGGTCGGTTGCGCGAATTTCCGACAGCTGCTCAATATGCGGATATAATTATAGTTACAAAATCACCTGCCGACCTCACAATTGAGGAACGTAATCTCTTCATACAGAAACTGAATCCGGCTCAAGGGCAAGAGGTATTTTTCTCTTCTATTGAATACAAGAGCCTTGTGCCAATAACAGAAGCAGCAAAACAAATGGAACTCAATGCCAACACACCAATAAAACTGATAACTGGCATAGCCAATCCCGAACCGCTGCTCACACGCGTCAGCGAATCATATAGTCGTGTCAAACATTTCAGATTCGGTGACCACCACACTTTCACAGAAGATGAGCTCAAAAGAATAATTGACTACGATTTTGATGACAAAAACGCAGCAATCATCACCACCGAAAAAGACATTTCCCGTATGATGAACAACTATACAAAAAAAATTATATCTTTGCAACCAATTTTCTCATTTCCAATAGAAATGAAGATTTTATTTGAAGAAGAAAAAAAACTAACAAACAAAATTGAAAAGATATGTTACAAAAAATCAAAGAAAGCGCAGAATTTCTGAAAAGTAAGATTTCTATCCAACCCAAACTTGCCATTGTTTTAGGCTCAGGCTTAGGTGATTTGGCAAAAAGTGTTGTTGTTACAGAAGAGATGTCCTATAAAGATATTCCAAATTTCCCTGTATCGACTGTTCAGGGGCACAAAGGCTCGCTGATGTTCGGCCGCCTCAACGGTGTTGAAGTCGTTGTGATGAACGGACGTTTCCACTACTATGAAGGCTACCACATGAACGATGTGGTATTCCCAGTGCGCGTGTTCCACGCCCTCGGCATTGAGAAACTTGTGCTCTCGACTGCTGCCGGCGGCATGAACCCTACAGTCCAAATAGGCGACATAATGATTATCCGCGACCACATCAACCTCTTCGGAAACAACCCGCTGATGGGCAAGAACTATGACGAACTCGGTCCCCGTTTCGTAAGCATGAACGAGGCATACGACAAGGATTTCATAAAAACAGCATTTTCTGTGGCAGAGAAAAACGGCATATATCTTCAGAAAGGTGTTTACCTCGGCGTTTCGGGCCCGTGCTATGAAACACCGGCCGAATACCGCGCATTCAACATTCTCGGTGCAGATGCTGTCGGTAGGTCCACAGTCCCCGAAGTCATTGCAGCACGCCACATGGG
>JAGCRI010000022.1 GCA_017964755.1 Bacteroidales bacterium | reverse complement strand
TTTCTTTTTTTGCAGTATTTTTGTAAAAATAAAAATTCAAAAATACAAAAAATCAGTTTTTCTTATGAACTCAAAAATCACCTTTTTATTTTGTCTGATATTAACTTTTTTTAACGCAGCGATTTTTGGGCAATCAGGCGAAAACACAGCAACAAACAAAGTGGGCAAAATTGTGTTGGATGCGGGGCACGGCGGAGAAGACCCTGGCGCACTCGGCAAGCGGTCCCGTGAGAAAGACATAACACTTTCGGTAATCCTTAAATTGGGCAAACTGATTTCTGATAATTGTAAAGATGTTGAGGTTTTATATACGAGAAAGAAAGACGTGTCGGTTGACCTGTACAAAAGGGCGCGCTACGCCAATGAAAACCATGCCGACCTCTTCATTTCGGTACATTGCAACGCCGCGAAAAACCTTTCGGCACACGGTGTTGAAACTTACGTCATGGGGCTCCACCGTTCTGAAGCCAACCTTGCGGTGGCGCGGCAGGAGAACGCTGCAATCCTGAAAGAGAAAAACTACGAAAACAACTATGAGGGCTTCAACCCGAACTCGACAGAGGCAAGCGTTATTTTTTCGCTTTACGCTTCGGCATACCTCAAAAACTCTGCAATACTTGCCTCTGCGGTGCAGAAAAACCTTGTGGCAAACACGCACATTCACGACCGCAACGTGCAGCAGGCCGGATTCTGGGTGCTCTATAAAGTCGCCATGCCGAGCATTCTCATAGAACTTGGCTTCATCTCCAACTACAATGAGGAGTCGATTCTGATGGATGAAAACGCTCAAAATGTGATGGCGCGCTCAATATATAACGCATTCATCGAATACAAGAACAAGATGGAAGGGACTAACAAGCCTTATCTTTCTGTTGACCCGATAAACAAGGATAAAATCATTAAAAATGTGAAAGAGGAAGAAGAGAAAAAGGCCGCTGAGGAAAAGGCGAAAGCCGAAGAACAGGCAAAAGCAGCCGAAAAATCGGAAGGGCAGCCTGCGGCAGGATTGGCTGATTCGCTGAAAATCAGGTTCCGCGTGCAAATTTACGCCTCTCCCGAAGATCTTTCTTTCACCGACCCGAAATTCAAAAACGCCACCGACCTGAAAAAGTATTCTGAAAACAACTGGTGGAAATACACATCCGGTGACCTCAAGACATTTGAAGAAGCCAAAGCTCACCTCAAAACGCTGAAAGAAAACGGTTTCCCTGACGCTTTTATCGTCTCGTTCAAGAACGAAGTGAAAATCACCAACGACGAAGCACGGAAGTTGGAGGGAAAATAGAGAGGCAAAAGGATATACATTTGTTTTTAGAATGTAAATGTTATCAGCTGGTCTGCACCGGGTTTTGAATTTATTGTGCCGCTTTCCCTATTTGGTGAGAAAAAGTAACCTGAAGCCTGCACAGATTCAATGCGTCCGTATTTTGTTCTCGACAATGTGAAAGTAGTGGTTGAGCGCGCCGGCACTTTCCCGATGTATTCGCCTGCGACATAGATGTTTCGTGGGTCAGTGTGCTTGTTTGTGATTTGCAGTCTGTAATATTGCGATTCCGCCTTGCTTTGTGTAACCCCGACTGCTATTGCCGCTGCCGCCGCTGCCGCAGCCACTCCTACCCCGATTCCTATCGCTGCGTTGGTCTCCTTTTTCTGTGCCTGCTCCTCCTTGTTCCTTTGAATAGCCGAATAATTATTTCTTATAAAATCAGAACTTCCATCTGCGAAATTGTAAACTCCATATATACCTGAATTATTGAGCCTTATGTTATAATAATTGAATCCGCCAGGTTGCGTGGTCTCCATAATGTCCAAAAATGTTGCAGATTCAGGTATCTGGTCATAATACAGGTAATACGTAAGGATTTCACCGGCCGGGACATTAACTTTATTGCGTTTGCCAATGCCTATGTTTTGCGCATCCCTTAACGCATATTGTGTGTTTGTCCGCTTATCCAATATGTAGCCTCCTTCTTCAATCCAGATAGGAGCGGACATAATAGAGGCATACTTGAATGTTACTTTTGTGTAGCTCCCCACATTTTCCAGTTTTGTAATAAAGCAGCTTGCGCAATCCTTCGAACTGCATGTTGAATATTCATTGGAATATTGCGCAGTTACCGCATTTAAAAAGAATCCAAATAATGTTAATAGAACAATTACTTTTTTCATTTTCATATTTTTTTGATTAATGGTTAATAACATTTTTAAAATGTCACACTTCTGTTTTTTGTGACATTATTTTGCAAGTTTACGATTAATGCCACTTTTAAAATGAGACTTGTAGCCAACTCACTGTTTTTTGTAACGAAACCGCTGTTTTTTGTTTTTACAATACTTGAAATATCAACTATTTTTGTGTTTTAATAAATTCATCATTATGACTTGGGACAATTTTTTTGCTACTTATTGCCAACCTATCATAGAAATTATGATACTGTTGTTCTTCCTTTTTCTGATAGGGATGCTTCTATACTATTCTTTGTCTAAGGTTTTGAGCTTATTTAAAATTCAAACTCGCGAAAAGCTTTTGGCTGAAATTGAAGAACTCAAGAAAGAGAACATTCGGCTGACGGAAGAACTGGGCAAATGCACTGACAAATCAGCGCAGGGAATCGCCGTTTTTGGGGCATTTCGCGTCAAATACGATACGATTTCATATATAGTTTCACAAACCCTCGAACAGCCCGAGAACGGAAATTCGCGCATAAAAGTCATCCATTATATCAATAGTGAAAAGACAGACTCGGTTTATGCCACGTTTGAGTATATCATACAAACACTGCCCGACTATTTTATGCTTGTGAATAAAAATCAGGTTATTAATCTGAAAGAGGTGTATAATGTGCATGGGAATGAGCTATACCTTAGAAACATAAAAAGCTCGTTTATTATTTCCGACAAACAAAGGGAGGATTTTGAAGAACGCTGGGCACAATTGCAGATGTCATAAAAAAATGAAAAAAATGGCACAATATCAAAAAGAATATATATTTTTGCGGAAAATAAAGAGCTTTTATGAAAAAATCCGTTTTTTTGATATTGTGCTGCTTAATCCTGTCACTTTCGTATTCCCAGGATAACAAAGAGAAAAAATATCCTGTCCTGCCGTCAGTTGAGATAAAGACCATTGACGGAAAAGCTTTTGATACAAAGGAGATTAAAAATGACGGGAATCCGATGATAATAAGCCTGTGGGCAACAACCTGCCGTCCGTGCATTCAGGAGCTGAAAGCCATAAGCGATGTATATGACGACTGGATTGAGGAGACCGGCGTGAAATTGTATGCTATTTCGGTTGACGACAGCAAGACCGCCTCGCGGGTGGCGCCGTTTGTGAATGGCGCGGCTTGGGACTATGTTGTGCTGCAGGACGTTAACTCCGACTTCAAACGGGCAATGAATGTTGTGGATATTCCTTTCCTATGCATTCTGAACGGTAACGGTGAAATAGTGTGGCAGCACACATCGTATGCCCCCGGCGGCGAAAACGAAGTCTATGAGGAACTGCTAAAATGGAAGAAGAAATGAGGTATCTTGAACTTTTCCTACAGACTTTCTTTATATCAATAATTTTATTTTGCGCATCAAATTCTTTTTCCCAGACTAAAATCGGGTCGGGACAGATAAGCGGCAACTTCATGTTTGACGGAATGTTCTATATGCCCGATTCGGTGATAGGCGCGGCGGAGACTGACGACAAGGTGCGCGCCAATACTTACCTGAATCTACTCTATACCAATGGCGGTTTTTCAGCCGGTCTGCGCTATGAGTTTTACCTATACCCATTGGTTGATTTTGAAAAAATAGGTTATAAAGGGCAGGGAATTACAAATTTTTTCGGAGAGTACAAAAATGATTATATAGAGGTAACCGCCGGAACTTTCTACGAGCAATTCGGGAATGGTTTTGCTTTGAGGGCTTACGAGGAAAGAACGTTAGGAATAGACAACAGTTTGTTGGGGGTGAAAATCCACGCAAAGCCATATAATGGGATACACCTTAAAGGAGTTTGGGGTATTGAACGGAAGAATTTCGACTTCGATTATCTGTCGCGGCGCGATTTTGTGCGCGGCTTGGATGCGGAGATTAATTTCGGAGAAATGATTTCTGCCATGGGCGAAAAAGGCTTTACCGCAGCTATCGGCGGAAGTTTTGTGAGCAAGTATGAGAAGGCCGATGACCCCGTTTTGAAACTGCCGGCCAACGTGGCTTTGTGGGCGGCGCGCCTTCAGTTCGGCTTCAAGGGCTTTCGCATTGAGGCGGAGTACGCCGGAAAAATCAACGACCCCAATTACACTAACGGATATATTTACAAAAACGGCGTTGCTTTTCTGGCCACCGCATCGTATTCAATGAAAGGACTGGGCGTATCTGCCTCTTTTGTCCGCACCGACAATATGGATTTTCGCTCGCAAAGAGATATTATTTCAAGCACTAACTTATTGTCGATAAATAATATACCTGTTATAACCAAAACCTATTCATACAAACTTTTAGGGGATTACGGATATTCAACCCAGCCCAACGGACAGATAGGTGTGCAGGCGCAAGTGAATTATAAAATTCCGAAAAAAACCAAAATCGGCGGCAAATATGGCACCGACATTTCAATTGCATATTCGCGCATGCACGACATTGAGCGGAAATGGGGAGAGCCCTCCGATTCAACAGGAAGCTATAAGGGCACAGACGGCTATAAGTCAGGATTCTTTAAATTTGGAAAAAATCTTTTATATCAGGATATTGGAATAGAAATCAGCCGGAAATTCACGCAGCGGTGGCGCCTGGAATTGGCGTATAACTATATTACATACAATCTTGAGCTTCTTCAAGGGCATACCGGAGAGCCGGTTGTGCACGCCCATAATGTTGCCGCCGACTTGCTGTGCAATATCAACACAAAACATGCGCTGCGGTTAGAATTGCAGCATTTATACACAAAACAGGATTGCGGCAGCAGCTTATATGCGATGTTGGAATATTCGATTGCACCGCACTGGTTTTTCTCAGTCGGAGACGAATGGAATTATGGGAACCCTGAAAAAGGACACAGGACGCATTTCTTCAATGTAGCAGCATCATACGTTATAAAGACCACCCGCATCTCCCTGAACTATGGCAAGACCAAAGATGGAATGCTCTGCATAGGCGGTGTATGCCGCGAGGTGCCCGCAGCATACGGTGTCGGGTTGTCGGTTACCACATCTTTCTGATGTGAGCGGTTGCCTTATAGATAAATCAAATATCTAATTTCATCCCGAAAGCCAAATCTCCGGCATCACCAAGTCCGGGGACTATATATGACTGCGCTGTCATCTCGTTGTCAATGGCGCCAACCCATAATGTGCAGTTCTTCCCTTCAAGGTTTTCTTTGAGGAAATCCACACCCTGACGGCTTGCAATGACAGAAAGGATGTGCGTATGTTTTGGCTGTCCGCTGCACAGAAGCTCGTTATAAGCAAGCAGCATCGATTTTCCGCTTGCGAGCATCGGGTCCGAGAGAATCAGTGTCCTGCCGTTGAGGTCAGGAGAGGCCATGTAATGCAGCTTTATCTCAAAAGTGCTGTCCTTGTGATGTTTGCGGTATGCTGCTATAAAAGCGTTTTCCGAGCGGTCGAAGAAACTCAGCAGCCCTTGGTGCAGAGGCAAGCCTGCACGGAGTATTGTGGCAAGCACCGGTCTCTCTTTCGGCAGCGACATTGAAAGGCTTCCAAGCGGAGTTTTAATCTCCTGCTGGTCGTATTCAAGCGTTTTACTTACCTCATAGGCCATAATTTCGCCGATACGCTCAAGATTTTTGCGGAAACGCATTGGGTCATTCTGAACCTCGATATTGCGTAATTCTGCAATAAAATAGTTGAAAATTGAATTTTCCAATCCTAAATTATGAACTGTCATATCTAAGTTTTTTTTCGTCAGTTTAAAAAAAAAGGGAAAACTTAAATAGTAATCCCTTTTTTCAAATGGTTTATCTTTAATTGATTAATGCCTCGAATTGTGATGTCTTTTTATATTTCTTAAACTCGGCATCCTTCTTTGCTGTTTTCTTGTAAGAGGCGTCTCTGTCAATAGCTTCCTTCAAGTTTGAGTAAACGCCGTTCTCGTCAGACATCCGTGCAGCAAGGACTGCCTGCAGGTAATAGACTTTAGCATCCTTATCAGCAATGCATTCAAGAGTTGATTTTGCCGAATCGTAGTTCTTTTCCAAGACATAAAGCAAAGCCATGTTATAGTCGCAGTTCTTGTTGTTCATCATCTGTTTTGCACCGGCATAATCGCCTGAAGAGATTTTTTGCAGGGCAAGGTTGTAGTTCTGGTTGACCGGTTCTTTCGCGGCTTTCTGAGACTGTTCAAATTTTTGCATAGCCTCGTCTTTGTTGCCTGAAAGATATTCGGCAATACCCATATTATTGAGAATCATACCGTTATCAGGGTCAACGGCATCAGCCTTGTTCAAATTGCCCTTTGCATTTTCAAGAGTTTCGGCATCACCGGTTTTGAGATACTCGTCAATTTGCATTGCAGCAAGGTTGTTGTAAGCACGCCAATCTTTCTGATATTCTTCTTTTGCAATGATCGTTGAATAAATATCTTTTTTCGTCTTAGCGTCATCAGACATATAGGCAGCATAAAGAAGTTCGTTAAGGTTCAGAGTGTCAGGATTTGTGGAAGCGAGTTCGCGGATTTGCTCGTCAGTGAAGTTATTCTTATTGCAGTTCATGGTAACTTCAACACGGCGGAGCGGCGGGAGAATAACGTCCTTGATTTCGTTATAGATGTCGGTCATTTCGCGGATTTTCTGTTCGCGCATTGCCTTGTCGGATTGTGAGCGCACCACATTCAGAATCTGGTTTTTCTCTGCGATTGAAGATTTCTCAACAGCTTTTTCAAAACCGCTCCAGTCTTCACCGGAAGCCTTGTTCTCATACTGGAACTCAGGTTTCGGCATATCTTTATATTTCAGGCCGTTTTTCTTTGCGTATTCCTTCTGATATTTCTCAAACTGCTGTTCAAACCATTTCTTTCCCTGTTCCGTACGTTTGTTTGAGAGGTCTTGGTTATTTGACTCTTCGCCCTCAGGTGAAGCCCAGCCGGTGATAATCATCTTGTTAACCTTACGGCCTTCAGCGACAAAGTCCATAAATTTCTGGACCGCGTCTTTTGCAACCTGATCTTTATTCAACTTAAGGTTCATGTTAAGGTCTGATTTGTTCACCTCGAAATAGATGACGCCTGTTTCTGAAACAAATTCCGGTTTGTACTGATGTTCGGCTAACATAATGTTAGTGCCATTGCCGGCTGCATTCTTCTCTTTAAGTGATGGTGTAAGGCCTGAGCGTGAACATGTGTTGGAGATACCTTCACCGAGGCGGCGTGGGGCAAAATCATGTGATTTCTTTTTCAGATTGGCCTGGCCTTCAACAAGAATCAGAGCTTCCTCCAACTGATCATTATAATCGAAAGAACCTGTAGTTGAGAAACTTCCGCCCGTCTTGTAAGGAATAACCGTTCCCGTTGCATTCTTTGCTTTTTCACCTTGGAGTTTGATAGGTTCAAGTGCAAGTTTTTCGCCATTATACTCTAAAACCGGAGTGATTGTCATAGTGGCTTTTTTCTTCATGTACTTGGCCGGTATAGTGCCTGTGATTTTATATTCCACTTTTCCGCCCTTGTTTTCCAAATCAGGGTTTTCAAGTTGAACTGTAACTTCAGGATAGCGTTTGATCATTTTTTTCAGGCCGCACCCGAAGAGCATTATAGCCGATAAAACGCAAACTGCAAGGATTTTAATGTTTTTCATATTTATTTTATTGATTTTTAATGTTTTACACTTTTTACCTTTAATTTTGCAAATATACATAAATTTTTTTTGCTACAAAGCATATTTATTAAAAATTCAAACCAATATAAATTGTATCTTTGCAAGATTAAAAATTTAAGACAATGAACCTATCATCATTATTCACAAAAGATATAGCTATAGACTTAGGCACCGCCAATACGGTGATATTGCATAACGAGAACATTGTTGTTGACGAACCGTCAATCATCGCCATTGACCGCGAGACAGGGGAAATCAAAGCTGTCGGGAAAAAGGCAATGATGATGCACGGAAGAGGACATGAGAAAATCCGCACAATCCGTCCGTTGCGTGACGGTGTCATTGCCGATTTCAAATCCACGGAGATGATGTTGCGCGAGTTTATCAAGATGACCACTAACCGTAACAGGATTCTTCC
This sequence comes from Bacteroidales bacterium, assembly GCA_017964755.1. Taxonomy (GTDB): domain Bacteria; phylum Bacteroidota; class Bacteroidia; order Bacteroidales; family WCHB1-69; genus RUG11942. The sequence goes on along the minus strand of JAGCRI010000022.1, from coordinate 2,965 downwards.
GCCGTCACTGAAGATGGTGATCTGCATTCCGTCAGGCATTACGGAGGTTGAGCAGCGTGCTGTGAAAGACACAGCCGAACAGTCGGGGGCAAAAGACGTGCGAATGATTTACGAACCGATGGCGGCGGCAATAGGCAGCGGCATCGATGTCCTTGATGCCCAAGGAAATATGATTATCGACATCGGCGGCGGCACAAGCGAAATTGCTGTAATATCTTTAGGAGGTATCGCCACAAGCAAATCCATTAAAATTGCAGGTGACGAGTTCAATGAAGACATCATCCAATTCATGCGCGCCAACCACAACCTTTCAATTGGTGAGCGCACAGCCGAAGAGATAAAGATTAACGTGGGAGCCGCCATTGACGACCTCGAAAATCCGCCAGCTGACTATGAAGTGATGGGACGCGACCTGCTGCAAGGCATTCCTGTGAAAAGAACCATCAACTACCACGAAATTGCCCACGCTTTGGAAAAATCAATTTCAAAAATCGAATCAGCTGTAATCAAGACTTTGGAAGAGACGATGCCGGAACTTTCGGCTGATATTTATACCAACGGGATTTACATGGCAGGTGGAGGCTCGCTGCTTCGCGGGCTCGATAAGCGCATCTCGAAAATCACGAGCCTCAATGTCCATGTTGTTGACGACCCGCTGAAGGCTGTCGCCCGCGGCACGGCAATCGCACTCAAAAACTACGATAAATTCACCTTCCTCATACAATAATCTCTGAAGAATGTCGGAAAAGAAAAAATCACTGCTCCTGCTTTTTATCGTAAATCTCTTATTCTCCATAACATACGGACAAAGTATAAACACTGATGCCAAAACAGCTCGTGAGGTTTTGGCATCGGGTAATATGCGCAAAGCAATAAAGCACTACACAGAGCTTCTCCGAGTACACGAAAACAACACCGAATACAACGCATATATCGGCTATGCATACCTGAACTCGCGCATTGACAGGAACAAAGCGGTAGAACATTTGGAAAAGGCTGCAAAAAGCCGCACCGCTGACGCTTACATATACTATGACCTCGGCAAGGCCTATATGCTCTGCTACCGTTTCGACGACGCAATTGCCGCATTCAAAACTTTTCAGTCTAAAGTTGCCAAAGAGCAGGAAGATGACTTGCCTGCGCAACGACAGATTGAAATGTGCGAGAACGCCAAAATGCTAATGCCTTTGAGGAGCAACGTCGCCATTCAGAATATCGGGGTTCTCAACACCGAATTTCCTGATTTCAACCCATACGTTGATGAAACAGAATCAACTATAGTCTTTTCCACAAAACGCGACAAAAATTCGCCCGCTATAGAGGATGTTGACGGGTTCAAAACCTCCGACATCTACATCAGCACATTCAACGGCAAAAGCTGGGAAAAGCCCAAACGCCTTCCCAATACTGTCAACTCTTCGTATATTGAAGAAAGCGTGGGATTTTCAGCAGACGGCAACTGGCTTTTCATTTACGCCGACAACTCATACGGACTTGACGACATCTTCATTTCTGAAAAAGTGAAAAAGAACTTCCAGAAAAGTGAAAAACTGAATATAAACACCGAATACAAGGAGCAGGGCGCGATGATGTCGCCTGACGGCAACTGGCTTTTCTTTTCCTCTGACCGCCCTGACGGGTATGGCGGCTTCGACATATACTATTGCAAAAAACTGCCCAACGGCGACTGGAGTTTCCCTATCAATGCAGGCAGTGACATCAACTCCCAATATGATGACAGCTATCCTTACATTGCTCCTGACGGCGTCACTTTCTATTTTGCTTCACAAGGCCATAACAGTATGGGAGGCTATGACCTGTTCAAATCAGCTTGGAATGAAGACAACCAGTCGTTTGCAACCCCTGACAATCTCGGCTTCCCGATAAACACGCCCGATGACAATAAGACAATATCTGTTTCAAAATCAGGAAGATACGGATATGTCAGCAATTTCAGGGAAAATGGAGCCGGCGACCTTGACATATACAAAGTGACGTTTCTCGACGAGCCTGCACCGCTTTACATAGTAACAGCGCGAATGATGACTGCAGACAGTCTGCTGCTGGCTCCGCAAGACCTCACTACAAAAGAGTGTAAGATAGAGGTAAAAGACGCCGCATCACGAAAAGTTACAGGCACTTATCGCCCGAACAAGCACAATGCACAGTTTTCAATTGTATTAAAGTCTGGGTTTTACATATTTGACTTTTATGTCAACGGCACAAAAAGACAGACATTGGAATACCTAATTGACGACAGGGAACCGCTACAGAACAATCTTGCAATTGACATTTTGATGAAAAATGATGATTAAGCTTGTCATTTTTGATTTGGACGGCACGCTGCTTAACACCATTGACGATTTGGCTGACAGCTGCAACCATGTGCTTGCCGCGCACGGGCTCCCCACACATGCGACAGAAAAATACAACTACTTTGTCGGCAACGGCATACGTAAATTGGTGGAACGCGCAATTCCGACAGATTTCAGAACGCCAGAAACCATGGAAGCTGTTTACAACGAATTTATGGATTACTACCAACAGCACAGCGCTGACAAGACCGCTCCCTACGAAGGAATCATCGGAACTCTGGAGAAACTTGATGCGATGGGCATAAAAGCTGCGGTAGCCTCTAACAAGGCGCAGGTGGCGATGGCTCCGCTATTGAGACATTACTTCCCGACAGTGAGATGGGCAGCGGCGTACGGACAACGCGATGGCGTTCCTACGAAGCCCGCACCGCAGATTGTATATGACATTTTGGGAACTGCAGGGGTGAAGAAAGAGGAGACGTTATATATTGGTGACACAGGGACCGACATGGAGACCGCCGCAAACGCCGGATTGTATAAAATAGGTGCAGCGTGGGGATTCCGCACACGCAGTGAACTCGCCGAAAATGGCGCCGATGTCATCATTGACGCACCGGAAGAATTATTAGAGGTTATCAAAAGATTATAGC
>JAGCRI010000186.1 GCA_017964755.1 Bacteroidales bacterium | reverse complement strand
GCGGACTTAACAACGTACCGCTATGGATAATGCATGGTACTGCCGACAAGGCCGTGGGTGTGAGCCAGTCGCAGGCGGTAGTTGACAAAATGATAGAATGCGGTGACACAAGCCGCTTGATTTTTAGCAGGCTTAGAGGTGTGAACCATGGGCGTTTGGCAAGGATGCTCTACCTTTCTGAGACATACGACTGGTTATTTTTACATTCATTGGCAGACTCTTCGAGAAAAGTAAACAAGAGTATCCATATAGACAATGCAACTATGGATCTCGCATACAAAAATCTTGACAAAAGCACCAACTCTTTGAAAGTTATAGATCCAAATCCTCAGGCTAATTCAAAAGAGGCTCCTGACCCAAATGCAAAATATTATGTGATAAAGAAAGGCGATACGCTAAGCCGTGTCGCAAAGATGTATCACACTACAGTGTCGAAGCTATGCAAGATAAACCATCTTAAAGAAAGCAGCATTCTTCAGATAGGGCAGAAGATATATTTGAAATAGCGGTCTTCAAAAAAAGATTAGTGCTTATTTGTGCACCGATTTGATGAAGTTCTCAACTTCCGGCACGCCACCTTGATAGACGAGGTACCCGTTGTAAGGTTCTCTTGGGGTTATTTCGTCGTTTATTGGAGTGAGCATGATACGTTTCACCTCTTCTGGATCGTGAGTCTGTCCGAGCGCCCAACCTAATTTGATGAAAGCGACTTCTGGCAGCATGTTGCCGGCAGGGATGATTCCGCGTGCCATCATGTCACGTCCGGTGTCGTAAACGAACATGTCAACATAGCCCCAAAGGGTTTGCAGTGTCATGTATTGGTGGACTCCTTCAGCGGCGGCGCGCTCAACAGCTGGATACATCTCCTTGTTTATGTGCCCGAGGCCGGTGCCTACCCACACAATCCCTTTATAACCGTTGTCGATGATTGAGTTGAGCATGTCAGGCTTCATTCCCGGATAATAATACAGCATAGCCACACGGTCATCAAAAGTGGGCACTATTTTCACTTGGCGGTCGTTGCGGCGGTGGTTATATTCGGTTTTGATTGGCACTACGCCCTTGCGTGTAACTGTAGCTACAGGAGTGTCCCCAATTGTCCTGAACGTTGACCTGTAAGAAGAGTGCATTTTGCGGACGCGCGTCCCCTTGTGCAGGAATCCGTAGTCATCAGATGTCGGTCCGAACATGCACACCAGCACCTCGGCAATGTTACCATGGGCAGCGGCTGTCATTGCGTGCATCAGGTTGAGGGCAGCATCTGAGCTCGGACGGTCGCTTGAGCGCTGTGAGCCTACAAGGACAACTGGCACTGGCAGGTTCTGGCACATGAAAGTCAGAGCTGCGCCGGTGTGGTGCAAGGTGTCGGTGCCGTGACCGATGACAATGCCGTCAATGCCTTTCTCCACCTCTTCACCGATTTTCTTTGCGAGGGCAATATACTGTTTTGGTCCCATATTTTCGGAAAAAACAGCGAAAATCTTTTCAGTGTCAAGGTTGCAGATGTCAGCAAGTTCGGGAACTGCGCCATAGAGTTCGCCCGGGGAGAAAGCCGGAATCACTGCGCCGGTGCGGTAATCCAAGCGCGAGGCTATGGTGCCGCCGGTCCCTAACAGCTTGACGTGAGGAAGTCCTTCGGTGTACGGGAACTGCTTTTCAGGAATTTGATAATTGGCCTTTTTGTAGCCGGTCTCTTTCATCGAGACTATTGTGTCAGTGTCAATGCCGATGTTATAGCCTGTCGGGATTTTCATCACAATATGCTTCGAATCATCGTTTTCGGCTCTTGGCAGTATTGTCCCTGAAAAATGTCCGCGGGTGGTCTCTATTTCGGCCGTGCCCCATACTCTTACGTTGTGTTTTTTTAGCAAGGCGAGAGCATCGCCTTTGTATCCCTGAAAGAAATCCTCGTTCATTGTGGTATTATTATATTTTCAGTTTCTTCTCTATGTCTTCGCTGTATGAGCGTATCTTTTTGTCGGTCTCCAATAGGTTTTCGATTACGCGGCAGGAATGCAGGACGGTGGCATGGTCCTTGTCGCCGCAGAATTTGCCTATCGTAGAAAGCGGCATCTTCGTGTATTTCTTTGCAAAATACATGCAGAACTGCCTTGCCTGAACGATTTCACGCTTTCTTGTGTTTGCGTTAATCTTGTCAATGGTTATCGCGAAATAGTCGCAAACAACCTTTTGGATATATTCTATTGATATTTCCTTCGCAGTGCTCTTGACATATTTGTCAATCATCTCTTTTGCAAGCTCTTCAGTGATTTTTCTGCGGTTTAGTGAAGCCTGTGCGAGAATGGCGATCATTGCTCCTTCAAGCTCGCGGGTGTTTGACGTTACGCGCAGTGCGAGGTAATTGACGATTTCATCGGGGAATTCCACGCCGTTGCTTGCAAGTTTGTTCTTCAAAATGGCGATTCGTGTTTCAAGATCCGGCACCTGCAGGTCGGCGGCCAACCCCCATTTGAAACGTGACAACAGTCTCTGGTCAAATCCTGAAATCTCAACAGGGGATTTGTCTGAGCATATTATAAGCTGCTTGCGTTTTTGCTGCAAATGGTTGAATATGTAGAACAAGGCCTCCTGCGTCTTCTCTTTGTTGCCTGTGCCAAGAAACTGTATGTCATCAATTATCAGCATGTCAACCGACTGGTAGAAATAGAGGAAGTCATCGCGGTTGTTGTTCTTTATCGCCTCCATAAACTGCTGGTAGAAAAGGTCGGCGCTAACATAAATGACGACCTTGTCGGGGAAGTTCTCTTTTGTCTGGTTGCCTATGGCGTTGGCAATGTGAGTTTTGCCGAGCCCCGCTTCCGAGTAAATGAATAGAGGATTGAAGGCTGTTTCACCGGGCTTCTTTGAAATTGCCCAGCCCGCCGAACGGACGAGCCTGTTGCAGTCGCCCTCAATGAAATTGTCGAAAGTCATCGAACTGTTCAGGTTGGTCGGAATCCTGCGCTTCGGAAGTCCTGGCAAAATGAACGGGTCTGGCAGATCCTTGTTCTCTGTCTTATAGACGTTGATTGGCTTAAGCGTTGCAGGGTTCCCGACAGTCTGTTTTGGACTGCTCGGCAGATTTATGCTCATATCCGTCTCCTGTTTCCCTGTCTTCTGAATCAGAACCTGATACTTTAATTTGCCAGTCACCCCCAATTCCTTTTTTATCACCGATTTTAAAAGACGGAAATAGTTGTTTTCCAAACATTCATAATAAGTCGGACTCGGAACTTGTATAGTCAGGGTGCCTTTGTTAAGGGCTACGGGAACTATCGGCACAAACCAATTCTGGAAAGCTTCAGGGTCTATATTGTCTTCTATGAAATTCATACAGTTGTTCCAAACCTGCTTATAGTCCTTCGATACTTCCATGTTTTCGCCTGCCATCATTTTTCTTATACGATTTTTTGAAATACGCTAATTGTTAGTTTGTTGCGTCATTACTAATTTTGCTAACTTTGACGTTGCAAAAATGAACAAAAAAAAGTTAAAAAAAACGATGTTATTGCCTTGAAAAATATTTTTTTTTGTATATAGAAGAATCCGACTTTTCAAATGGACCTGTTTTAAAATACTAAATATCAGCACTGAAATTAAAAACGATTCAATATTTTCACTTTTTTATATAAAAAATGTAATAATTAATGTAACTTTATTCTCCTGTTATTAATTCTATGTATTTTAGACAATATTATGGCTTTTAATTTTGTATATTTGCAAATGTATAAAAATAAATGATTAGTGTAGTAAAAAGAAGTTTTTATGAAGAGAATTTTTACATGCTTTTTATTGCTGATATTAGCCGTTCCTTTCCTGACAGCCCAGCAACCACCTGAGAAAATGACTTATCAGACGGTGGTGCGTGACAATAACAACGAGCTTGTGACAAATGCGCAAATCGGACTGCGTATAAGTATTTTGCGAGATAATGCAAACGGTCCGACAATGTTTATGGAGACGCATACTCCGACAACAAATGCCAATGCACTTGCGACAGTTGTAATTGGAACCGGCCAATCAGTTTTCCCTGTAACTCTTGCACAGTTGGATTGGGGACATCATGACTTTTTCCTCAAGGCGGAAATCGCACCTGCTAACGACAACAATTACACCATCGCAGGAACACAGCAGCTCGTTACTGTCCCTTATGCTTTCTTTTCTGCAAAATCTTTATATTCAGACACTTCCGACTATAAAAATCTTATAAACCGTCCGCCTGACGGAAATACTACGGGAGATATTCTCTACTGGGACTCTTCCGATTCTTCGTGGCATATTCTGCCAAACGGTCAGCCGGGGCAGGTGCTTACCTCTCAGAACAACGGCCTTTGCTGGACGACTAACCAGAGTTTGCTCAACAGCATAGCCCCGACAGTTGTGACAGACACTGTATTTGACATTACGGGGCGCACAATGCTTGTGCAGTGTCACATCACAAACGCTGGCAGCACAGGTGTTATCGCAAGCGGTGTGTGCTGGAGCACGAATCCCAATCCTTCTCTCGGAAACAATTACACCACAGACGGCACAAGCATCGACACGTTCATAAGCAAGGGCACCGGCTTGGTCTCCGGTACTACATACTATGTGCGCGCTTACGCAACCAACTCAGTTGGAACAAGTTACGGCAACCCGATAAAGTTCACAACGCCTGTTCACTGCGGCACCGTAACCGACTATGACGGAAATGTATATAATACCATCTATATCGGAGCACAGTGCTGGATGAAAGAAAATCTGAAGACCACTCATTACAGCAACGGAGCGAAGATTTCGTTGTCAACCCCATCAACAAATGTAAGTACGGCTCCAATGGGAGCTAACAAATTATTTTACATTTATAATAATGATAGTTCGTACATACAAACACGAGGTTTGCTTTATTCATGGGGAGCGGTAATGAACGGTGCTGGCGCTTCAACTAATAATACGAGCGGCATTCAAGGGATTTGTCCTTCTGGATGGCATGTGCCGAGCAATGCTGAATGGTGCGAACTCGAAAATTATGTTGAGCCGGGAATTGATGTTAACTGTAATTCTACAGGTTATAGAGGTTCTATGGCTAAACGTTTGGCAGCACCATTATATTGGAATACATATTCAAGCAATTCATTTGCTCCAGGGTATTGGCATTCCGACCCAACAGGTTTTGATACGAGTGGTTTTTCTGCTATACCGGCAGGTTATTTTAATTATACTTCTTATACGTCTTCGGGGAGTAGTTCATCAAATTACTATTCCTTTTCAAGCATTAATACGGATTCATATTTTTGGAGTTGTACTATAAAATCTGGTGAAAGTAATAATTCTGTTTATTATAGGTCAATGAATTATTCATATTCAGGGATTCAATTGTCAACAAAAATAACGACATATTCTTATAGTAATGCAAATTATGCTTTTTCTGTCCGTTGCATAAAAAATTAATCAGCGATAATTCGCAAATAAGGAAATAGAAGTTAGGAGATAGGAGTTAGAAAATAATTTTATTAATATGAAGCAAACGATATTTTTTGCAGTTGCAGTACTTTTCGGGATTTCAGTTTTAAGTGCGCAGGCGCCGCCAAAAAAAATGAGTTATCAGACAGTGGTACGTGATGCCAATAACGAACTTGTTGTTAATCAGACTATTGGTATCAGAATATCAATTTTGGAAGACAATCTGAACGGGGTCAAGGTTTTTGAAGAGACCCACACGGCGACAACCAACGCACAGGCGTTAGCCACAGTGGAAATCGGCACGGGAACGCTTTTGGTCGGCACCAACTTGGCTGACATTGACTGGGGCAACCACGATTACTACCTAAAATCCGAGATAGATCCGAACGGAGGCAACAGTTATACTATTACGGGTACACAACAGCTTTTGACAGTGCCTTACGCTTTTTACAGCGGCACGACAGGGTATTTCGACTACAACAACCTCGACAACAAACCTGTGGGCAGCAATCCCGGCGATTTGTTATATTGGGACGGCAACGGCTGGAGTATTGTCTCTGCCGGTCTTCCGGGGCAGACACTTGTGATGGGTAACAACAACATACCTTCATGGGCTAATGTGAATGGGACATTAGGTAATCCGCCAGTAATTGTCACAGACACTGTTTTTGACATCACGGGTCGTACCTCTCTTGTACAATGCCACATTGTTGATCCGGGCAGTACGGGTGTAATTGCAAGCGGTGTCTGCTGGAGCACAAATCCTTACCCATCACTTGGCAACAGCTATACTTCAGACGGCACGAGTATTGATACATTCATAAGCAAAGTAACAGGGTTGGTCTCTGGCACAACCTACTATGTGCGTGCATACGCAACTAACTCAATAGGGACAAGTTACGGTAATCCAATTAAGTTCACCACGCCAGAACACTGCGGCACCGTAACCGATTGGGACGGTAATACTTACCAAACCATATATATAGGGGCTCAATGTTGGATGAAAGAGAACCTCAAAACCACACATTACAGCAATGGGGCAGCGATGACAAAAATGATACCTTCTTCAGGAAATGGAGCCTCTACATATCCTATCAGTTCTAATAAATTTTATTATGATTACAACAATGATACACTAATAACAGCCGATAGGGGATTATTGTATTCTTGGTGGGCTGTAATGAATGGGGCAGGCTCATCAAACAATAATCCGAGTGGTATTCAAGGCATTTGTCCTTCTGGTTGGCATGTGCCGAGCAATGCGGAATGGTGCGAACTTGAGAATTATGTTGAACCAGGAATTGACGTTAATTGTGGTACATATAGCTATCGGGGATCTATGGCTAAAAAATTATCTGCGCCTCAATATTGGTCATCATATCAAAGTAATTCTTTCGCACCTGGATATTGGCATTATGATATCTCAGGATTTAACACAAGCGGGTTTTCTGCTATTCCGTGTGGCAGGTTGAATACATATTATTCCGGTTCGGCTGGCAGTTGTACTGCGCAGTACGAGGATTTAAATAATTATGCATATTTTTGGAGTTGTACTACAAATAGCACATCGTATAATCCTGTTAATTATAGAATTCTTTCACATAGTTCTTCAGGTGTGTGTCTTAATTCCTCATATACAACTTATGGAACCGTATATAATTATTACGCTATGAGTGTACGTTGTGTGAAAAATTAGGAGATAGGAGTTAGGAATTAGAAGTTAGAAAAATTTTTATTGATATGAAACAAACAATACTTTTTGCAGTTGTATTTCTTTTCGGGATATCAGTTTTAAGTGCTCAAGTGCCGCCGCAGAAGATGACATATCAGGTTGTAGTGAGGGATAATAACAACGAGTTGGTTACGAACCAACAGGTTGGGGTGAAGATTTCAATTTTGGCAAATAGTCCTAACGGGTTGGCGATATATGAAGAGACGCACAATGCGGCGACCAACACAAACGCTTTGCTTTCAATACAAGTCGGAACGGGGACACCAACCCCTGGCAGCGATTTTTCGGCGATAGACTGGGGCGGGGGAGACTACTACCTGAAAAGCGAGATTGACCCCGTTGGCGGCTCCAACTACACGATAACAGGCACTCAGCAGCTAATAACCGTGCCTTACGCTTTCCATAGCGGCACCACTGCGTTCGTCGATTACAACCAAATTTCAAACCGTCCTGTCGGCACGAATAATGGCGATATTCTATACTGGGACAGCAGTGACACATCGTGGCATATTCTCCCGCTCGGCCAGCAGGGGCAAGTGCTCACATCGAACAACGGCGGTTTGAGTTGGATATCAAATCCTGCTTTACTTAACAGCGACCCACCCACAGTTGTTACCGACACCGTTTATGACATCACAGGGCGCACAATGCTTGTGCAGTGCCACATCACCAATGCCGGCAGCACAGGCGTCATTGCAAGCGGCATTTGTTGGAGCACCAACGCTAATCCTTCGCTTGGAAACAGCTACACCACTGATGGCACAAGTATCGACACTTTCGTAAGCAAAGGTACGGGACTTGTTTCCGGCACTACATACTATGTTCGTGCATACGCAACTAACTCTGTAGGAACAAGTTACGGTAATCCTATTAAGTTCACCACGCCTGTTCATTGCGGCACCGTAACCGATTGGGATGGCAATGTTTACCAAACCATTTATATCGGAGCGCAATGCTGGATGAAAGAGAACCTAAGAACCACACACTACAGCAATGGTGCGGCAATAACAAAGCAGACCCCATATACAAATGCCTCAACTTGTACTTCAACATATCCGATGGGAACGAATAAGAATTATTATCAGTATAAAGATGATAGTTCATACGTTGCAACCCGCGGTTTGCTTTATTCTTGGGCAGCTGTGATGAACGGAGCGGGGTCATCAACCAATAATCCAAGCGGCATTCAGGGCATTTGTCCTTCAGGTTGGCATGTGCCGAGCAACGCTGAATGGTGCGAACTTGAAAACTATGTTGAACCCGGAATTGATGTGAATTGCAATTCAACGGGGTATCGTGGCTCTATGGCGAAACGCCTCGCAGCACCACAATATTGGACGGGGTATTCCAGTAATTCTTTCGCTCCAGGATATTGGCAATATGATGCTACGGGATTTAATACAAGCGGTTTCTCAGCAATTCCTTCGGGTTATATGAGTACTTACGTATATTATTCAGACTGCTATTCCAGTAATAATTCAGTTAAATTTTCAAGCATAAATACTGAGGCATATTTTTGGAGTTGTACATTAAATTCTGGTGGAAGTTACAATCCTGTTTATTATAGGTCAATCAGTTATTCATCATCAGGAATACAATTATCTACAAGAATTAATAATTATACGTCAACCAGTACTTATTATGCCTATTCTGTGCGATGCATAAAGAATTAGGAATTAGGAGTTAGCAGATAGAAATCAGAAAATTTTATTGATATGAAACGAACAATACTTTTTGCAGTTGTAGCTCTTTGGGGAATTTCAGTTTTAAGAGCTCAAGTCCCGCCGGAGAAAATGAGTTATCAGACAGTGGTGCGTGATGCCAATAACGAATTGGTTGTTAACCAGCAGATTGGTATTAGAATCAGTATTTTGAAGACGTCACCAAATGGTAATGCAGTTTATTCGGAAACGCACACTGCAGCTACAAACGCTAATGCGTTGTTAACCTTGCAAATTGGAACGGGCACGCCTAATCCGGGCAGTGTTTTCGCCAATATTGACTGGAAAGCAGATGATTATTTTGTGAAATGTGAAATTGACCCTACCGGAGGTTCAAACTACACCATTGAGGGGGCGCAGCAATTGGTAACAGTGCCCTACGCTTTTTTGGCGAAGGAGTCTTTGTATGCCGACAGCTCAGATTTCTACCATCTCGGCAATCGTCCTATAGGTAGTAATGCAGGTGATATTCTCTACTGGGATCCGACAGATTCCACATGGCGTATTTTGCCGGTCGGCACTCCGGGCCAGGTGCTCACCGCACAGAGCAACGGCCTTTCGTGGACAACAAATCCCAATATGTTAAATAGCATTGCACCCACGGTTTTCACAGATACGGTTTTTGACATCACAGGGCGCACAATGCTTGTGCAGTGCCATATCACCAATGCCGGCAGCACCGGTGTCATTGCCAGCGGCGTTTGTTGGAGCACGAACCCGAATCCCTCACTTGGAAACAGTTATACCACTGATGGTACAAGTATTGACACGTTCATAAGCAAAGGTACAGGTTTGGTTTCAGGCACCACATATTATGTACGCGCCTACGCAACCAACTCAGTTGGAACGAGTTACGGCAATCCTATTAAGTTCACCACGCCTGTTCATTGCGGTACCGTAGCAGATTACGACGGGAATGTTTACCAGACCATCTATATTGGTGCGCAGTGCTGGATGAAAGAAAACTTGAAAACCACACACTACAGCAACGGCGCGACAATAACGAAACAAACCGCATCAACTTGCACTTCTGATTTTCCATATAATGCGTATCAATATTATTATGAATATGGGGATAACCATTCTAATGTTGCAACACGAGGTTTGCTTTATTCTTGGGCAGCTGTGATGAATGGAGCCGGGTCTTCAACCAATAATCCGAGTGGAATACAGGGAATATGTCCTTCAGGTTGGCATGTGCCGAGTAATGCGGAATGGTGTGAACTTGAGAATTACGTTGAGCCAGGAATAGATGTGAATTGTAACTCAACAGGATATAGAGGTTCAATGGCAAAAAAAATGGCTGCTCCTATATATTGGGATGCTTATCAAAGTAATTCTTTTGCTCCGGGATACTGTCAATACGATACAGCTGGTTTTAATACAAGCGGCTTTTCTGCAATCCCATCCGGATATTTGCAATCAGTTTGGAATTATAGTGGATGTAATTCAGGTAATGGTTCTAATTACTACAATCTTAATAGTGAAGCATATTTTTGGAGTTGTACAATAAATTCAGCTGGGAGTTATAATTCTGTTTACTATCGTGCATTAAATTATTCATATTCAGGAATACAATTAAGCACAAAACAAATGACAAATACTTATAGTAACAATTTCGCATTTTCTGTCCGCTGTATAAAGAATTAAAAGGAGATAGGAGTTAGGAAATAGGAGATAGATGATGATATTATAGAGCCGTGGCACGCTGCGGCTCTTATTTGTTTATTTTTAAGAATGATATTGTCGTGCTGCAGCTCTTTTTGTTTATTGCAAAAACACGAATCTGCACGGATAAAAGTTATTTTTTATATCTTTGTCGCACAATTTTAACGTTATGAAAAAAACAATACTTTGTGCTTTAGTTTCCATTATTGTTTCTGTTTTATCCGCTCAAGTTCCGCCAGAAAAGATGACTTATCAGGTGGTTGTACGCGATGTAAACAACGAACTTGTTGTCAATCAGCATGTTGGGATGAAAATCAGCATTCTTGCGACAAATCCGAACGGATTGCCCGTTTATGAAGAGACACACGTTACCACAACCAATACCAACGGTTTGGCAAGTGTGCAAGTCGGTACGGGAACGCCAACGCCTGGCAGCGTGTTCGCCAACATTGACTGGGCCGCCGATGATTATTTCCTGAAAAGTGAAATTGATCCGGCCGGTGGCAGCAATTACACCATAACTGGCACACAGCAGCTTATTACAGTACCATACGCCTTTTATTCCGGCAAAACCGCCTACGCCGATAGTTCCGATTATTATCACTTGGCAAACAGACCTGTCGGTAGCAATCCTGGCGACATTTTGTATTGGACAGGTAATGACTGGAGCATTGTTCCAGCAGGGTTGCCGGGACAGTCTCTAATAATGGGCAACAACAATGTCCCCACATGGGGTAATAGTAGCGGCACCCTTGGCAATCCTCCGACAGTGGTAACAGACACCGTATATGACATTACAGGGCGCACAATGCTTGTACAGTGCCACATAACCAGTGCCGGCAGCACCGGCGTCATTGCAAGCGGCGTATGCTGGAGTACGAGCCCGAATCCTTCGCTTGGCAACAGCTATACCACAGACGGCACAAGCATCGACACGTTTATCAGTAAGGGCACCGGTCTGGTTTCAGGCACAACATACTATGTTCGCGCATACGCAACCAACTCTATAGGGACAAGTTACGGCAACCCGATAAAATTCACCACGCCTGTTCATTGCGGCACTGTAACGGATTACGACGGGAATGTTTACCAAACCATTTATATCGGAGCACAATGCTGGATGAAAGAGAACCTCCGAACCACACACTATAGCAATGGTGCTGTTATTTCATTGCAAACAACTTCAACTTGCACGACTTCGTTACCTTGCGGTACATTCAAAAATTGCTATATGTACAACGATGATACTACAAATGTCCATTTGCGTGGTTTGTTATATTCATGGGCGGCAGTTATGAACGGAGCTGGTTCATCTACAAATAATCCAAGTGGGATTCAAGGAATTTGTCCTTCAGGCTGGCATGTACCGAGTAATGTGGAATGGTGCGAACTTGAGAATTATGTTGAGCCTGGCATTGATGTAAACTGCAATTCTTCAGGTTATAGAGGTTCTATGGCGAAAAGGCTTGCTGCACCACAATATTGGACTGCATATCAAAGTAATTCATTTGCACCAGGATACTGCCAATATGACGTTACTGGATTCAATACGAGCGGTTTTTCTGCAATTCCTGCAGGCTATTTAATCACTTATTGGAATACTTCTCCGTGTGGCTCAAGTAAT
This sequence comes from Bacteroidales bacterium, assembly GCA_017964755.1. Classification (GTDB taxonomy): domain Bacteria; phylum Bacteroidota; class Bacteroidia; order Bacteroidales; family WCHB1-69; genus RUG11942. The sequence continues at coordinate 149 of JAGCRI010000186.1, read as the reverse complement.
ACTTTCACATATTCTAATCTTAATAGTGAAGCATATTTTTGGAGTTGTACAGTAAATTCATCTAACAGCAATAATCCTGTATATTATCGAGCGTTAAATTATTCTTATTCAGGAATTCAATTAAGTACTAAAACCACATCAAATACTGG
>JAGCRI010000185.1 GCA_017964755.1 Bacteroidales bacterium | reverse complement strand
TCTTATCCAACACAGCCTCGACCTGGTTTTTGCCAAAACCAAGAGAGACCAATGCACTTAACGCTTCATTTTTGTTATTATTGTTAGAAGATGAAATTTTATCTGAAGAAATTTGCAGTTTGCCAACCTTATCCTTCAAATCAATGACGAGCCGCTGCGCTGTTTTGGCACCGATACCTTTCACAGACTGAATTAGGCGGACGTTTTCAGAAGCCACAGCCTCAGCAAGTTCGGAAGGGCTCAATGCCGAAAGGATAATTATCGCTGTATTTGGGCCAATGCCGTTCACAGAAATCAGAAGCCGGAATAGCGACCGTTCAGTCTCATCGTTAAAACCATATAAAGTCTGAGCGTCCTCCTTAACCACAAAATGCGTCAGCAGACGCACCTCAGCTTCCGCTTCCGGTAGTTTTGCGTATGTGTTAAGAGATATATGCACCAAATAGCCCACACCGCCAGCTGTGTCAACCACAATATATGCGGGATTCTTCTCAACCAACCTGCCCTTTATAAAAGTTATCATTTTTCCTTTCCGTTTTTAAAATTGCAAAAATACAAAAAAAGCAGATACGATAATCCATTCAGCAGCATTCATAGTATATTCTCTTACAATTTTATCTACCTGATTTTCAGTTTATTAACTTTTTTAAGGAAAATTTTTCTGGCCGCCTGAAATTATTAGAAGATTTTTTGTATTTTTGCAGCCTCAAAAGTCCCCGTAGCTCAGCTGGTAGAGCAATTGACTCTTAATCAATGGGTCCAGGGTTCGAATCCCTGCGGAGACACTGAAAAAAAGCACTTACAGATTTGCAAGTGCTTTTTTTATTTGGTATAAAACAGTAGTGGATTTTATAACAACGGCACCCCGGCAGAATTGTGTGACGGCGTTACTGTTATGACAGAATCCACGACAAAACGCTGCATTCCGCGCCATGGTAACGCACCTTTATACTCTTTATAATGCAATTCCACCGTTTTCCCCGTGCTGAGCATCAGCTTGTCGGCGACCGCTTCGTCTTCAACGGAGAACTCGAACTCGTTTGATTGGATTGTCCCGTTTGTGTTATCCGAATTATACCCTGCCTGTATAAGCCTGCCTTCGTAAGTCTTGAAAACATATCCTTTATAAGTGAACCTGTTCAGTTCCCCGGCTTTTACGCCTTCAGCAAATACAAAATAGTACTTAAACCAGAATATTCCTGTTCCAACCAACAGAAGAACAACTACGATACCGCTTATCCAAGCTATTACTTTACCTTTTTTGGTCATGATTAATTTTATTTATAATTTGATTTGCAAACATACAATTTTTATCCGAATAAATCCCTTTTCAGGATAGAGTTAATGAAATGAGCCATAATATGCTCTTTTCCAGCTGTTTGTTCAATATGCGGGCTGACGGCGAAAACTTCACCGCGCCCATATCTGTTACGCCACGCCGCAGGCCACCCCACCATGGTGTCAGGCTCGCCTTCGGGCTGCCTCAACTCATCGCAATACGTAGCCAGAACCTGATAATCATAACAGTTTTCAAGCTGTTTTTCAAGAGGGACAGGGCCGTTGTAATAAAAGAACGGATGCCGCTCCCCTACCCCGACACCAAACAACGAATGACCTGCTTCGTTAAAAACGACTCTGGGAGTTCCCGTACCCCTGTGTGCATGCGGATAGTCAACGATGACGACAGGACTGATAGCAAGGTACTGCGGCAACTGGTGCGACACTGCGTATGCCCCGGCACAGACTCCGAGCAACTTGCCACCGCCTGCCACATATTCACGAAGCGCCCTAACGCCACCCGTTCCCAAACCGGCACACATCTCCCGACTGTCACCACCAGGCAAAATTGCAAGGTCATAGCTTGTAAGCTCTGTATCAGCATACTTGCTGCCATCGAGAATGTCAAGCGCACCCAAATCGTGCTCTGAAAATATATTCTGCCAATATTTCAGCGTGCGCCCCGTAACCCCAGTACCTGAATAAATGACTGTCTTTTTGCGGGAATCACCTTTAAAAGGCACGAAATCAGACACCGGAGTAACTCTTTCAAGATACTGCAGATAGTCGTCTGGCAATCCCTGCGCGCGGCCACCCTCCAGCAAAGCCCCAAAGTATGACCCCGTTGGAAATGCCCACACCACATCGGCACAAGGCTCCGCAATATATGTTGAGACATTAAGTCGGCTGCCGGAATCTGAAATCGCCGCCGCCTCAATCATCCTGCATGATGAACCAGTAATGATATTTTTCCCAAGTTTCTGAAAATCATCTTCTCCGACAGAAAAAACAGTTCCCCACACATCATGCTGTCTTGCATTTCTTTTACCGGCAATATTAGCCACACCATATTCAGAATCAGCGGCCTTTCTATTCCAGCAAAAGGCGTAATCAGGCAAATGCGCATTGCATACCTTTCCAAGTGAAGAAAAAGCAACATCCGAAAGAGCACACAGGTGACTCAGAGCACCGCTGTTCAATAACAGGTCATAGACAAACAGAAATTGTCCCGCCATAAAATGTCACGACTGAATTTCCAGATTCTATATTACAAGTTTGAAACCGATCCCGTGAATATTGACAATCTGTACAGACGGGTTATCCTTAAAGTAGCGGCGGAGTTTTGTGATATAGACATCCATGCTGCGTGCATTGTAGAAGCTGTCGTCACCCCAAATTTTCTTGAGTGCATAGCCGCGTTCCAACACCTCATTTTTGTTCTGTATCAGCATCAGCAGGACTTCAGTCTCGCGTGTCGTCAGTTTTTTCTCTTTCCCCTGCACCAAAAGGGTCTGCCGGTTGGAGTCGAAAGTGATGTCACCCAGCTGGAACACTGTCTGCGTATTTTCAGGGTTCTGTTTGGTGCGGCGAAGCACCGCCTGCAAACGGGCTTCAAGGACATTCATGTCAAACGGCTTCGTTATATAATCGTCAGCACCTATATTCAGACCTTCAATCATATCCTGCTGCAATGTCTTTGCTGTCAAAAAGATAACCGGAATTTTCTTGTCCAACTTGCGAATTTCCTTCACAAGGGTAAAACCATCTTTAAGCGGCATCATGACATCAATAAGACAGATGTCGAAATTGAGGTTTTTCGTTGTGAACAGCTCGTATGCCACTTCACCGTTGTTGGCATATTTTACGGAATAGCCCTTAGCTGTGAGGGTATCGGTAAGAACCTTTCCCAAATTGACATCGTCTTCAGCTAACAATAATCTTATGTTTTCCATAGTTTATTTGTGTTTTATTGGTAAACAAATGATAAATTCGGTCCCTTTTCCCTGCTCACTATTGACATGGACAGAACCGCCGTGTAAAGATACAATTTTTTTCACATAACTCAATCCAAGCCCGTAGCCCTTGACATCATGAAGGTTTCCTGTAGGGACACGGTAGAAATCATCGAAAATATGTTTTATGTTTTTCTTAGAAATACCTATACCACAATCTTTTACAGACAAAAACAAATGCTTTTCGTCATTATGGGTGGCAATTGTTATCTGCGGAGCGTCATGAGAATATTTCAAGGCATTCTCCACAATATTGACAACTACGTTACGGATATGCTCACCGTCAGCATAGATAACAGGGTTATCGGCCTCAAGTTTTAGCTCCATCGAGCCGTTTCTCGATTTCACCTGCAGCGCTACACTGTCAACGACACGGTTCACGATTTCGTGCATGTCAACTTTTGCAATGTCCATAACAATCTGTCCGCGTCTGAGCTGTGCCGTCCTCAAAACGTTCGTCACCATATTCTGGAGACGCGTATTCTCATTTTTAATGATTTGTATATATGCCAAACGCGACTCCTTATCTTCCAGCATATTCTCATTGTGAAAAGCATCACACGCCAAAGATATTGTCGCAATAGGTGTTTTAAGCTCATGCGTCATATTATCGATAAAATCATTCTTTATGTCGGCAATTTTCTTCTGCCTATAAAGAGAGAATAGTGTGAGTGCGGCGATAAACATTATTATAATGAAGAAAACCGCTATAATTCCGACAATAAAACTCATTCTATGAAGGAGATATGTGCGCACTGTCGGGAAATATATTATAAGATAATATGGTGCTATGAACTTTTCGTTGCTCTTCAGTCTGAAAAAATACTTGCTCTTGAGGATGTCGCTATAGGCTGTCCGCTGCGGTGCCACAACGAATTTTGAGTTATAGGAAGTATAAACGGCAAAATCGAAATCGGCATCCACCCCTTGCTCTGTCAGCGCCAATTTGATAACACGGTAAAGGAAACGCCTGTCGAGCAAACTCACAACGGTGCTGTCCATTTCAACCGGAAGCGTAATTGCATGGGCAACCGGATACGAATGAAGTTCACCATATTGAACCACATCAATATCAGCCTCCCATTTTTTTGCAACGACATTGCAAAGATCATTTCTGCAAAGGGTATCATAAAAGAGCGTATCCAACGGTATTACCGCATTGCGCTCAAAGTCGATGACGCCCTTCACGAAGCCGACACGCCGTTTATTGAGAGTGTCAACCAAATACTGTCTGACAAACTTCTGAAAATAGACTTCTGCTGCGGAATCGGGAGCAATAGTCAAAGTGTCTGACTGTGGGTTTCCCTCCAACACGCCGCTGATCTTGTCAACAGCGTTATAGCCGGCGCGCTGCACCTCCCCGTCAAAGATGTTAGCCTGCTGTTTCTCAGCCTGAGAATAGAGCATTACGATACCTATAACCAAAACTATGGAGGCAACAATGAGCACTGAGGCAAGAGTGAACAGCAGACGGCGTCTCATATCTTATAGATATTATTTCATCAATTCAGCGAAGTTTTCATAAAAATAAGGTATGGTTTCAATTCCCTTGAAGAAATTGAACAACGGGTAACTCTCGTTGGGAGAATGTATTGCGTCTTCAGCGAGGCCGAAGCCCATGAGTATTGATTTCAGTCCGAGTATGCGCTCAAAGCCGGCAACAATCGGAATACTGCCTCCGCTACGTGTCGGGATTGGCTGCTTGCCGTAAGTTGTCACGAATGCCTTTTCGGCAGCCTTGTAAGCAGGCATGTCTATCGGGGCAACGTAGGCCTCGCCGCCGTGGCACGGTTTGACTTCAACCTTTACGCATTTCGGAGCGATAGACTCAAAGTGCTTTTTAAAAAGATTGGCAATGTCTTCAGACTTCTGGTTTGGAACAAGTCGCATAGATATTTTGGCAAAAGCTTGAGACGGGAGCACCGTCTTTGAGCCCTCGCCGGTGTATCCGCCCCAAATTCCGCACACATCCAAAGTCGGTCGGATGCCAGTGCGCTCAATGGTTGAATAGCCCTCCTCGCCGTGAAGTTCCTCCACGTCAATGGCTGCCTTGTATGCCTGCAAATCGAATGGTGCCTTCGCCATCAGAGCGCGCTCCTCAGCCGAAACGACAAGCACGTCATCATAAAAATGAGGTATCGCAATCTCATTTTTGTCATTTGTCAGAGAGGCTATCATCTGGCAAAGCACATTTATCGGGTTCGCCACCGCCCCGCCAAAAATGCCTGAATGAAGATCCTTGTTCGGACCTGTAACAGATACTTCCAAATATGTGAGCCCACGCAGCCCTACAGTGATTGACGGTTTGTCGGGAGCTATCATACTCGTATCCGACACGAGAATAACGTCAGCCTTAAGCAGCTCCTTATGTTCTTCGCAAAAGCCGTACAAGCTGCCGCTACCGATTTCCTCCTCACCCTCAAGCATGAATTTCACATTGCAAGGGAGCTGGTTTGTCTTTACCATAAACTCGAAAGCCTTTGCGTGCATAAAAGACTGCCCCTTGTCGTCATCGGCGCCGCGTCCCCAAATTTTACCATCCTTTATAACGGGTTCAAAAGGCTTGGTATTCCACAACTCCTCAGGGTCAACAGGCATAACATCATAATGGCCATATACGAGAACTGTTGGAGCTGACGGAGATATAATTTTCTCAGCATAAACTACAGGGTTTCCGGCAGTAGGCATAACTTCGCACTTGTCAGCGCCGGCGGCCAAGATAAGCTCACGCCAGCGATTTGCACACGCCACCATATCATTCTTATGGCTCTCCTGCGAACTTATCGACTGTATTCTCAAGAGAGAAAACAGCTCATCAAGGAAACGGTCTTTATTAGCCTCAATATATTCGTTCAATCCTTTCATAAATATCAATGTTTAATAATGTTGTTCTTATAAATAAGCAAAAAAAGACCTTAAAAAAGGTCTTTATAAATAATTCCGGTTAGTTATTTTCCTTAACTTTCAGAATGAAACCGGTACCGTGAACATTGACAATTTGCACATCGGGTTCATAACCGGGTTCATACTTGTTGTGGCGTCCCCCATTCTTGTTAATGTGTTCTTCCGGCACCTCGTCAAGGCTGAGATATGAGCGCAGCTTCGTAAGGAACACGTCCATACTTCTGCCCACAGCGTAGTCCTCATCGCCCCATACTTCGCGGAGTATCGTCTCGCGGGTGAGGAGCTTGTTCTTGTACTCACAGAAGAGACGGAGCAGCTCGGCCTCTTTGCGGGTGAGGTAGCGTGTGGCTTTTGGGTGTCTGAGTTCCATTGCGCTGTAGTCGAACGTGTAATTGCCGATTACATAAATACGCTCTTCATACAACGGTCTCGACTTGACTGCCGTATTTTGTGTACGGCGCAAAACCGCCTTAATGCGCAATGTCAGCTCTTCGGTGCTGAACGGTTTGATGACGTAGTCGTCGCAACCGAGTTTGAAGCCCTTGATCTTGTCTTCCTTGCTCTGTTTGCTGGTTACCAGTATCACAGGCATCTGAGGATTTATCTTGTGAATGTCCTGCATAAGTGTAAACCCATCCTTACCTGGCATCATGATATCAAGGACACAAATATCATAACCCTCTTTGCGGAATGAGTCAAGGGCTGCATTCCCATCATTGAAATCGTTTACTTGAAAATCAAGCATTTCAAAATAATCTTTCAATACCATGCGAAGATTCTGGCTGTCTTCAACCAGCATAATTCTGTTTCTCGTTGTTTTCATCATATAATATTTCAAAAGTTTATAATATCTTTTAAATTTTTAATTTTCAGTTTGAATAACGCAGTTTTTTTAATAAAATTGTATAAAAAACAAAAATACTCTAAATTTGTTCAATTTAATAGCTTTAATAAGGAAAAATCAGTCGAAATCCAATTTTTTTCTGTTTTGTCTGTTTTCGTTGCAGCCGTTTTCATCCCCTGTGAATTTGTCAGGACGGACGAAGTCGCGGCCAGGGTATTTTTCGGGGTTGTCCAACATCTTATGATATGGCAATTCGGGATCGGAATAGCATTTTTTCATAAAAAGGGCGAAAACAGGCAACGCCGTACGCGCACCTTGACCTAATGCAGTAGAGCGGAAATGTGCGGCGCGGTCTTCACAACCGACCCACACTCCGCAAGTCAGCACTGGAGTATAGCCCACGAACCAGCCGTCAGACTGGTTGTCAGTTGTACCGGTTTTGCCGCCCAACGGGAACGAAAGCTGATATTTGGCGCCGCGGAGACTCCAGCCGGTACCATAGTCAACAACACCCTGCATCAGACGCACTGTCTTGTATGCTGTGCTTTCGTCTATAGCCTCATTCGTCTTCGGCGTGAATTTCGCTATCTCATTCCCTTCCCTATCGCATATCTTTGTGATGAATATTGGCTCAACATAAACGCCTTTGTTCGGGAAGCAGTTTATGGCGCCCACCTGTTCATAAAGGCTCAACTCGCATGCGCCGAGACAGATAGCGGGAACGGCCGGAATGTCAGAAGTCATACCCATGTTGTGGACAAGGTCAACAACCGCCTGCGGGCCGAACTGCTTCATGATATACGCTGACACTTGGTTCAACGAATGTGCAAGCGCCTTTTTAAGCGGAAGCATTTTCCCTTCATCTTCAGGATAACCTGAATTTCTTGGTGTCCACGCTTCAATCACTCCCCAGTCACCGGGTGCGAATGTTACAGGTATGTTCGGGACCTCCGTGCAAGGGTCATATTCGCCTGACTGCATAGCCACAGTATATACGTATGGTTTGAAAGTAGATCCGACCTGGCGTTTCGACAACTTGACATGGTCAAATTGGAAATATTCATAGTCGGTGCCGCCCACGTAAGCTTTTACCAATCCCGTATTCGACTCGACCGCCATAAGTCCGCACTGAAGGAACGACTTCATATAGCGGATGGAATCCAGCGGGGACATCACTGTGTCTTTCAGCGGTTTGTTAGGGCCGGCGTACAATTTCATGGGCACCTTCTTCAAGAAAGCGGCCTGTATCTCAGCCTCAGAAGCTCCATCTGCCTTCATCTGCTGATACCTGTCGCTACGCTTTATCGCAGATTTCAGAATACGTTCTGTCTCCTCTTCTGTAATGCGATAAAACGGGGCATTCTTATAACCTTTCCAATGGTCGAAAAACATGGGCTGCAGATATTCGCTCACATGCTCGCGCACAGCTTCTTCAGCATGTTTTTGCATGCGGGAGTCTATCGTAGTGTAGATTTTCAGACCGTCACGGTAAATGTCGTAAAAAGTGCCGTCATCTTTAGGATGAGTCTTACACCAGTCATTCAGGTAAAGTCTGAGGTACTCCCTGAAATAAGTGGCGAGGCCGGAAATATGCGTCTGCGTTTTATAACGCGATATGTCAATAGGCAGCTGCTGGATTGAGTCGCACTGTTCGGCTGAGAGGTACTTGTACTTCTCCATCTGAGCGAGCACCACGTTGCGCCTTGTAAGGGCGTTTTCAGGATTGCGGCGCGGGCTGTAGCGTGTCGGTGCCTTGAGCATTCCCACGAGCATCGCCGCCTCCTCCACAGAGAGTTCTGCAGGGGTTTTCGCAAAATAGGTGGCCGCCGCCGACTTCACACCGAGCGAATTGCTCCCGAAATCCACCGTGTTGAAATACATGGCGAGAATCTCGTTTTTGGAGTAGCTGCGTTCAAGACGTGCCGCCACAACCCATTCCTTGAATTTAGTGAGCACCAGCTTGATTTTGCTTGCGTTGGGGTCACGTGGGAACAGGTTTTTTGCGAGTTGCTGTGAAACTGTACTTCCGCCGCCCTTATGGTGAAAAGTCAACACCCCCATGCCGACCCTTAGCAATGCGCGCACATCAACTCCCGAATGCTCATAAAAACGTGCATCCTCAGTTGCTATAAGCGCATTGATAAGATTTTCGGATATTTCAGAATACTTGCAGTTTGTCCTGTTTTCGATGTAGTATTTTCCCAAAAGCTTCCCGTCAACGGAATAGACTTCAGTGGCGAGGTTCGTCTTTGGGTTCTCCAATTCTTCGAAGGAGGGCATGAAACCGAGCCAGCCGTGCGAAATCATGAAAAAAATCAAGAAGACGCACAGCACGCCGGCGCAATATAATATCCAAAACGGCTTTATAAGTTTCGACCTCATCAGGGGGTTATTGACGTGACAAAATTAATTCTGTTATTCGAAAGAAAGAATGGCTTTCTTTATCAGTTCAATAGCTTCTCTGAGTTCGGCTTCGGTGATGACCAATGGCGGAGCGAAGCGGATGATGTGCTGGTGTGTCGGTTTGGCGAGCACGCCGAGTTCTTTCATCTTTTCGCAGACGTCCCAAGCCTCAAACCCGTTCTTCGGACGGATTACTACAGCATTGAGGAGTCCCTTGCCGCGCACGAGTTCAATCATGTCGCTCTTTATCTTTCCAATTTCTTCGCGGAAAATCTTACCAAGATAAGCGGCTTTTTCCACCAGATTCTCTTCCTGAACGACTTCAAGGGCAGCGATAGCCACCTTGCAGGCAATCGGGTTGCCGCCGAATGTCGAGCCATGTTCACCAGGCTTAATGCAAAGCATGATGTCGTCATCAGCGAGGACGGCCGACACCGGCATTGTACCGCCTGAGAGAGCCTTACCAAGGATAAGGATGTCGGGACGTACATCTTCGTGGTCGCATGCCAACATACGTCCTGTACGGGCAATACCTGTCTGGACCTCATCAGCGATGAAAAGCACGTTCTTAGCTTTGCAGAGTTCTGATGCTTTTTTAAGATAGCCGTCTTCAGGAACATAAACTCCAGCCTCGCCTTGGATAGGTTCTACGAGGAAACCGGCGACATTGGGGTCTTCCAGAGCTTTTTCCAAAGCAGGAATGTCGTTGTAAGGGACTTTGATGAATCCCGGAGTGTACGGGCCGTATCCTGCGTAAGCATCAGGATCGGTTGACATTGATATAATAGTAATTGT
>JAGCRI010000184.1 GCA_017964755.1 Bacteroidales bacterium | reverse complement strand
TGGGGAGCGGGCCATCCAATTCGGACTCCCCATCAGACAATGTTAATTCTTCTATCACGAGTAGCCCTACCGATACAGCACGTGCCTCAAAGAATTCGGCTGCGAAGTTAATAAAAAATCTAATACCAATATTAGCAAAAATAAGAAAATTTGAAAATGGTGATTTTGAAATCAATTATAGTAATGGATGGAAAAGTGCTTTGATTGATATTAGAAAACTCTTGAACTTGAGATATATAGGTGGTTCTAATTATGCAGACTATATTTTACCAAACGGCATCTTTTCATTAAGATTGTCAGACCATAATGCGAATGGGAACAACTTTCCCGATAATAATACCAATATTAGCATTTATGTCGCATTAAATGAATATGGACATATCCCAACAAAAGTGCCGTATAGAGAATTTAAGATTGATTCTGAAACTTACAATAAGAATCCTAAAAATGTAGTCAGACAAATTATATTAGCAGTTAAAGATGCTCTTAATGGAAATGCTTTTAATTTGGATAACAGTATTGCCACAGAAGTTGAATATGACGAAAATGATAATATTGTAACACGTGATACTAAATTACAAGACTAAAGGGAAGGATTCCGATAAATTTCACTTTCCAAATTGGGCTTTTACAATAATTATGTATTTTAAATGCCAACTCTATTAAAATTTCTTGTATTTTTGCAAGTTTGAAAGTAAAAATATAACGTATTAAAAAACAAAAGATTATGAAAAAAATTAAAGTTGGTATTAACGGTTTTGGCCGCATCGGGCGGTTGGTTTTCCGTGCATCAGTTGAAAGAGACGACCTCGAAGTGGTCGCAATTAACGATTTGTTGGATGTCGATTATATGGCATATATGCTTCGTTATGATTCTGTTCACGGCCAATTCAAAGGCACTATTGAAGTGAAAGACGGCAAATTGGTTGTCAATGGGAAAAGCATTCGCGTCACAGCAGAAAAAGACCCTGCAAACTTGAAATGGGACGAAGTTGGCGTTGAATACGTTGTGGAATCAACAGGTCTTTTCCTCACAGCGGAGAAAGCCGAAGCACACCTTCGCGCCGGAGCAAAACGCGTCATCATGTCAGCACCTTCAAAAGACGATACCCCAATGTTTGTCATGGGTGTCAACAATACTGAATATGCAGGACAGCCTATCATTTCAAACGCATCTTGCACGACAAACTGCCTTGCTCCGCTGACAAAGGTCATCCACGAAAACTTCGGACTGGTGGAAGGTCTTATGACAACAGTACACGCCACAACAGCGACACAGAAAACCGTTGACGGTCCTTCAATGAAAGACTGGCGCGGCGGTCGTGCTGCCGCAGGCAACATCATCCCGTCTTCAACCGGCGCAGCAAAAGCTGTAACAAAAGTTATACCTTCCCTCAAAGGCAAACTCACCGGCATGTCATTCCGCGTCCCGACTCTTGACGTATCTGTCGTTGACCTCACCTGCCGCCTCGAAAAAGCGACAACTTACGATGAAATTAAGGCCGCTGTCAAGAAAGCCTCTGAAAACGAACTGAAAGGCATCCTCGGCTATACAGAAGACGCAGTCGTATCAACAGATTTCGTTGGCGACCCAAGAACTTCAATCTTTGATGCCGCTGCCGGTATCATGCTCAACGACCACTTCGTTAAGTTGGTTGCTTGGTATGACAATGAATGGGGCTATTCAAACAAAGTTCTCGACATGATTGCCTATACAGCACAGAAATAATCACAAACGACTTATTTCAAGTCAATTAGAATAAAAAGGGTGGTCAAATATTATTTGATTACCCTTTTTTATATTAACTGTTTCCTCATCTGTTTAAAACATCAATATTGGTATTTTTCCCTATATTTCACCAATAATGAAACGGTAAGGACAAATGCCAAAACTTCCGCCACATTTACAGCATACCAAATCCCTTCAAGTCCCATAAACAGCGGCAAGACAAAGAGTGCGCCGAGTTCGAAAACAAGTGTGCGTGTGAAAGCGGAAACCGCCGAAACGACCCCGTTATTGAGAGCGGTAAACCAAGCTGACGTAAACATATTGAAACCGCATAGCAGGAAACTCACCATATAGATTCTCGTGGCGTGCGTGGAAAGGTTCACTAATCCAATATCATAACCGACAAACAGCGAAACGAGGCTGTGGTTCAACAATTCCGCTCCAATTGTCAGCAACAGGCTTCCCACACCGATTATAACCAAACTTTTTTTGAGAAGACTATGCAGCTCATCGTGATTCTGAGCACCATAATTGAAGCCGACCACCGGATTAATTGTGATATAATAACCGAAAAACGCCGCCGCAAAAATAAAACCGATATAGAGCACAACGCCGAAAGCCGTAACACCCTCTTCACCTATATATCTCATTAACTGAATATTATAGCATATATCCACTATACAGAAAGCAATATTGCCAACATATTCCGAAAGTCCGTTCAGGCATGATTGCGCAATATGTTTCCATTCAAATCCGGACTTTACAATTTTGAGTTTGCTGGTGTTGTGTTTTGAAGAGAAATATAGCAGAGGGAAGCAGCCGCCCGCAATTTGTGCAATAGCAGTGCTTGCTGCAGCCCCAAGAGTCCCGTATTCCAAACCGATTATAAGGATAATGTCGAAAATAATGTTGATACCGCCGCACACGAGCGACATAATTGTACCGAACTGCGGCTTTTCAGCGGTCATGTAATATGACTGGAAAGCCATCTGCACCATATACAAAGGCAGAGACAATGTATTAATACGTGTATAGATGACGCATTCGCGCACCATTTTGCCCTCCGCACCTAAAAACAGTGAAAGCGGCTCGGCGAGGATGAAAAGAATGACAGAAAAGAAGAGTCCGGCGATGAGAGCAACTTTCAGCAACATTGAAAAAATCCGGTTCGCTTTGGGAATATCCCCCTCCCCCATAGTCTTGGAAATCAGCGCACTGCCGCCCGCACCAAGCATAAGTCCAAGCGCACCGAAAATCATTATCATAGGCCAGACTATGTTGATTGCGGCGAAAGGCGTAGTGCCAGCATAATTCGACACGAAAAGCCCGTCAATGATTCCGTAGGTTGAAGTTATAACCATCATCATCACCGAAGGGAATGCCGAACGTAAAAGCCGTCCGTAAGTGTAATGTCCAGCAAGTTCTATCTTCATTTTTTGAAAAAGTGCAAAGATAGTTGATTTTGTCGGGTTTTGGGAGAATTTTATAAAATGATTTTTTGTATTAAAAAATCTTTAATATCCCAACAGATATAGATACACTAATTCACCCTTATCCCATTAATTATCAGCGTTATAATCTCTTCCTTGCGGGCAGCGACATAGTTGCGCACAGCCACCTCGTCTTTCAAGAAAAAATCTTCATAGAGAGGCAATGAAATAAATGTGAAAACTGTGAGCGATATAATATGCAAAAGCAGGTCGGAAGTGTCAATATTACGGATTGTCCCCTTTTCTATCTCCGCCTTCACTAATCTTGTCAAAGTGGAATAATAGTTTTGAAACTGTTCTTTCAGAATTATCTCCTCACGAATAAATTTTCGTCTTTCTTTATTGATAACCAACTCATTAATAATAATAAAAGGCAGTTTCCGATTATTGGACAGCTCTTCAAAATATGCGTTTATGAACTGCGGTATAAAATCAAAAAGTGAAATATTCTGGTTGCTTTCCAAGGTCATGAACGAAAGTATGTGGTCGAGCTTTTGCGAGAATATTTGCTGGAAAAGTTTCTCCTTGGTACGGAAATAATAGTTTACAAGAGCTTGGTTACATCCCACCATTTTGGTGATGTCGGTGGTCGATGTCGCCTCAAATCCCTTTTCGATAAAGAGTTTTTCAGCCGCTGTCATTATTCCTGATTCCAAATTCTTTTTTGCCATAACGATATTTTATTTTAAAACTCCTGCTTCCGCATTCTGGTCTTTACAGTTTTTCACCATAAAATGAAGTCTGTTAAATACATTTGCCTCAGAAGTGCCGCTGTCGAAATCGAGGAAAAGGAGACTCATCTGCGGATATATCTGCTTGATTTTCTTTTCGATACCTTTTGAAATGATATGGTTTGCAATGCACCCGAACGGTTGGAGGCTTACAACATTCCGAATACCTTGTTTTGCAAGATGGCTGATTTCGCCAGGGAGAAGCCATCCTTCGCCGAAAGAGCCCGCCATATTTACAGTTTGCTCGGCGAGCTCCGCATATTCGAAAATATTGGTGAAGGGACGGAAAAAGGGAAACGGACTGCAAATCTTTTCATATTGCTTTACTTTTCTCCACAAATACCTGTAAAATAAATCATTAATCCATGAAGGGATTTTTTCTTGCTTAAGATTTTTTTCCCTATTTATATGATTGTCAACAAAATTTGTATTGAAGAAACTGAAAAGTGCGGGAGCTACAACCTCCACCCCATGCTCCTCCAGCCAATTGACCACAAATTTATTGCTGAATCCGTTGTATTTCACATATATTTCACCCACAACACCGATAACCGGCACTCTCTTACTTTTGTCGATAACAGCAGAAAACTCCCCAACCGCCTGTTTCATAAGATTTTGAAGTCCTTTACAATCGTTAGCTTCTATGATTGTAAAAGCCTTTTCGGTATATTTTTTGCGGAGTTCCTTCACAATTCCCTGACGCGTCTCCCTGACGACCGCAGCATGATACAATTTTGCAAGACAATCGGCATATAGTATTGTGTTTACAACAAGGTTCAGGATTTTTTTCCACGGTATTGTGAATCCGGGCTGGGTATTGCTCAATCCGCTTCCAAGCGCAAGTGAAATAACAGGAACACTTTCAAATCCTGCCGAAACCATAGCATTTTTGATGAGAGAATAGTAATTTGATGCCCTGCATTGTCCGCCTGTCTGAGTCATAATTACGGCAACGTCATCGGGATTGTATTCGCCGCTCAGCAGCGCGTTCATTATGGAACCTATGACGAGGGTTGCGGGGTAGCACACATCATTGTTTGCGAACCTCAGCCCTGTCTCCGCCGCCTCCTGATTCCCTGTAGGAAGCGTTATCATGTTATAGCCTGCAACTTTAAACACTGACGGGAAAAATTCCGAATAGCCCTCTGCAAAGTATGGGGCCAAAAGTGTACGGCGGCGTTCCTCCTTCGTATATGTCTTTGTGGTTTTGTACGGCAGCGGTTCTTCGTTTCTGTGCGGTACGGCGTTTCCTTTTACCGACTCGGCCAACGAGCGCACCCGCAGCCGCAGCGAACCAATATTATTGACATCGTCAATCTTAAGAATCGTATGGTTCTTATGATATCTTTTCAGCACAGCATTAACCTCATCCAAAATAAAGGCATCGGGGCCGCAGCCGAAAGAGGTGAGCTGGACAAAATGAAAATTGTCGTACTTGTGCCGGCCAAGGAAATATGCCGCCTTGAAAATACGGTTAGGATAACTCCACTGCGACATGGCGTTCAGCTCTTTATAAACCCCGGCACCGCTCTCCGCTGCGACATTTTCCGTTATCACATCAATGCCCATATTTGTGATTGCCTGTGAAATTTTATGTTCAATCAGAGGATCAATATGATACGGGCGCGCCGCCAGCAATATCACCATTCGCCCCGCCTTGATAGCATTTTCCAAAATCTCGTTGCCCCGAACCGCCAGTTTTTCCAAATATTCGTTTTGAGCCTTCACCGCCTCGTCCACAGCTACCGAAGCCACCGCACTTTCTATTCCAAGAGAACCAAGATATTCAACACATGATTTTTTTAGTAACTTATTGTCTTTAAATGAAATAACAGGCGAATCGAATGGTATTCCATAATTTTTTGCCGTATCCAACGAACTTTTCAGCACATCTGAATAGCCGGCTACAATCGGGCAATTGAAACTGTTTTTGGAAAATTCATCCTCTTTTCTTTCAAAAACAACGTATGGATAAAATATTCTGTCAACTTTCTGATTTATAAGAGCCCTGATATGACCGTGCATCAACTTGGCAGGAAAGCATATATTGTCGGCCATAATGCTCCTCAATTCACTCTCATACAATTTGTTAGACGATGGCGGTGATAGTATAATCCTTATGCCGCATACGGAGAACAACCGTTTCCAGAAAGGGAAATCCTCGTACATGCCGAGCGCGCGCGGGATGCCTATAGTAAGGCAACTCTCTTTGGGCGCCGGCTCCATACGCCAGAGCATCTTGTTTTTCTCAATAAACATATTGACACCTTTATAATCGGTTTCAGAAGCATTGGAATATATCTTTTCACAATTATTTCCTGAAAAAAAGGTGTTCCCGTTCTGAAAATGGAAAAGCTTAACGGTACAATGATTCTCACACCCCGGACATATTTCATATTCAGAAGTGTAATCATTGACTTTTATCAGGTCGTTAAGGGTTTGAGCCATGATGTAAAAATATTATCTTTCTTAATAGCAAAATTGATAACTAATTGCTGGAGCGTTGATTTTTTGCATAGAGTGCGGCTCCGTAGGCCCCCATCAGCTCCGGTATGTCAGAGAAAGCCACACTGCAGCCTGTCATCTGCTCCAATGCCTTGACAATACTGTGATTCCTGAAAGTACCCCCTTGAACCACAATTTTATTGCCAAGCTCATCTATATTCTTAAGTTTCAATACTTTAAACAAACAGTTTTTAACAACAGAAAAACTGAACCCTGCAGCTATATCATCCACTTCGGCACCTTCCTGCATTGCCTGCTTCACTTTCGAGTTCATGAAAACGGTGCAGCGCGTCCCCAAATCGCAAGGGTGCGGCGCAAAACAAGAGAGCCGCGCAAAATCAGCAACCTCATAGCCCATCATCTTGGCGAAAGTCTCTATGAACGAGCCGCAGCCCGAAGAGAACGCCTCATTCAGCTCCATGCGCCTGATAGAACCGTTCTCAACAAAAATAGCCTTCATATCCTGCCCGCCAATATCCAACACAAAAGTAACATCAGGCACCAAAGCCCTTGCCGCTGAAAAGTGCGCCATTGTCTCCACAATACCGTAATCAAAACTGAAAGCGGTCTTTATCAGATTCTCACCATAACCTGTAACACAACTGCCGCCGATGACAATATTTTCAGGCCTGTCAACTTGGTCGTAAAGTGTGGCAAGCATCTCATGGAATGTCTTGAAACTGTCGCCTTTATTACGCTGATAATCGGTATATACAATTTCTCCAGCCGAATTTAGCAATACAACTTTTGTAGTGGTGCTGCCCGAATCAACGCCAAGATAATAGGTATTCTTATCAGCCCAACGCAGAATACCACGCGGCACCTTATGAAGTTCCTTTGAAGCGAGCCATTTAGAATAATCCGCTTCAGAGGTGAAGAGCGGCTCTAACCTATCGGAAAGGTTAGCATTACTGCCAAGAGTCAGATCGTCGATTGCATCACGGAAATCCATCGCTAAAACCGGTGTCAAGGCTTCAGTAGGAGCAAGCAGAGCGCAACCGGATGCCGGTATGAATTGGGCGTTCTCCGGAGAGAGACAGTCATCTTCAGTAACGCCAAGCACCCTCTTGAAATGTTCTTTCAGTTCGGGGAGGAAAGCGAAAGGCCCCCCACAGAAAAAGATTTTCGGAGTGATTTCCATTCCACGCGAAAGCGAGGCCACCACCTGCAGCGCAACAGCATTGAATACCGAAGCCGCAATATCCGACTTGCTGACATTACGGCTCATAAGGTTCTGAATATCAGTTTTTGAAAAAACGCCGCACCTTGAGGCTATCGGGTATATTGTCTCCGCCTGACTTGCGAGTTCGTTAAGTTCAGCCGTATCCACATCAAGAAGAGTTGCGGTCTGGTCGATGAAAGCTCCTGTACCGCCTGCGCAACTTCCGTTCATGCGGATATCAGGGACTTTGCCTTTCTCAAAAAAAATCATCTTGCTATCCTCACCACCCATATCTATAAAAGTACCGACAGTAGGATATTTTTGTTTTATCATCTCAGCGGCGGCCACAACTTCTTGGGCGAATGCCACATTGAGCCGTTTTGCGTAGCCCATGCCCACGGAGCCGGTCATCACAATCCGCAACGCAGCCTCACCGACTTGGCTGCATAAACGCGACACCGCCGCCTGCGCCGTCTTTTTAATATCCGCATAGTGTCTGTGGTAATCGGCAAAAATGAGTTTCCCATTCATGTCAAATGCCACCATCTTAAGTGTAGTTGAGCCTATATCAATGCCCACATCGTATGTATCAACCCCTTCAGCCATAGTTTTTAAATGAATTATTTAATAGGTCTATTAAAAACAGCGGCAAAGATACAAATAAATTGGAAATAGCTGACTTTGACAGGAAATATTTCAGGCTGTTTGTTTTTAACGATACATCTCCTTCAGATATTCAATCTGGCGGCGGTCGCGCTTAGTAGGACGCCCATCGCCATGGTCGCGGTGCTCAAAAGAGAGGTTCAGCATTTTCACACGCTCGTACTCTTCAGGAGGTGTCAAATCGGTATAGAACTGCGGCACCAAGGCAGCCCCCACTCTATTTTTCGGTGTGTCAATAACTTGCACGGTCTTATCCAACTGTCCTATCTTAATATTGTATATCTCGTTGGTTTTCACATCTTTAGACGGTTTCACATTGTTTCCGTTCATCTTCACCTTTCCGGCATTACACGCCTCAGTTGCAAGCGAGCGCGTCTTAAATACCCGCACCATCCACAGCCACTTGTCTATCCGTATGTTCAGATTCACAAATTCCATAATCATTTTTTTAGAAAAGCAAAAGTACAAAAGTTTTATCTATTTAAAATTGCGCAATATTAAATAAAAAAAAGAGAGCACCAAAATCTGTGCTCTCTTTCTCTTTTGCGAAAAACAAGGGGATTATTTGTCCAAATCAATGTACCAGTTCCCGTCAATTTTGATGGTATTAATAGTTTCATCCTCTTCAACGCCATTGCCGTAGGTGATTTTACCTTTAACTACTGCTTCTTCACCATTTTCTTCAACTGAAGTGATTTCAAACGACTTGAGTCCCTCTTTTTCATCAAGCGATTTACCTGCCTTGGTCAAAAGTGCAATCAATTGTGCGCGCGACTCTTCAGCATTTTCAGTGTTGGCATAGTAAAAACAATCGGCTGCTTTTTCATATTCTTTAGCCTGCATCGACTTAAAATACTTTGTAACAACACCTTTTGGTGAATTGTTTGAACAACTGATAACTAATACTGCGCAGAATAAAACAGTTAATCCTAAAATTAATTTTTTCATGATTTTTGATTTTTGTGAATAATAAATTGATTAATTGGTGTTTGCATTTGTTTCTGTTTCAAAAGATAATCTATTGGTAATAGCACTGCTTTTCCAAATGTCGTCAGGAAAAATAACCTCTGCCCCCGCATTTATAATAGGCATTATGTGGCGGCTGCCGTCAGTAATGTCTATGTCTTGTGCAAGAAAGGCTAACCATACCAACTCGGTGCAATAGAGTTTTGAGCTGTCGTTCAAGTCATAGTCATTGTCAAACAGCATGTTACGGTTAACACAATCGAGTGCGTAAAGTGTAGCGGCATTGGCCACAGAGTCGGAACAGCCAACACGCGCCGCGCCGCCGCTTTGTGCGCGATCGAAACGGTAAAATGCCGAAAGAGGTTCACATTTCAGCAACTCTGGCTTTCCCTTTTCATTTTCGCCCGGCACGGCATGAATCACGCGCCAGCAAGTTCCATCGTGATAAGCGAGCCCAACATGTGAATATTCACCATGGCTAACCCCTGTAACCACGCGGCTTTCATAACCGATTCCGTTTCTAAACAGAAGGTCGCCGTTTCGCAGCTCAGCGGTGTCGTACAAAACCACGCGATGGCCGCCATTTTCGGAGCCGCACGCCACAATAAAAACGGCCAAGAATATCAAAAAAGCAAAATTCTTTTTCATATAATCTGCAAATATACAATTAATTATTGAAAGTTTCTTTTTATAAAAAAAACAGTTCTGAAAAATGGAAAAGCAGATTCTTCGCAAGCAAATTTTCATTATTTTTGCGAAAATATTTTCGAAAAATAAAAAACTGATATGGATAAAGATAACGAAAAGCTATTCACCGAATTTCCTCCCGTTTCAACCGAAGCATGGGAAGAGGTTATTGTAAAGGATTTAAAAGGCGCTGACTATGAGAGAAAGCTTATATGGCGCACAGACGAAGGTTTCAATGTGAGGCCGTATTACCGTGCCGAAGACCTTAAAGGAATAGACTATCTAAACACGCTTCCTGACACATTCCCGTACACGCGCGGACATAAGAGTGTCAATAATTCATGGGAGATTATTCAGGAGGTAAAAGAGAATGATTTGGCTAAGGCGAATGAAATTGCGCGTGAATCCTTGAAGAAAGGCGCAACCCTCGTCGCTTTTTCCGCGAAAAATGTCAATAGCTACGAAGATATTGAAAAACTGCTTGCAGGCATCGACCTCAACAAAAACGGAGTGAGGTTCAACCATACAAAAGAACCGCTTGCGTTGGTTAAGAACTTTATCCAATATGTTGAAAAACAGGGATTTGAAAAAGAAAAAGTGTATGGCGGTATTTCCTACGACCCGATTACATGCTATTTGAAAAGAGGAAGTTTCCGCACCTCTCAAGAGGAGGCGTTTGCCGCTGCCGCTGAAATGATAACCCTCACTGACGATATGCCGAAATTCAAAGTTCTGAATATCAAAGGCATAGACATCCACAACGCAGGTGCGGGCATCGTTCAGGAACTTTCTTACGCATTGGCAATTGCAGCCGAATATATGACATATCTGACAGATAAAGGTCTCGCGCCCGAAAAGGCTGCGCGCAAGATTGAAATGTCACTCTCTGTCGGAAGCAACTATTTTATGGAAATCGCAAAACTTCGCGCGATACGCCTGCTTTGGTCAACGATGATTAACGCTTACAATCCTAAATGTGAATGTGCTTACAAACTGTCAATCAACTCAATAGCTTCATCTTGGAACAAGACTCTTTATGACCCGTATGTGAATATGCTCCGCAGCACCACCGAAGGTATGGCGGCGGCAATCGGCGGCGCGGACGGAATTTCGCTCCAGCCCTTCGACATAGCATACAAGAAAGATGACGATTTCTCACGCCGTATCAGCCGAAACGCACAAATCATACTTAAAGAAGAAGCCTATTTTGACAAGGTTGTTGACCCAGCCGCCGGCTCGTATTACATTGAAAATCTGACAAATTCCATAGCCGAACAGACTTGGAAACAGTTCCGCGAAATTGAAGCCAACGGAGGAATGCTGACCGCTATCGAAAACGGCACAATCATAGCCGAAATTGAAAAAAGCTGTCAGAAACGCGACATGGATATTGCCACAAGAAAATATATTCTTCTCGGCACCAACCAGTTCCCGAATATCAATGAGACAATGGCTGACAAGATTGAGGATAAAGGTGAAGAGTGCCACTGCGACTGCCGCCTGAAGAGTTACCGCGGTGCGATGGCTTTCGAGGAAATACGCTTGGCAACAGAACGTTACGCAAAAGAGCACCATCGTCCAAAAGTATTTCTGCTGAAAGTCGGTAACCTTGCGATGCGCCAGGCACGTGCGGGTTTCATCACCAACTTCTTCGGCTGCGCCGGTTACGAAATTCTCGACAATTCCGGTTTCGCCACCGTTGATGACGGCTTGCAGGCTGCCATGAAAGCCGAGGCGGACATCATAGCAATTTGCAGTTCTGACGAAGAGTATGAAACACTTGGCGTTGAAGGCGCAAAACTTTGCAAAGAGAAATATCCCAAAGCGGTGTTCATCATAGCGGGAAATCCTGTCTGTGCCGAAGCCCTCAAAGAGGCTGGTGCAGATGATTTCATCCATGTCAAATGCAATGTCCTTGACACTCTTAAAAGATATAATTCCATTCTGTTAAAGTAAAAGTCATCATATACAATGGACAACTTTATAGTTTCTGCGAGAAAGTACCGCCCTTCTACATTTAAGTCTGTTGTTGGGCAGGATTCTATAACAGCTACGCTGAAAAACGCTATCAAGACACAACAAGTGGCGCAGGCGTTTCTTTTCTGCGGACCGCGAGGTGTGGGCAAGACAACCTGCGCACGTATTTTCGCCAAAGCCCTCAACTGCGAGCACTTGACAGCTGATTTCGAGCCATGCAACGAGTGCGATTCGTGCAAGTCGTTCAACGCCTCCGCTTCGTTCAACGTATATGAGTTGGACGCCGCATCAAACAATTCCGTTGAAGACATCCGCTCCCTAAACGAGCAGGTGCGCATAGCTCCGCAGGGCGCAAAGTTCAAAGTCTATATCATAGACGAGGTTCACATGCTCTCTTCGCAGGCTTTCAATGCTTTCCTGAAAACTTTGGAAGAACCGCCGGCGTATGCAAAGTTCATTTTGGCCACGACTGAAAAACACAAAATCATCCCGACTATTCTTTCCCGCTGCCAAGTATATGATTTCAAGAGAATTACAGATAACGACATAGCCAAACACCTCAAATTTGTCGCACAGAGCGAAAACATCACGGTTGAGGACGAGGCGTTGCGCGTGGTGGCAGCCAAAGCAGACGGAGCACTTCGTGACGCACTCTCAATCTTCGACCAGCTTGTAAGTTTTTCGGGGAAAAACATCACATATCAGGATGCCATAAAAAACCTCAACGTCCTTGATGTGGACAACTACTTCAAAATGACAGACTATCTGTTCAGCGAAGACTCCACCGCACCGCTTCTCCTTTTGGAGGACATTTTGGCAAAAGGTTTTGACGGACAACACTTTATCTCAGGTTTAGCTGGACATTTCCGCAATCTGCTAATGGCTCAGAATCCTGCCACTGTCAGCTTGATGGAGGTTTCAGACAGCGTCAAACAAAAATTCATCGCACAAGCAAAAAACATTGACAAGTTATTGTTACTAAGGTCATTGGAATTGTCAAACAACTGCGATTTCAACTACAAGGCCTCCAACAACAAAAGGCTTTCTGTGGAGATATGCCTGATGCAGATGAACGCCAATTACGTTTACAAGCGCTCTAGGCAATCACGGGAGGGGCGCTGACGGAAATAGTGACAAGCCCGTTTCAAGGCAAAACGCAACGGTCACGACAACAACACCACAACAAGGCACTGCAACATTCAGCATACCGAATAACATTACTGTAAAAAAGACACTTCCTATAGGGGATGTAATTGCTGACCCCGTGACTTCGCCGGCACCTGTACAGCAAAAGCAGCCCGAACCTGTCTCTACTCCTCTACCAAACAAAGAAGAGAAAAAAGAAGAAGTACAACCTTCCACCAATCAAAATTCAGACACAGCAAAAACTAAAAACACAATTCAGGTCGCAGCTCCTGAACCGAAAAAAGAGCTGACACCCGAAGAACTCGAAATTGAAGCCAAAAGGGAACTTGAAGAATTGGAAAACGAGAGTGAAACAGATAACTTATACGCAACAGAAGAATATCTTGACGAAGAAGACAAGCAAGAGGCTGAAAAACAGCTCATTGCAGAACAAGATTCAAAGTTAGGTGTAGCAAATGCCAAGAAAAAGCAAGCAGAAGAAATTACGGATCCGCTGACATTGAACTGGAACAACATGTTGGAAAACGTCTTCGCCAAAATACGCACTATCCTTTACCCTCTCAAGAACAATCCGCCAACAATAAAAAACAATATTATATATGTCAAGGTAAAAGGCGCAATACAGGAGGAGCATTTCAACTCAAAGAAACGGGAAGCGCTCGCATACTGGCGAAACAACGTTGACGAAAAAATTGAAGACATTATTGTTGAAACTGACGAGACTTTGGAAGCTCCTAAAATGATTTACGACAACACCGACAAACTGAACCATTTCAAGGAAGAAAACGCTGAATTTTCCGAATTTTTGAACATTTTAAACTTAAAAATAAAAGACTGATGAATGTAATTTCCCAAAGACATATTGTAAACGCAAGCGAAGAAAAAATATACACTTCTATTTCCGACTGCAGGAATTTCGAGAAGTTCCTACCACAAGAGATGAAGGATGTGGAAGTTACAGCCGAAAGCTGCAAATTCACCATTCCAGGGCTCACCACCCTCACACTTTCAATCGTGGAAAAGAGAGAGTTCACAAAAGTGTCATATCAGGCAACAAATGACAAAAACATCCCTATAAACCTCATTTTTCACATCATTAATGAAAATAACACTAACAATATAGAAGTTGAAATAGACGTTGGAATTCCGGCATTTCTGTCAGCAATGGTAAAAAAGCCTTTACAGAACGCTGTTGACATGATAGCCGAAAAAATTCCGCAAGCCATTGAAAACAACTGATTTATGGAAGGAAAGTTCACCATCAGGACAGAAGGATTAGTAAAAAAATACAAGTCACGAACAGTCGTCAACAACGCCTCATTCGAGGTGCAGCAGGGCGAAATTGTAGGGCTGCTCGGTCCTAACGGAGCAGGAAAAACGACCTCATTCTACATGATTGTCGGCCTCATACGCCCGAATGCCGGACATATATATCTGAATGACACAGACATAACGACATACCCGATGTACAAGCGGGCGAAGATGGGAATCTCATACCTGCCTCAAGAAGCCTCAGTATTCCGCCACATGACTGTAGAGGAGAATATCCTCTCTATTCTTCAGTTTACCGACCTCAGCAAAAAAGAGCAAATCGAGAAGATGGAGAGCCTCATTGAGGAGTTCAGCTTGCAGAAAGTGAGACGCAACAACGGGAACAACCTGTCGGGCGGGGAGCGGCGAAGAACCGAAATAGCGCGCTGCCTTGCCTCAAATCCGAAGTTCATACTTTTGGACGAACCTTTCGCCGGCGTTGACCCAATTGCAGTGGAGGATATCCAAGGCATTGTGGCAAAACTGAAAGACAAGGACATCGGCATACTTATCACCGACCACAACGTGCATGAGACACTCTCCATCACCGACCGCGCCTATCTGCTGTTTGAAGGCCGCCTCCTGAAATCAGGTACTGCTGAGGAACTTGCAGCAGACGAACACGTCAAAAAAGTATATCTCGGAAAGAATTTCGAGCTGCGAAAATAGTATCTGAATTTATAAATTCATAATTTCTTATCTCTCTTTTCAAACTTTGGCAAAGTTGTTGCATTACGTTTTCTGTCATAAAAAATTTAATAATAAAAACAGTTAAACAGAAAACAAAAATGAACCTTAACAATTTAACAATCAAAGCACAAGAGGCAATTGCAAATGCTCAGATGATAGCTGTAAAGAATCATCAGCAGCAGATTGACACATTGCACATTTTAAAATCAATTTTAGATACAGACAATGACGTTGTCCCATTTTTGTTGAAAAAACAGGGTGTTAATCCAAAAACGATACAACAAGTCATTGACCGTCAAATTAATACCATACCGCAGGTTGAAGGCGGCGACATATATTTGTCGAGCGGTGCGCAGAAGGCGCTGCAGTCGGCTATCATTTTCGGCAACGAGATGGGGGACGAATTTGTGGCGTTGGAGCACCTTGTTTACGGCATTTTCGCCGCCAACGACAGGACTTCGCAGATAATGAAAGATGCCGGCGTAACCGAAAAGGGACTGAAATCCGCCATCACTGAACTGCGAAAAGGGAACACCGCCTCAAGCGCATCGAGCGAAGAGACCTACAACGCACTTAACAAGTACGCCACAAATCTTAACGAGGCCGCCCGCAAAGGCAAACTCGACCCCGTTATCGGACGTGACGACGAGATAAGAAGGGTGCTGCAGATTCTGTCGCGGCGTACCAAAAACAACCCGATTCTGATTGGCGAACCGGGTGTCGGTAAAACTGCTATCGCTGAAGGACTTGCACATCGTCTTGTAGAGGGCGATATTCCGGAAAACCTGAAGAGCAAACAGCTCTATTCGCTTGATATGGGCGCACTTATCGCCGGTGCGAAGTACAAAGGCGAGTTTGAGGAACGTCTGAAAAGTGTGATAAAAGAAGTGGTGAGCTCAAACGGTGAGATAATCCTTTTCATTGACGAAATCCACACTTTGGTCGGGGCGGGCGGCTCCGGCGAAGGTGCCATGGACGCCGCCAACATTCTGAAACCGGCACTCGCCCGCGGCGAACTGCGCGCAATAGGTGCCACAACTCTCAACGAGTATCAGAAATATTTTGAGAAAGACAAGGCTCTCGAACGCCGTTTCCAGCCCGTGATGATTGACGAGCCTGACACCGCAGACGCCATCTCCATACTCCGTGGTCTGAAAGAACGCTACGAAACACACCATCAGGTAAGGATTCTCGACGAAGCCATAATTGCGGCGGTGGAACTGTCGCAGCGTTACATCTCCGAACGTTTCCTCCCCGACAAGGCCATCGACCTGATTGACGAGGCCGCCGCAAAACTGAAACTCGAAATAAACTCTGTGCCTGACGAACTTGACGAGATTGAACGGAAAATCAGGCAGTTGGAGATTGAGCGCGAAGCCATCAAACGTGAGAATACGCCGGAAAAACTTGAGCAGCTGAACAAAACCATTGCAGAACTTCAGGAAAAACGCAATGAAATTTCAACAAAATGGCGTAACGAGAAAGATGTCATAAACAGTATTCAGGAGAAGAAAAAGCAGATTGAGCAATACAAACTTGAGGCGGCACAGGAGGAGAGAAACGGCAATTACGGACGTGTGGCTGAACTGCGCTATGGTATCATCAAAAATGCCGAAAGCGAAATTGCAAAACTGCAAGGCGAACTCTCTGATATTCAAAAAGCAGGTGCAATCATTGACGAGGAGGTCGGTGCGGACGACATCGCCGAGGTGGTGGCGCGCTGGACAGGCATCCCAGTGAGCAAAATGATGCAGAGCGAACGTGCGAAACTGCTCCATCTTGAAGAGGAACTGCACAAGCGCGTTGTGGGTCAGGACGAGGCAATCACTGCAATTGCCGATGCCATACGCCGCAGCCGCGCAGGGCTTCAGGACAGCCGCCGCCCGATTGGCTCGTTTATCTTCATGGGAACGACCGGAGTCGGTAAAACCGAACTTGCAAAGGCCTTGGCGGAATATCTGTTCAACACCGAGGATGCGATGGTGCGTTTCGATATGAGCGAATTTCAGGAAAGCCATTCCGTTTCGCGGCTCATCGGCTCGCCTCCAGGATATGTCGGCTACGACGAAGGCGGCCAGCTGACCGAAAAAGTGAGACGCAAACCTTACAGCGTGATCCTTTTCGACGAAATTGAAAAAGCGCACCCTGACGTATTCAACATTCTTCTGCAAGTGCTTGATGACGGGCGGCTTACCGACAACAAAGGACGTACAGCCGATTTCAGGAACACTATTATAATAATGACTTCAAATATGGGGTCCAATATCATTCAAGACAACTACTCCGACCGAAGCAACTACTCTGACGAGGAGATTTTTGAGCGCACAAAAGCCGAAGTGATTGACCTTTTGAAAAAGACCTTGAAGCCGGAATTTGTCAACCGTATTGACGAGATAGTGATGTTCCAGCCGCTTTCAAGGAAAGACATAAAAGGAATTATAAAACTGCAAATCAATAAGTTGAATGAACTTTTGGCCGAACAGAAGATTCATGTTGAGTTCACGAAATATGCACTTGATTTGCTCGCTGAAATGGGCTACGACCCGATCTACGGAGCACGGCCGCTGAAACGTGTCATTCAGAAGCACATCTTGAACGAACTCTCAAAAATCATTCTCGAAGGCTCGCTCAATTCTTCAGAAACAATCATGATAGACAGCCTTGAAGACGGGAAATTCGCATTCTTCAACAAGGAAAATGACAAATAAAAGCAGAATCACAAAAAAATTGTATTTTTGTTTGTTATTTTAAAATGAAAAACTATGAAAAACATTGCTGTCATTGCCGGCGGAAATTCCGGAGAATATGAGGTTTCTCTGAGAACAGGCGAAAATATATGTAAAATATTGGATAGGACTTTGTTCTATCCATATTTTATTCATTTTAAAGGGGCTGACTGGTCATACACCGATGAAAAAGGGAATGTCCACCAAATCGACAAAAATGATTTTTCGCTCACTATAGACGGTATAAAAATCACTTTCGATGTTGCGTTCATCGCCATACACGGGAATCCTGGCGAAGACGGCAAACTTCAGGGCTATTTTGAAATGCTGGAAATTCCATACACAGGCTGCGACCTGATGACCTCGGCATTGACGTTCAACAAATATTTCTGCAACCTCACCGCCGCACACTTCGGCATTCCGATTGCCCCATCGTTGCTGTACCATAAAAATGAAACTATCGACACGAAAGCCGTTGCCGAAGTGTGCGGCTACCCGTGCTTCGTAAAACCCTGTAATTCAGGTTCAAGCGTTGGCGTAACAAAAGTGCATTCCGAAAACGAACTCGCCGCTGCTGTAAAAACCGCCTTCGATGTGGACGACCAGATAATGATTGAGCAATTCATAAAAGGACGCGAAGTCACCTGCGGCACCGCAAAAATCAACGGCAAGGCAACTGCATTGGCTGTTACTGAAATTATCAGCAAAAACGAATTTTACGATTTCGAATCAAAATATAAGGCTGAACTGCACGATATGGTCACGCCCGCAAATTTCCCGAAACCGGTACTTGACGAGATAATGCACTACTCGGAAATCTTCTACCAGAAGGTGGGAATGAAAGGTGTGGTTAGAATGGATTACATCGTCACAGACGACAACAGGCCTTTCTTCCTTGAAGTGAATACTATTCCGGGACAAACAGCGTTGAGTATTATACCTCATCAGATTGAACATATCGGAAAAGATTTGAAAAAAGTTTATACAGATATTATCCTTGAAGCGTTAAACGATTAATTATGAAATACTTACATAAATTATTCTCTATTCTGGCAATTTTTTTCCCATTATTTGCTGCAGGGCAGGGAATGGAAATTACGGTTATACCGACAGTGAAAACCGATTCTCTTTCTCTATGCCAGTATAAATTCTCGAAATACCAGCCGCTTGCGCTTTCTGTGACGAAAACCGAAAAACAGACAGTCTTCAAGTCGAAAACGGCGCTCGAACCCGGAATATATCTTCTGAAAGCCGATACGAATGAGATTGCAGAGATATTGGTTTCTGACAAGAAAAACCAGAAATTCAGAATCACCTTCGGCCATGATTTTATAGCATTCGACAACAATGAAGAAAATAACAAATATGCTGAATATCTCTCTAAAAAAGCGGAGTTTGCATTGAAACTCAAAAAGATAGAGAAAGAGTTCAGCGACACTCAAAAAGGCAATCTTCCAGACTACATGAAGAAGAATATTATCAGCAATCTTATCGCTGATGCGCAAAAGACAGAGAAAGAGAAGAGCGAATATTTCCAGAAACTGATGACTGAAAATGAGAACACTCTTCTTGCCTCAGTTGTGAAATGCGACCTTGAGTTGCCGACCCCGCCACAAGCATGCTATCAGAATCCCCGCCTTATGCTTCAATATGTGGCTGAGCACACTTTCGACTCATATCCTTTTGAAGATGAACGACTTATAAACTCAAAAATCGCTGCAGACAAACTAAAGCAATATGGCAGCACACTTTACCAATTTGAAGGCAGGGACGGAGAACCGTACATCACAAATCTTCTGAAAAAATTATCAAACTATTCTGACAAGACATATTATTTCTTTTTCGACAACTTGGAGCGTACGATAGGCTCGCTGAAATCGCCCTTCTGGTGCGAAAATTTGTACATAATAATGTTGAAAGACGCTTTGGCGCGCCCGAATTTGGAGAACGCACGCTCTGCCCGTTACAATTTCGAGCTCGGCCGGCTCAACAAAAACCTCCGCGGCTCAATCCTGCCAAACTTCAAAATCATGCTCTCCAATGACTCCATAACAGACTTATACTCAGTGGAAAGCGAATTTATGATTCTCTATTTCCAAAATCCTGACTGCCCGACTTGCACCGATGTGAGAAACAGAATGGCAAAAATGGAAACCGTAAACAAGGCTATAGCCTCAGGAAAACTGAAGGTGCTGACTGTCTATTTCGAGGAAGACGAAGCACTGTGGCGGCGTTACCTCAAAGATAAGGCAAACCCCGCATATTTGCACGGCTGGGACTACCTTCACGAAATTGAAAACAAGGAACTCTTCGATTTAAGAATCATTCCTTACATCTTTTTCCTTGACAAAGACAAGAAAGTATTAAAGAAAGACCTGTTAGTCAACGAGATAGAAGATTTCGTAAAAAGATATGTGGTTTATTAGACCTAACTATCCCTTTAGGCAGAAATCCATAACCGACACGACAAATATATTTGAAAGATTTCATTAAAAAGCTTCGGCGGGTTCATCATCCACTTCCTCATATTCCTCTTCATCAACATCTACAGGCTCAACTAACTCCGCTTCTTCGTATTCGGCAATATAGCTGTTTTTGTCTATCTGCTCTTTCAATTTGTCGGCACCGTTCGGGCCAATCCAAATTTCGCAAAAATATTGGGTAGCATAAATAGCAAAACTCAGTTTCCCCTCTTCCTGCATTGAAACATAACTGACAACATTTCCTTTTACATTTTCTTCAAACTGTATTTCAAAATTGTCAGCGAATTTGTTTTTCAGTGTTTTAGCCACCAACTTCCCTTTGTCTATCGCATCATTCTTCAAATCAAGAGTATAACGCACTGCACAAATTGGAGCGGTATGCTGAAGTATTTTGCTGTATGTCCAATAGTCATATACATAAATATCTTTGTCAAAATAAAAATTCACATTGGAAATGTAAATATCATCAGTTATTTTCTGTGCCTTGTTATAACTTACCAATCTCGAATAGAGCAAACTTGATTCATACTTCGAGTAATCCTCAATTGACTGCAGGGTTGAGCCAGCGCAAACCGCATCAAAGCAGGTGGTGGTTGCAATCAGATCGAACCATCTGTTAACGAACTCATTAGCATCATAATAATCGGAAGCCACACTTGGCGCACTGACTGAAAACATCTCATACAAGTCTTCAAAAACCCTGTCGAACTGCGGATTGATTACATATTTTCCTTTTTTGTCAATAAAGCCGAATTGGTCGCCGCTATACACTGCCGCAAGACCGTCAATGAACGGATAACCGAATTTGAACTGCGGATTGATGACATATTTGCCATTTTCATCAATATAACCTGTCAAGTCTCCTGAAGAGACTGCAACAAGACCATCTGCAAAGAAAGGTTCAGTCTCATAGTCAAACTGCGGGTTGATAATAAACTGCCCTTTCTTGTCAATAAAACCGAGTAATTCCCCTTGAATAACGGCAGCTTTTCCTTCGCAGAAATGGTTAACCATATCAAACTGCGGATTGATTACATACTCACCTGTCTTTGATACAAAGCCGCATTTTTCGCCATTTGAAAAGGCGGCGAGCCCTTCCGAAAAATTATCAACCTTGTTGAACTGGTAATTAATCACCAGAACACCCTCCTTGTCAATGAAGCCCCATTTGCCATCTTTGTCGCACACAGCAGCGAGGCCTTCCTTAAACGGGCGCACGTTTTTGAACTGAGGATTAATCACCACCTCGCCTTTTTTATTCACGAATCCCCATTTTTCATCCTTGTTGCAAAAAGCGGCGAGATCTTCAGTAAACCACTCCGCATATTTTGCCTGCTGAAGTTTGAAAACCTCATCGCCTTTCGTATTAATACAGGTGATATAGCCGCCCTCTTCAACGACAAAAGCAAGACCACAGGAAAAAGGTGTGGCATCGATATACTTCGGCAGGATAACATAATTCCCCTTATCATTGATAAAGCCGATTACACCGTCATTGTTGCTCACTTGTGCAAGACCGCAGCGAAAAAATTCCGCACTCTCGAACTGCGGGTTAATCACATATTTCCCTTTATGGTCAATATAGCCCCATTTGTCGCCCGACTTGACAGGGAACAACTTGGTGTCAAAGCCGTAGTCTGACTTTAAAAAACAAGAGCTAAGCGCTACAGCCAGCACGATTAGAAATGTCATTTTGAAAAAAAATCTATCCATAAATCCAATTTTATAAAATAATGTTTGAAATAAAATGCAAATATAATCATTTAATAGCTTAAATGTCTTTTTTTCTGTGTATATTTGCAACCGATTTTAAAAATAAAATCTCAACCAATTTAAAAAATAAAAATTATGGATCTTAAAAAATTAATCGCCGACGTAAAGGCAAAAAATCCTGACCAACCGTTGTACATTCAGGCAGCGACTGAAGTTCTCGAAACCATTAACGACTTTGTTAATGAGAACCCGAAGTATGACAAATACTCAATCGTTGAGAGAATCCTCGAACCTGAAAGAATCATCAAATTCAAAGTTACTTGGGTTGACGACAACGGCAAGATTCAAATCAACCGCGGTTACCGTGTACAGCACAACATGGCAATCGGACCGTACAAAGGCGGAATCCGTTTCCATCCCACGGTTACTGAAGACACCATGAAGTTCCTTGCTTTCGAGCAGACATTCAAAAACTCACTCACCACTCTGCCTATGGGCGGAAGCAAGGGCGGCTCCGATTTCGACCCGAAGGGCAAATCAGAAGGCGAAGTTATGCGTTTCTGCCAGAGCTTCATGACAGAGCTCCAGAAATACATCGGTGCTGACACTGACGTTCCTGCTGGCGACATTGGCGTTGGCGGTCGTGAAATCGGCTTCATGTATGGCCAATACAAGAGACTCCGCGGCGAACACACCGGCGTCCTCACAGGCAAAGGTCTCGAATGGGGCGGCTCACTCATCCGTCCTGAGGCTACAGGCTTCGGCGCAGTCTATTTCTTGCAGGGCATGCTCGCTGCCAAGAAAGACAAAATCCAAGGCAAACGCTGCATCATCTCCGGCTTCGGCAACGTGGCTTGGGGTACAGCTCTCAAACTTGCCGAACTCGGCGCCAAATTGGTCGCTATTTCAGGTCCTGACGGATATATCATCGACGAGGAAGGTATCAACACACCTGAAAAGATCGCTTACATGGACGAACTGAACGCTACACGTAACAACGTTGTAGAACCATTCGCCAAGAAGTTCAAATCAGCAAAATTCGTCAAAGGCAAGAAAGTATGGGAAGTTCCTTGCGAAATCGCTATGACATGCGCTATCCAGAACGAACTCAACGCTGACGATGCCAAGAAACTTATCGCCAACAAAGTTAAATATGTTGTTGAGGTTTCTAACATGGGCTGCACCGCTGACGCTGTCACAACACTTCAGAAGAAGAAAGTGTCATTCGCTCCTGGCAAGGCCGCTAACGCCGGTGGCGTAGCAACATCAGGCCTCGAAATGAGCCAGAACGCCGAACACCTTTCATGGACAGCCGAAGAAGTTGACGCAAAATTGCACAACATCATGAAGAACATTCATGACAACTGCGTCAAATACGGTACAGAAAAGAACGGTTACATCAACTATGTCAAGGGCGCAAACATCGCCGGCTTCATCAAAGTCGCTGACGCTATGATCGCTCAAGGCGTTGCTTACTAACAGATTGTAAAAAACGCAATGTTTAATAAATTATGTTGAGGGGGCAGGAAACTGTCCCCTTTTCTTATTTATCTTTAAAAACTTGACAACTGATAATTTACATTATGATGTTTGAAATTGACCCCGAATTGACACCACGCACGCAAAGTTACAATGATTTCATTAACGCGCCTATGCCTATGGTGACGCTGTTTAAAACTATAGATGTGACACGCCTCGTGAAAAAAAGCAGGCAAGGTTACAAATACAATATGCTGATGTGCTACTGCATAGGGCAGGCGGCAAAGCGGATTCCTGAAATGCTTTTCCAAATCAGGGAGAAGACGATGCTGAAATACGATAAATTTGCGATAGACGTCATTGTGGGGACAAAAAGCGGCGCGCTCGGCTATTGTGACGTGCCGGTCGTTGACGACCTTGAAGAGTTCAACCGCCTCTATTTGGAACGCACCGCTGCCGTGCGCGACAGCGGCGAGAACATGTACATCACCGACTCGTCTATAATCTGCACATCTGCGCTTGTGAAATATGACATTGACGGTGTTGTGAACCTCTACCACACGATTTACGACCACCCGTTTCTTGCATGGGGCAAAAGCACACGACAATGGTTCCGTACGAAGCAGAAACTATCGTTTCAGTGGCACCATGTAATCATGGATGGTGTCCACGCCTGCCGTTTTTTGGAGGAGACGGAGAGGGCAATAGGGAGGTTGTGATTTTTTGGCAGAAACAAAAAAGGCGAGTCGCTGGCTCGCCTTTTCCAAAAAAAACGTTTCAGATTTACCGTTTTTCGCTGTATTTGCGACCGGCACGAAGGCATTCGAGGTTGACGTTAACTACGTCCTCGCCCTTTCTTCCGAAAACGTCTCTTACAGCGTTCTCAATAGATTCGA
>JAGCRI010000183.1 GCA_017964755.1 Bacteroidales bacterium | reverse complement strand
CATGCAGACGGCACAGTTGAGGCGCGCTTGTCATGGGCAAATTGCAGAAGCATATCGGTGGCCCGCATTGTCATTGCCGGGGCGCTGTTGCTCTATATTACCGCAATCCTGACGGGGGGGCTGTCTCACGAGCACGGTTCAATGCCCGACCTGAACAACTACTCTTCGGCGCCTGCTTTGCACGAAGCCCATTCGCATTCGCATCATCACGGTTTATGTTCGTGGGAAAACATAGTTTTTGGCTTGTTGGCGCTGCTGACTTTGGCCGTGGTGCTGTTTTCGCCTGCACGTTTTGTCGAGTCACACCTTTGGGCTCATGTGGTGAAGAAGCATTTCCTTTCTGTTTTTTTGTTGACAGTTGGTGTCCTTCTCTTTCTGAAGCTTTTATACAATTTTGTGGATGTAAATGGCTTGATAGCCTCGCATGAGAGTATAATGATACTTTTGCTGCTGATTGCTGTAGCGGTCGGTATTGTGCCCGAATCTGGACCGCATCTCATTTTTGTGGTTATGTTTTTCAGCGGGGCTATTCCGTTCAGCATGCTTTTGGCCAATTCTGTTGTTCAGGACGGGCATGGGGCGCTGCCGCTTCTTGCAGAGTCGCGCGGGAAGTTTTTGCTGATGAAGGCCATAAACATCGTGGCCGGGCTTGTTGTGGGATTTTCGGGACTGCTGCTTGGATTCTGATATTCTGATTTTTACCTGCTGATTTCTCCGCATATCGTGCGGATTTGCGCAGATTTGTGAATCAGAAGTTGTAAGTCAGGCCTGTTCCGGTGAACTGGAAATTCTGCAGTCGTTTTCCTGCTTTTTTCACATAGTGGTTGCTGCGTGCCTCCAATATGAGACATATTATCGCGCCGGCGCCCGCAACTGCAATGCCGGAGTATAATTCGGTTTTAGTGGTTGCAGTTGCCTCAGATTTTTTCTGGCGGTAGAGTGCGTCTGCTATCAGTGCTCCGCCGGCGGCTGATGTCAGTACAGGAACGATAATTGCCCCGTTGCGCAGCTTTGCGCTGCGCCGGAGGTATTTGCCCGCATCGTTGATGCATAGCTGTGCCTCGCTTACAGTGCTTGTCTTGCGCTTCCCTTTTTCGATGGCTGTGTCAATCTGGACAGTTAGCTCTTGGGCGTATGCGCCCGCTAAACAAAAAATGGCAAAAATGGAAATCAGCATTCTTTTCATGGCTTTTAACTTTTAATACATTTTACAAATGTGCTTTTTTCTATTTTTGTGACATTTTTTGCGTGATGATTATATCAATCCTGAAACTGACTTGCGGAACTCTTTGAATGAGACATTGCCTTCACCAGTTTTGCGTATTGCGCCCATAATGCTGTTTGCCTTGTCGTTGGCATCTGTGCCGCTACGTTTTGGGGAGAATGAGCGTGAGTGGTTTTCAGCGATAGACAAGAGCTCTTTTTCGCTTGCCTTGGTGTATCCCGATTTCTTGAGCAAAGTGTCCATATCGGCTGTAGGACTGGCGAACAGATGCTTGAGAAGTGTATATGATATTGACAAGTCAAGTTTTTGGGCTTTGATGAGTGAGAACAACTCGTGCAGGCGTTGTGGAGCAAATGGCAGTTGTCTGTATTGGCCGTGCAGGTGTTTTACGCGGTGCCCCACAAAACAGCCGACAAATTTCGGTGATATGCCGCAGTCATCGACTATCGATTTGATTATTGGGAAGAAGTTGTGGGTGAAGATATAGTTGTGGCAGTCGGCTGGAACTTGCCATTCCATGAGTTTCAAATACCTGTCGTGAACCTCATCGGGGACAAGCTGGCGCAGCTCTTCAATGTGTTCTGTAGAGAGCGGAATAGGAGCTGAGTCGGTGTCGGGGTACATACGGTCGGCGCCGGGGAGGACACGCTCGAAGATTGTGGTGCCGTCGGGCAACGACTTGCGCGTCTCTTTCGGGACACCGTCGAAAGTCATGAGGGCACGTTCTTCGATGACGTCGAGGGCGGTCTTCACATCGGCTTCCGGTGCCCAGAATATTATCTGTGCGTCATTGTCGCCGGCGTGCAGTTCCGTTGAGATACGTTCAAAGACGCTTTCACTCACAACATCGTCAATGTCTTCGCTTGTCGCCATGTTAGGGCGTTCAATGCATGCAATTACTTTCAGTCGTCCGGCGAACTCATCGTAGAACGGCTTGCCCGGCTGTGTGAAGTGCGAGAGTAGTCCTTCGAAGCACGGAAGATTTACGGCGTAGAGTTTTTCGCCGCGTTTTATGGCTTCTTGTATTGGCGTGTAATAAAATTTGTAGTCTTTTGGGTTAAGCTGCATAACACCCATTCCCCATTTATCTTTGGAGGTGCGTTGCAGCAGTTTGTTGCGGATTGCGAGCAGCGCCCACTGACGGAAGCACTCCACGTGGCTCAGTTCGGGAATCCATTTTGTGTGTGCCACGCCCTTTATTTCGATACGTGTGCCGCCGGTGCAGCTCACGTTCACGTCTTCGCGGCCTGCACCGATGCCTGTGCGCACTTTGCCTGTGCTGCGGTTAAGGAAGCGTATGTAGTCGGCGGCCTCTTTCAGCTCGTCAGGGTTCATCATTTCAGGGTAAGTCACGGTTTCAATGAGCGGCATCCCAAGTCGGTCGGTGCGGTAGATGCGGCGGTGCCCGATGTCGGAGACCTCACGGCACGCGTCTTCCTCAATACTCAACTGTATCAGCTTTACTTTCTTGTTCTTGAGCGGAATCTCACCTTCCACACCTATAATTGCCGTACGTTGGAAACCCGTTGGAATAGATCCGTCCAAATATTGTTTGCGGGTTATATGAACTTCGCCAACAATATTCATTTTTGATGCTAACGCTATCTCAATAGCGATGTCAAGCGCCTCATTGTCAATGTGGAACGGTGGGGTGTCGTCAACTTCGTAAGTGCAGGCGGTCGGGTGCGCGATACGGTAGATGATCTCCTTGCGGGTTTTGAACTCCATGAGGGCGGTGCCGTCATATTCGCCGAGCTCTGAAAGGGTGGGGCGCATATGGCGAACCACTTCCGCATCGTATTCATCAGGTTTCTGGAATTTGCCGGCGGGACAATGGCAGAACAATTTGTTCTTTGTTAATAGCTGCTGGTGTGTTTCCAAGCCTGACATAAAGCCTATTCTGTCATAATCTTTCTGCGTCGCATCTTTGCGGTTTACGAACCCTATAGCCTTGCGGGTCTCTTCAAAGTTAAGTCTGGGATTGATTCTTTTCACGGTTTTAAAATTTTGGCGCAAATTTACATAAACTTTTTCGTTTAATGCTTTTTTTGCCAAAATAATTTCATTT
>JAGCRI010000182.1 GCA_017964755.1 Bacteroidales bacterium | reverse complement strand
CAATTCCTACACTCCGAAGTATTACGGCTATTCAGTGAGATGTGTTAAGGGCCCAGGCGTTTTGGCGGCGTGTACTGATACTTTAATGGAGCAGACAGTGAATATCACATACGGGACAAGTTACAGCTGGCGCGGCAGGACACTGACAGACGGAGGCGTATATTACGATTCATTGACCCGAGTCAATGGAGGCTGTGACAGTATATACAAGCTGGTCCTGCTTGTGAATTGTGGGACGGTGACAGACGTTGACAACAACACATACAATACGATACAGATCGGTGCCCAGTGCTGGATGCGAGAGAACTTGAAGACGACGAGATATGCGAATGGTGTGGCGATACCGATGGGGGCAACGGAGACGTACAGCAATATCGCATACCGTTTCTATCCGAACAAGTCGTCATCGAATGTCTCAACGTACGGTTATCTGTACAATTGGCGTGCTGTGATGGGGAACTCGCCGTCCTCAAGTGGGAACCCGAGCGGTGTACAGGGTATATGTCCTACGGGGTGGCATGTTCCGAGCAGTGCGGAGTGGATGGAACTGACGAATTATGTGACGAATCATCCGAACTACACATACAGCAGTACGGCAACATATATAGCGAAGGCATTGGCGTCACAGAGTTACTGGTCAAATGCAGGGAACAATGGGAACTATTATGTAGGTGACTTGTCGTATCCTAACAACACTACGGGCTTTGAGGCTCGACCGGCGGGATGTCTGTCAGGGAACTATGCTTATGATTTTTCGAGTTATGCATATTTTTGGAGTACGACCCAGTACAATTCAAGCAATTCATACTACAGGGGCTTGTATTATCGTTCAGAGACAGTTGTCAATTCCTACACTCCGAAGTATTACGGCTATTCTGTCCGTTGTGTAAAAGATTGATATGAAATATTTTAAGATTTATGAAAAACAATCAGGACAAATTTATTGAGTTTAGAGAGAAGTATCCGCTTTTTGAATTTCATGATTACGAGATAAAAGTGGATAATGATGCTTTGGTCATGAAATTTGATTTCAGGGTGGGGGAGAGTGTGCGTTTTGCGCCTCAAATGCGCCTTAATGCAGGTGTTTATGCTCGCGATGTTGACTTTTCAGAACTTGAGGGACTCGTTTTTCATATAGGATTGATTGAACTTATAAGCTATTGGAAATCTGTTTGCTCACCTAAAATATTGATACATCATTTCCGTCTTGATGAAGAACAGCAGAAATGGTGGAAAAAGCTTTATTACAAAGGATTGGGAGAGTTTTTTTATCAGAATGGACTGAATCCTTCACAAGATGATTTTGTGGAATTTGTTTTTGATGATAATGCACGCCCATTTGCTGAGTTGTCTTTTAACCGTGTCGATGATGATAGGCGTGTCATAGTGCCAATTGGTGGCGGCAAGGATTCTGTGGTTACCTTGGAAGAGTTGCGCCGCGAGAAGCAGATAGTCCCATTCATTATCAACCCGCGCGGCGCAACTCTTGGCTGCGCACGTGTCGCAGGATTCACGGATACCGACCATATCGTTGTCTTGAAACGGCAGATAGCCCCTGAACTGCTTGAACTTAATGCACGTGGATTTCTCAACGGCCATACCCCGTTTTCGGCTATGCTCGCTTTTTATACGCTGCTTGTCAGCCGGATTACGGGCGTCCGCCCAATTGCACTCTCCAATGAGTCGAGCGCTAACGAACCGACTATACCGGGAACTGAAATCAATCACCAGTATTCCAAGTCTTTTGAATTTGAAGAGGATTTCAGAAGGTATGTTTCACTCTATATGAACGATTGCTCCCATTATTATAGTTATTTGCGCCCGCTTACTGAATTGCAGATTGCAGAGCGTTTTTCAAAATATGACCAATATTTTGATGTTTTTAAAAGCTGTAATGCCGGTAGCAAGGAGGACAAGTGGTGCTGCCATTGTTCGAAATGCCTGTTCGCATATATCATTTTATCACCATTTATTTCAGATGAAAAGATGATTCGCATTTTCGGGGCGGATTTGCTGGAGCAGGAAGATATGATGACATATTTTGATGAGCTTACCGGAATAGCTGAAAACAAACCATTCGAGTGTGTTGGGACGATAGAAGAGGTGAGAGATGCCATCCGTCGCATTATCCCCACTCGTTCTGACAAGTTGTTGGTGCGCCACTATATTTCGGAATTGTCAAAATAATCGGATGCAAATAGTTCCTATAGCCCATATTGAGAGTGATTTTGCCACGAAATTCGGGGTGCCGCGCCAAAGTGGCCTGGCTCCGGCTCTGCGTGCCCGCATTGTCTTTGAACCTGATTTTCGTGATGAGGCGGCTTTACGGGGAATTGAGGCCTTTTCCCATCTGTGGATTATCTGGGGATTCTCTGAAACGCTGTCACATAAATGGTCGCCAACTGTGCGTCCGCCACGCCTTGGCGGCAATGGGCGGGTGGGCGTTTTCGCTTCACGGTCGCCGTTCCGACCTAATTCCCTTGCCTTGTCATCTGTGCAGCTGGTGTCTGTGGAACCGCTTCCCAAGAAAGGCGTTTCTCTTGTGGTTGCCGGCGCTGACTTGATGGATGGAACTCCGATTTACGACATAAAACCATATATCGCCTATACGGATTCTCATCCTGAGGCACGCTGCGGCTTTGCAGATGATGTGCCAAAACCTCTTGCCGAAGTCGTGATACCGGAAGAGCTTAGCGGAATGCTCCCGCCTGACAAAATGGAGGCGTTGCGCCAAGTCCTTTCACTTAATCCTATTCCAGCCTACCATGATGAGCCTGAAAGAGTTTACGGATTCTTTTTTTGCGGTGCGGAAGTGCGTTTTGTGGTCGCAGACGGCATTTTGACGGTAATTGGAATTGAGGGTGATTTATAGCCCGATTGACCGGCAGCTCAGACTGCTTTTATGCCCAATATGTGAAAAACAATTTTTTCCATAATCTCTATCCTAACTGTAATTGAATTTATTATATAAAAAATTAAAGTACTTATAATCAGGTATATATACTTGTTTTTGTATTAACAAAAAAATGTTAATTACTTTATGACAATATAATATATGTCCCGCTAAAAAAGGATATTTTTGTAAATTGTCAATTGAAAGTAGTACTTTAATCATTTTTTTAGAATACGATGCCTGAAAAAGGAAAGTCAATAGGTGTGCATGTCAGATCATTGTTAATGATACTGCTGTTTTTGGGTGTCGTGGCGTTGACTATAGTGGCATACCTCCAGCAGCGCAAGAGCGTTTGTGAGAATGTGGCTGTCTCAATCACATATAGCGGTTCGCACAAGCCTGTTTCTGAAAAAGAGATTGTGGCATTGATTGGACGCAGTGGAATTAAAACTGTTGGGGTTGAAAAGCATACTGTGAATCTTGCAGCATTGTACGACACTATCAGCAAAATACCTTTTGTCAAGACAATAAAGCCGATATATTTTTCGGGAACGACCCTCAACATAGATTTGGAACTGCACGGCATGGTCGCTCATGTCTATCCTCTTGATGGTGAGGATTTTTTCATTTGCGAAGACGGGACACTGCTTCCATATTCGCCAAGGGTGAAGGAGCGGATGCTGATAGCTAACGGGTTTATACTTGCCCCACCCGCAAGGATAAAGGAGGCTGGCGCGGCAGGTAAGACGTTGAACAGCATATACATGCTTGCAGGGGTGATTGCTTCTGACGACTTTTACAAAGCCCAGTTCAAGCAGATATTCGTGAACTCGGAACACGAACTCGAACTTGTGGCTTCGGTCGGGCGGCATACTGTGCTGATAGGTGACGGTACAAATGCCGAGGAACAGCTCTCACAGCTCCGCACAGCCTACAAACAAGGTATTTCCTTTATGGAACCCGATAAATATTGCCAGCTTGATTTAAGATTCAAAAACCGTATCATCGCACAAAAAAGATCGTATGAAAAAAGAAGTTACCAACTCAGAACCCAATATTTATGTCGGTTTGGACATCGGCACAACGAAAATAGCTACAGTGGTGGGCTTCCGAAACGAAGATGACAAGATTGAAGTTCTCGGCTACGGAAAGGTTGAGTCAACTGGTGTGCAGCATGGCGTCATTTATAATTTGAACCAGACGACAGACGGAATTATAAAGTCAAAGGAAATCGCAGAGAACCGCTCCGAAACAGAACTCGGGTCAGTATATGTGGGAGTGGCCGGACGACATATTAAAAGTTCTGAATACCACCACGCGATTAAACGGAAAAAAGACTCTGATGAGATTATTACCCAAGATGAGGTCGACAAAATGATAGACGCCCTCCAAAATGCCCTTTTGCCTGTTGATGAGAAAATTATAGCGGTGATACCACAACGATATAAGGTTGACGGCTTTGAAACCTCTGACCCTGTCGGGCATATCGGAAGCATTATCGAAGGCAATTTCCAAGTGGTTACAGGCAACGAAGTTGAGATTAACAAGATAATCCGTTGCGTGCGTGACGCAAAACTTGACCTTGAGGATATAACACTCGAACCGCTCGCCTCAGGACTCTCCTGCTTGTCGAAAGAAGAGCGTGAAAGAGGTGTGGTGCTCGTTGACATTGGCGGTGGTACGACTGATGTGGCTATATATTACAAAGGCAATCCTGTTTATACTCAGGTCATACCTTTCGGCGGAAATTCAATAACAAAGGACATCGCTTCAGTTTGCCGCATTACTGACGAATTGGCTGAAAAACTGAAAGTGAACTACGGCACCTGCATTGAGGACAAAAGCAATCAGAATAACAGGATAAGCATACCTCAGTTTCAAGGGCTTGAAACAATGCAGATTACTGAGCCGGCACTTGCAAAAATCATCTACGCGCGTGTAAAGGATTACATAATCAAACCGGTGAAGGAAGCTGTTGAAAGCAGTTCGTACTCATCAAAGCTAATGGGCGGTGTGGTGCTTACCGGCGGTGGTGCAATGCTTCGCCATCTGAAGGAACTTTTCCAATATGAGCTTGTGCGTCCCACCAGAATAGGACGCCCTGAGTTCGGCTTTGTGAATACCCTACAGACCGACTTGAAACATCCGATGTACTCAACTGCTCTCGGACTTCTGAAATATGCGGTTATGGAGAATGAGATAGAACAGATGAGCTGCGACACCACCGTAGAACCTGATCAGGATACCAAAAAAGAACCTAAAAGCGGTGATAAGGAAAAGGGTGGAAGTAAACCGTTTTGGGGAAATTTTCTCAAAAGATGCAAGGAATTTTTCGGCCAGCTTATAGAAGCGACAGCATAACAAACCAAAGAAGAAATAACCAGTCATTAAATTATAAATACATTAAAAATTAAAGATATAACATGAGACCAAAGCTTGATTTAAACGCGAATTATGGTACACGCGAAAACGAATCTATCATTAAAGTCATAGGTGTCGGCGGCGGCGGCGGTAATGCAGTGGAGCACATGTACAGTGACGGCATTACCGGTGTCGATTTTATTGTTTGCAATACCGACCGTCAGGATTTGGAATTGAACCGCGTGCCGACAAAGTTGGTTCTCGGTGAAGACGGGCTTGGCGCCGGCAACAATCCGGAAAAGGCGCGCGCCCTCGCCGAAGAGAGTAAGGAAAAAATTAAAGAGATGTTGGGTGAGAAGACAAAAATGGTCTTCATCACTGCAGGCATGGGCAAAGGTACAGGCACTGGTGCTGCCCCCGTTATCGCACAGGTGGCACACGATATGGAAATCCTTACTGTGGGCGTTGTTACTTATCCGTTTCAATTCCAAGGTAAAGCGGCTCGCGAACAGGCAGATGCCGGTATCGCTGAAATGCGCAAACATGTCGATTCTTTGATAATCATCAAAAATGAAAACCTGATACGCTACTATAATGACCTTGATGTCGAAAGTGCTTATTTGGTGGCTGACGATGTGTTGAAAAATGCCGTTAAGTCAATAGCGGAACTTATTACGGTGCACGCTATCCAGAATGTTGACTTTAACGATGTGAAGGCTGTACTGCACGAAAGCGGCGATGTGGTGCTCGGACTGGCAACTGCCGAAGGTGAAAACCGTATTCAGGAAGTGGTGGACAAAGCACTCAACTGCCCACTCATTAACGAGGAACTCATCACTGATGCGAAACGGTTCCTGTTCTTCGTCTCATACGGCACAACGAAGCTCCGTATGGATGAACTTAACGAACTGACAACCAAATTCTCAGAAATTAAGAGTGATGATTCAAAACTTATCTGGGGACTTGCAAAAGACGAATCTTTGGGCGCAGCAGTGAAATTGGCGATTATAATTGCCAATTACAAAACTGAGGAGGAAAAAAACAAACAGAATGAGACTGTGACAAATCTTGTTGAGCCAGAGCAGGAACATACTGATGAAATCCTTAAAGATATATTGACAACAAATACTGCACCGGCACCGGGAGCACCGTCTTGGTTGCAGCCTCAGCAGAGTATGGGACAACAGCCGCAAGACAGTTTCTATACGGCACAACCGACAATGCGTGCCGACAATTTGCAGCCGTCAGCCCAAAATACTCAATCTCCAATGCAGACACCGGTGGATATGGTCCAGCAGTTTGCTTCAGGCCCGCAGCTTGTGGGGTGCTCAAACAATTATCCGAACTTTGATGAGGATTTTGAGAGACCGGCTATTTTTAGAAATGTCCCTCAACGCGATATGCAGACTATGGTTATGGAAATGAACGCTCCGCTTCAAGTGGAAGACGATTCACATGATCGTATTTTCGCCGGCCTGCCCGACTAATTGACTTTTTTGC
The DNA here is from genome assembly GCA_017964755.1 of Bacteroidales bacterium. Taxonomy (GTDB): domain Bacteria; phylum Bacteroidota; class Bacteroidia; order Bacteroidales; family WCHB1-69; genus RUG11942. Next base: position 8,868 of record JAGCRI010000182.1, on the reverse strand, counting down.
TGTATTAAACAGATAGGAACGGAAGCCTCTTACCAAACAGGTTTCCGTTCCGTTTTTTATTGTCTGAAGTTCCCTCTGTCTCAAAAAATGGTATAATTACATATATTTATTGTTTCAATATTTTGAGTATCTTTGCAGGATATTTTTAAGATATGATAAAAGTATTAAGTATAATAGGGGAGTATTTCGTCTTCTTGAAACGCGTTTTTGCGCGGCCTGAAAAGTGGGGCGTCTTTTTCAAAAAACTGTTATATGAGATGTACACCATGGGATTCGGCTCCCTGCTGATTGTGTCGGTGGTGTCGTTGATGCTTGGCAGTGTCATCACAATTCAGTCTGTGCTGCAGATTGAGAGCAACTGGATCCCTTCATGGACAGCGGGCTTCATTGTGAGGACTTCGGCTGTGATGGAATTGTGCCCTACTATTATCAGCCTGTTGTTAATCGGTAATCTCGGTTCACGAATCACTTCCGAAATAGGCAGTATGAAGGTTACGGAACAGGTTGATGCACTTGAGGTTATGGGTATTAATTCGGCAGCATACCTTGTCTGCCCGAAAATTGTCGCTACAATCTTTGTCAACCCGATACTGACTATTATCGGGATATTCTGCGCACTTACGGGCGGCTATTTCACAATCGCTATTACGGAAATGATATCCACATACGATTTCGTTGACGGGCTTACCTATTGCTTCCGTGTTTACGATGTTATTTATTCTATAACTAAAACAGCTGTCTTTGCATTTGTAATGTCTTCTGTGTCAGCTTTTTATGGATATAGAATTGAAGGCGGCGCACTTGAGCTCGGAAAGGCAACCACTCAGGGCTTCGTCGTTACAAGTGTCATTGTCCTCATTCTTAATGTTGTCATCACCAATATAATGTTATGATTTTAGTTGATAAGGTTTCCAAATATTTCGGCGAGCATCACGTTTTGAAGGGTATTGACACGCGTTTTGATGACGGAAAAGTCAATCTTATCATCGGGCGCTCGGGGGCAGGTAAAACCGTGCTGCTCAAATGTCTGATAGGCCTATATTCTCCTGACGAAGGGGCGATATTGTATGACAACCGCAATTTTCACACGTTTTCGGAAAAGGACAGGAAACAGCTCCGTTCTGAAATGGGAATGGTCTTCCAGGGCTCGGCGCTATTCGACTCTATGACCATTGAGGAGAATGTGATGTTTCCGCTCGATATGCTTACCGAAACGAAAAGCTATGAAGAGAAACTCGCACGTGTTAACTTTTGTCTTGAACGGGTTGATCTGAAGGGCACCAACGACCTTTACCCTGCGGAGTTGAGCGGGGGTATGAAGAAACGTGCAGCAATAGCCCGCGCCATTGCCTGCAACCCGAAATATCTCTTCTGCGATGAGCCCAATTCCGGCCTTGACCCCAAAACCTCATTAATCATTGACCAGCTTATATATGAGATTACTCACGAATTTGGAATAACCACCATAGTTAACACACACGACATAAATTCAGTTATCACAATAGGAGAGACAATTTCTTACATTTATGAAGGGCGGTTGGAGTGGCGCGGCAATAAGGACGAGGTGCTCGTTTCTGATAACCAGTTCCTTAATGATTTTATCTTTGCCCAGCCGTTGACACAGCGGATAAGAGAAAAATGATTTTTATAATTAAAAGCTTATATTCATAAATAATTTAAATAAACAATATGATTATGGAACCAGTTAAGATTGATTTGACAAAGTATGTTAAAACCGGCGAAGGTGCCAATGGCGCAAGTTACAATAATATAAACGACCCCGAAGAGATGATAAAGCTCTATTTCGAAACCTATCCTGTTTCAAGCATTGAAGAGGAAGTGGTGGCGGCGAAAAAGGTGTATGACCTCGGGATTCCCTCTCCGAAGCCCGGTGAGCTGATAACAGACGGCAAACGTGTGGGCATCCGGTTTTTCCGTATTTTGAATAAACGTTCTTTTGCCCGTGCCGTGTCTGATGAACCTGAGCGCTGCGAGGAATATGCACGCGAGTTCGCCAAAATGTGCAAACGGCTTCATTCAGTTCATTGCCCCGCAGGAGAGGTGCTCTCCGTGAAGAAACAGTATAAGGATTTCCTCTCTGTTGACAAGGCTTTTACTGCTGAAGAAAAAGATAAGATCGCTGCTTTTATCGATGCCATGCCTGACGCTGACACTGCTTTGCATGGTGATATGCACTTCGGCAATGCTGTGACAAACCTCCCGCAAGGTGCTCCTATGAGTGATAAACACGACACTTTCTTCATTGACCTTGGCGCGTTTGCGATGGGAACACCGCGCATGGACCTCGCCATGATGGCTCTTTGCTGCATACATGACGATGAGGCTTTTATTCAGGAGAATTTCCATTTCTCAAAAGCTATAGCTGAAAAATTCTGGTCATACTTTGCTGACGAGTATCTCTTCAATGATGATAATCTTGCTGAAAAACTTTTCGGCAAAGGCAAGACACTTAAGGATATTGAAAATGAACTTATCCCTTATGTCGGACTGAAAACATTCCTGATAGAAAAGTATTCAGGCATCGCTCTGCCGAATTTCGCACAGCTTGTGCGTGACTACATCTTGAAGTAAACGATTGATCAGATTTTACATTATTTCAATACAAAATGAAGAAAGTCGCTGTTTTTGGTGTCGGTCATCTCGGGAAAATACATGCTAATTGCGTGAAGTCGGCTTGCAATGCCGAATTGGTCGGAATATATGATATAAATGTTGAACATTGTCGTGAAGTCGCGGCCGAGCTTGGTACAAAAGCATACGAAGACGCCGATGAACTGCTGGAACAGTGCGAGGTGGCAGACGTAGTTACAGCTACGACAGCCCATTACGAGATGGCAAAGCGTGCCATGTTGAAAGGCAAGCATGTCTTCATTGAGAAGCCGGTTACGGCTTTGTTGCGTGATGCCGAAGAACTGCTCGACTTGCAGAAGAAGACCGGCTTGCAGGTGCAGGTGGGGCATGTGGAAAGGTTCAACCCTGCTTTTGTGGCAACCAAACCTTACATCACAAACCCGATGTTCATCGAATCCCACCGCCTCGCCCTGTTTAACCCACGCGGCAATGACGTGTCTGTGGTTTTAGACCTGATGATACATGACATTGATGTCATATTGAAAATAGTTGATAGCGAGATACGAAATATTCATGCAAGTGGTGTGGCCATTGTAACTGACTCTTTCGACATAGCCAATGTGCGTATTGAGTTTGAAAACGGCTGTGTCGCCAATCTTACCGCAAGCCGTATTTCACTCAAAAACATGAGAAAAACAAGGATCTTTCAGCCCAATGCATATATAAGTGTTGATTTCCTTGAGAAAAAGAGTGATATAATTCATATTGAAGATGTTGGAAATGAGAACAGTAATCCTTTTGCTATGATTCTCGACCTTGGCGAAGGAAAGTCTAAAAAACAGATAATTATCAAATCGCCGGAAATACACCAGACCAATGCCATACAGACGGAAATTGAGAGTTTTGTCTCTGCCATTGAGAACGGCACAATTCCGGAAGTTACCCTTTATGACGGCTATAATGCGCTGAAAACGGCAAATCTCATCATCGACAAGATGAATGAAACAATAAAACTCTGCTAAATTCGTTCTATGCTTTGTTAAGATGTCAAGTAACTATGGATTTTTTTAGAGGTGTTAAAGCTTTTTTTGTGGTAATAGTTGTTGCGGTGTGCTTCGTGGCATGCCGCAAAACCGACATTGCACCGGCGTACGTTGTTATCACCAAAGAGGATATATCAGTCTCGTATGACAAACTTGACCTTGCCCAATTTAACAGCTATTCCGGTCTGACCGCGCATAATTTTACAGACATTTGGCTCACTGTCAACGGCGAGAAACTCGGAACTTGGGAACTGCCTTGCAGAATCCCTGTTTTGGCTTCAGGAAAAGTTTCGGTATCTATGCTCCCAGGTATAGCCATGAACGGTATGTCAACTACCCGCCCCGAATATCCGTTTGTGGAGAGTTTCAAAACAGAGGTGTCGCTTGTCAAGGGTGAGGAAACTGTCATATCCCCTGTGTTCAGTTATTATGGATCCAACCTCTATTTCCCATTGGTGGAGAATTTTGAGAGCGCCGGCACCTCGTTTGAAAGCACCGATACTTCAGCTCATTTGTATGTCAATAAGGTTTATGATGACGACCTTATATATAAAAACCCGACAGACCAGTCTGACAAGAATACCTGTTCGGGCTGGATTGAGTTGAGTGAGCATTCCGATTTTGAGATTGTGTCACCAGTGCTGAAGCTGCCGGGCGCAGGCAAATCTGTCTTCCTTGAACTCAATTATAAGTGTGATCAGGATCTTTTTGTTAGCCTTGTCGCCATCCAATCAACTTCGGTGCCGACACACGAAGCCCTTGTCGGGTTGCGTGCTACCGGTGGGGCGTGGAAGAAGGCATACGTCAATCTGACCCTCGCAGTGAGCCGTAACACTACAGCAACAGGCTTCAGGGTGATGCTGTCAGGCGCCAAGAACGGCAGTGAAACCGCCAATTATTATTTCGATAATATACGGGTTATGTACTTGAACTAATCACTGCTTGGCATGAATACAAAGAAAATCACAATACTCTACCTGCTTTTTGACATTCTTGCCGCCATACTGACATGGTTTTTCTTTTTCGTTTTCAGAAAATATAATGTAAATCCTGAATTATTCACACCGTATTATTTTTCAACTGAAATTCTCAGTGATGTCAAATTGTATGTCGGGTTGGTGATTTTCCCCTTGTGCTGGGTCACTTTCCATCTTTTTTCGGGATATTATAACAAGCCTTTCAGAAAGTCGAGATTGGAAGAACTGATAACCACTTTCATGGTGACGCTCATAGGATCACTGATTTTCTTTTTTGTTTTCATTTTAGATGATATTGTAAACAACTATTCAGATTACACAAAATATTTTCTCACACTTTTCCTGCTCCAATTTTTCCTGACATATATACCAAGGCTTATAATCACAACGCACATAAACCGGAGCATACATGACGGTCGTCTTGGATTCAACACTGTGATAGTGGGTTGCGGCGAGCTCGCGAAAAATGTGTATGATTCGCTGACAAAGCCCGACACCCATTCAGGTAACTTTATGGTCGGCTATGTCGTTATTGGTGGGGAAGGCGCTGACATGTTGGCGGGGAAACTGCCTTGTCTTGGGGCGTTGCCGGAACTCTTGGAGATAATAGAGCAGAAGCAGGTGAAGGAGATGATTATAGCAATTTCATCAGAGCAACGGCAGTACATAGAGCAGATTATAGCGATGACGCCGGAGATACATGCGATGAATGTTACTTTGAAGTTGGTGCCCATGTCGCAGGATTTTTTGGTGGGGATGGTGCGCACCTCATCAATCATGCACGAACCTCTTATTACCATTTTGCCTGACCAGTTGCCTGATTGGCAGAGATATACGAAAAGATTCTTTGATGTCTTATTGTCGGTCGTGGCAATGATAATTCTCCTGCCTGTTTATATTTTCCTTATAATCGGGGTAAAGCGTTCTTCGCCGGGGCCTATCTTCTACACGCAGGAGCGCATTGGCTATCGTGGACGGCCGTTTATGATATACAAATTCCGTTCTATGGTTGCTGGTGCCGAAAAGGAGACCCCGCAACTGTCGAGCAAAGACGACCCGAGGATTACGCAGTTCGGCAAATTCATGCGCAAAACCCGTTTGGATGAAACCCCGCAGTTCATTAATGTTATTAAAGGGGATATGTCGCTTGTGGGACCTCGGCCTGAACGACAATATTATATTGAACAGATAGTGAAAATCGCCCCGTATTATAAGCTCCTGCATAACGTCAAACCGGGAATTACCTCTTGGGGACAGGTGAAATTCGGCTATGCTGAAAATGTGGAGGAGATGATTCAAAGATTGAAATGGGACATCCTTTATTTGGAAAACCGCTCTCTGCAGATGGATGTCAAAATATTGATTTATACGGTTTTGATAGTCTTGAAAAGAAAAGGTAAATAATCCTACTTTCTTTTGAACCTGTCCAATTCAACCTTAAGTGAGAAGACATGTGAATACGGAGCCACAGAGAGATTGCCAATGTCGGTGAGGGCGTAGTCAATGGTTACTATCTCTTTAATTGAAACCCCAATGCCGAGATTAATCTGCAAAGTGGTTTTATTCTTGCCGTCGAAATCCCTTTCTCTCTGGAAGTTCCCGATACCTGCGCGTAATGCCACGATTTTCTTGTATGCGAACTCCATCCCGAAATGAGGGTCTATACATATTGCTTTTGAAGAGATAAGAGTGTTTCGTTTGCCGTCGAAAGTGAAATCAAGGTCGAGGGCGAATGTCGCATTGAAGCCTTTGCCGAAATCCACATATTTACCCGCGCCGATGAGGAGCTTTGGCAGTGTCAGTTCCAATTCGTTAACGGGAAGCTCGTTCCCTGTCTGCTGGAAGGCGTTAATGACTGATTCTGAAAGGTGGTATGTCCATGCGTTGAAAGTGGAGGTTGCGTCACGGAGGCAAAGGCCTGTGTGCCAGCCTTTGATGCGGTATTGCACTCCGAGGTCAAGTCCGAAGCCCCAAGCGCCGGCGAAATCACCTATACGGCGGCGTATCACTTTCACACCGCCGCCCACAGTCAGCCCCTTCACGGCTTTGAAAGCCCGCGAATATGAGAACATGAAAGCCATGTCGGCAGTCGAGAACTTCGATATTTTACCATAGTCGAAATTTCCATTGTTGTCAACAAGCTGCGTGGTGTTGAGAATGTCGTCCACACCGAGACGTATGAATGTCAGCGCGACCGCTGAAAGGGAGTCCATTTTGTATGAAAGTCCGGCATAGTCGTAATTTGCAATGTTGGCGAAATATGCGGCATGCATCAACGCAAGCTGGTAGCGTTTCCCGGGTTGCGCAAGTCCAGCCGGATTCCAGTAGGCAGCGGTTACCCCGTCGGCAAGGGAAACCATGCTGTTCGACATTGAAAGTCCCCGTGCTCCAACTCCAAGAGAGAGAAACTCGTTGCTGTATTTGGCTGTTTGTGCGTGCAGTGATGTCAGAATCAGCAAAAACGGCAGGAAAAAGAGACTTTTTTTCATTATTAAAAAATTACCCGACAAAAATAACGTAAAAAACAGAACAAAATTATAAGAGGGTATCAAAAAATCGTGTATCTTTGCAAGTAATTTAAAAAAGGCTATATGATAAATATTGACGCGTTTCGTGTTGTTAATGATTTTCCAAAACAGGGTATTAAATTTTATGACATAACCACACTCATGAATAATGCCGACACATTAAAGGAGGCGTTTGAAGAGTTGCTTGGGGCTGCTAAGGCTGTTAAGCCGGAGGTGATTGTCGCCATGGAAACGAGGGGCTATTTTTTCGGTCCTTCCCTTGCTCTTGCGTTGGGTGTGCCATTTGTGCCGATACGTAAGAAAGGGAAACTTCCATATAATACTTATTCTCAGGAATACCAGCTCGAATATGGTGTGGATTCCATTGAGATACATGAGGATGCTATGGCAGAAGGCAAGCGGGTGCTGGTTTTTGATGACATTCTGGCTACGGGCGGTACGGCAAGTGCAGCCATTGAGCTTGTCAAAAACTTCAAGCCTGCAAGTATTGATTTGCTCTTTATTATGGAAATCACCGCATTGAACGGCATAAAACGTCTTTCAGGAGCCACTTCTGTCGCCAGTCTCCTCTCAATCTGAAATCACAAAACAAATTAATAAATCAACTATTGTATTATGAAAAATATTGGTTGGAAAAACCTGAGTTTCGGGTATGTAAAAACTGATTACAATGTCCGCTGCTACTACAGGGACGGAAAATGGGGAAAAGTTGAAATTTCATCCGATGAGTACATTCCAATGCACATGGCTGCATCATGTCTCCATTATGGCCAGGAGGCTTTTGAAGGCATGAAAGCATTCCGAGGCAAAGATGGCAAAGTGCGTCTGTTCCGTTGGGAAGAAAACTGGAAACGCCTTAACAGCTCAGCCGATACAATCATGCTTGCCCCAATTCCGAAAGAACTGTTCTTTGAGGAGATGGAAACAGTGATAAAACTGAACGCCGAATATATTCCGCCTTACGGAACAGAGGGCTCTCTGTATATCCGCCCGCTCCTTATCGGTACTGGTCCAACAGTTGGTGTGAAGCCGGCTTCAGAATATCTTTTCATCACTTTCGTTACTCCGGTAGGCCCATATTTCAAGGAAGGATTCAAACCGACCAATATGCAGATTGCGCTTGATTATGACCGCGCGGCTCCACTCGGAACAGGTCATGTTAAAGTCGGCGGAAACTATGCTGCTTCTCTGCGTGCCGGCGAAAGAGCCCATAAGGAAGGCTTCAGTGCATCAATTTTCGCTGACGCAAAGACAAAACAGTATATTGATGAGGCTGGCCCGGCAAACTTCTTCGGAATAAAGGACGGCAAGTATGTCACACCAGAATCTCACTCTATACTTCCATCAATCACTAACAAGAGTCTCACAGCTATTGCTGAAGATCTTGGTTTGGTTGTTGAGAGAAGACATATCATGTTGGACGAAATCGGTACTTTTGAAGAGGCTGGCGCATGTGGTACAGCAGCCGTAATTTCACCGATTCACATGATTCAAGACAGAGAGAGCGGTAAAGAGTACGTTATTGCAAAAGATGGCAAGCCAGGCCCGTGGTGCACGAAAATGCGCGAAATCCTTATGGGAATACAATATGGCGAGGTCGAAGACAAGTACGGCTGGTGTACAATAATCGACTGTTAACATTATTTAACTTATTTTATTCAATTTTAATGAATGACCTTAAAAATAATGTGTAATTTTGCAGCCATAAAAACATTTTAAAACAACAAT
>JAGCRI010000181.1 GCA_017964755.1 Bacteroidales bacterium | reverse complement strand
TTGTTTTGAATAGTTTTCTGATATGATGTGTCATTATCCAGCGAGCCTGACCTGTTCATGCAGCAGATTGCCCAGTCTGTCTTCAATTCATCGTTGTTTAAACCAAGTTTTTCCATAACCATTTCTGCCGCAAGAATACCTGCCTTGCACAAATGATCCATCTTGTGATATTTCGGGTAAGAAAGTTTTATATAATTATAAATATATGAAATCCAATGGTTTATATTATTATCATTATTAGAAAGAATAAGTTTCCCGTCAACGAGAACATGTTTGTTTGTTATTCTGCAATAAGATAGAATTTTCCTGCTCATAATTTTCCTCCTTTCAGATTGCAGAACAGCAATGCGGCGTTTATTCCGCCAAAGCCGGATATTATTTTAATAAAGCTGTGATTATCAGATAGTTTGGTGTTGCTTAAAATCACATTAAGTGGAGAAACAGTTCCGGGATTGTCTGTCCCTAAAGTCTTGAGGACTGTCTTTTCAATAATTTCGTATTTTGAAATAATGGTTTCGAGAATTCCTGCTGCACCGAGAGTATGACCGAAATATCCTTTGAGTGAATTTACAGGAAGGTGAGCAATTCCGGCGCGGTTCAGTGCGACCGATTCCATATCATCGTTATAGCGAGTGGCGGTGCCGTGTGCGGAAACAAATGCTGCATTGGCAAAATCGGCGGGTGAGATGTCTGCAATTTCTTGTAAAGCAGCAAGTTGCCCTTCGCCTGTGCGTGACGGTGCGGAGATATGGTTTGCATCATTGCAGACCGCCGAGGCTGCAAGTCCAATGTCAGCGTTTCCCGCCGCAGGTTCGTCATCGGCACAATAAATGATTGTTGCCGCCGCCTCGCCGAGGTTGAGCCCACAGCGGTCGGCATCAAACGGTTTGCACATCTCCGTTGAAAGCGACTTGAAAGACTGGAATCCTGAAATCACAAACTTCGACAGAACATCGGCTCCGACGACTACCACATAGCGGCAGCGTTTCTTGCGCAGAAGCCGTTCCGCAGCCATTTGTGCAGCACAACCCGAAATGCAGGCGTTGCTTGCCACCATAGGTTCATTCGGATTCTTGAAAAATGATGCTATGATTTGTGCGGATTTCCAAAGATAAAGCCTTTCGTATGGAAAGCCTTTGTTATCGCCGAGAAGTTCCACATTCCCTTTTGTGGTTGAAAGCACAAACATCGTGTCAGGGTTTGCGGCATCAATATTTGTGTGACTTAAAGCCTCTGATACAGAGAGAATTGCAATCTTTTCAAATTTTGTGAAGTCATCGGGATTAACTTTATGTATTGAAGCGAGATTCTGGAAGTGGTTATCAATCTGAACATTGTCAATTGTTGCGCCGAAGAAAGGCTCAGGCAGATTGAAGTCGCCGGTGTGAAGTGAAAGTGCGCTGTCTCCACGAAGCACCGCCGCCCAATTTTCCTGCGAGGTGAACCCTAACGGCGAAATCACATTGTCTGCAATATTCAGTATCATAGAGTTTTATGTGAGAAAAAGTTAGTCTGTTATTTAAGTTTGCACTCCATAATGCTGTGTCCGAGACCGAGTTTGTCATGAATCTTTTCTATTTTCAGACCTGCGGTTTCAACGCACCTTGCCATATCGCCGGAATAGTACATTTTACTGTTGCCGTTGGCGAGCGCGGTGAAGTACAGGCTTATCTGTGCGAGGCAGTATGACGCTGTCTCAAACGCCTGTCTGTCCCAGAACGTCTCCATGATGTAAAGTGTCGTGTCCTTATCCATTGATTTGGCGGCGCGGGTCAGAATGCTGCACACTTGCTCTTCGGAGAAGCAGTCCAAAAATTGGCTCATCCAGATTGCATCGAAGCCTGTGGGGAATTTGGTGGTTTCATCGAGGAGGTTTGCTCCGAAGCCGTCAATTCTCTCTGCCCCGTTTGTGCCTGCAATCGCTTGTCGCATCATACCTAATTGTTGGGGTAAATCCATTATAACAACCTGAACATCAGGATTATAGTTAACGCAGCGTTGAGCCCAGCGGCCTGTATTGCCACCCACATCAAGCAATCTTTTCGGATTCTTGCTGAAAACAATCTCCAACGCCTGCATAAAAGAATTATCAGAGTAGAAATGGTCGAATGCGAACCAACTCTTCTGAACTTGAGCCGGCAATTGGGAGAGCCCCTCGTAAATTGTCGGCCATGAGCCCAACTCTTTAAGTCCTTCCGGTTTGCCGTTCAGCAGAGCTTCTTCCAAATGGAAAAGACCTTTGTAGTTCACATCGTGGTTAAAATCCATATTCACGCGTGCCATATCGTCGTTCAGCAGAAACCAGCCTGCTTTTGCCAGATGGAATTTCCCGTCATTCAGCAGCACGGTGCCGATTGTCAGCGAAGACTCAAGCAGAACCTGTGCGGCATAACGTGACAGTTTCGCCTTTTCGGCCACCTCCTCAATTGAGAGACCGTTTTCAGAGTCATTCAGCATGGCGAAAATCCCGAACTTCACCATGAGGCGCGAGACTTGGAAAACAATGGGACCGAACGCTATTTCTTGTGCTAATCTTTGTGCTTCGAGGGCGGAAAAACGCTCTTTTCCGTATATCTCTTTTTGCGGGGAAGAAAGTTCCATTATATAAACACTTTTATTTCAATAAAATTAGTAGTACACAATAATTTTGCAAATTTACAACAATATTTTTAAATACATTATTGCAAATATGATAATTTTCTTCTGGTGGATATGGGAATAAAGAAATATTTATTTACTAAGTGTCTCTATTATAAAATTGTATTTAAGTTCGTGCATATCGTAGCTGAATATTTTTTTGTATTTTCGTAATCTTAATAACTCTGTGCTATGAGAAAAATCTGCGTTTTTTTGTTGTTGTGCTTGTCTGCTTTTTATACGGTAGCAAATGATGGGATTTTCTATGCTTCGGGCAATCAGTTGATTCCGGTGACTGAAACGGATATTAGGGTGCAAAAAGAGATACTGACGTTGAACAAGGTTGGGGAGCACATTGAGGTTTCTGTCTATTATGAATTTTTCAATCCTGCAGACGAGAAGAATTTGTTAGTCGGGTTTGAGGCTAAAGCACCGTATCCTCCGAGTGAAGGTATCATGAACTCTTATCCTTTTCATTCTAATATCAGAAATTTTAATGTCGTTGTTAATGGCGAAAGCCTTGAATACAGTGTGGCGCACGTCAATAATTTGCGCCATTATGATTCAGATTTAAATATAGTTAATGATGTTTATTTCAAAGATGGAAAGTTTATGGATCTGACCCGCAAGCAGTGCAAAGACACGCTTGAGGCTCTCAGCTACAATTATTGCGCATTCGACTATGTGTATCATTTTAATGCTCATTTTAGAAAAGGACTGAATATTATCCAGCATACGTACGAATATGACATTTCGATGTATGTAGGGGCGGAATATTATTTCCCGTATGTGTTGACAGCTGCCAACCGTTGGGCGAACAATGGTATTGACGATTTTACACTTAACATAAATATGGGTGAAAATGAGTCATTCCAGATAGCCGCAAGTTTTTTCAAAACACATGATGAATGGACAATTGACGGCAAAGGAAGATCTGCCACATTTTCTTCAAGTAATGGATTTTCTGATACTATTGATAATTATACGCTTTTTAACATACAGTCAGGAAGTATATCCTTCCATAAAGATAATTTTCATCCTACAGGGGATTTGTATTTGGAAAAGCTTGATTTAATACATTGCTTTTGGTATGACATGCATAATGATGCAAGTGCCGAAGTTATCAATTGTATGAAAAAACAGAAATATTCGCTTCATTGTGGTACCATGACATATTTGGGAGACAGCGCAGCCAATGGTTTTTCTAAAGAGCAGAAAAAGATTATGCGTAATCTGCCTTTCGCTTATCGCGGATATATATTCAAAAACAAGGAATTGGATACTTTTTTCAAGACAACAGAATGGTACATTCCCAATCCGTCTTATGACGGGAACATGGAAGCATTGAATGAGGAGGAAAAACGTTGGGTGGAATATTGGAGCAAATAGTTGCTTCTTCATTCTGTACAGGCTATCGACAAGTAGTTGCCCTTCACTCGCTCAATTCCGGTGTGTCGTTATATGGGAGTTTGCTTTTGGGCGACAATCCTAACTGGCGCATTTTCTCGAACCTGCCTAACAGATTGCCGTTGCCCTCTGCCAGCTGTTTGACGGCTTTGTCGTAGTTACCTTGTGCTGTTTTCAGGTTTTCGCCAACGGAAAGGAATGTCCTGTGAAATATCTCCATCTTTTCATACAGCGCGGTTGCCTCATCAACTATTTTCTTTATGTTGGCTGCCTGGTCCTCGCGTTTCCACAAATCCATTGTCAGGTTGAGCGTGGCCATGATTGTTGACGGACCTACAAGGATTATCTTTTTTGAGTATGCGTACCCCCAAAGATTGCTGTCTGCTTTCAGCGCTGCCACGTATGCCGATTCGTTAGGGATGAACATCATGACACATTCGGGGGAGCGTCCCATATTGTATTTGCCATACTGTTTTTCAGCAAGCTCGTCAATGTGTTTTTTCACTGATTTCAAATGCAAGTCAAGGTGTTGTTTTTGTTCGGCTGCGTTATCAGCACCAATGTAATTTACGTATGCGGTGAGCGAAACTTTAGAGTCAACAATTATCTCTGTTTTGTTAGGAAGGGTTATCACGACATCAGGCTGGAGCTTGCTGCCGCTCTCGCTTTTGATGTCTAAACCATTCTCATCTTTCAAATAACTTTGTCTTCTGAAGTGTTTCCCTTCAATAAATCCTGAGAGTTCAAGTTGTTTTTCCAAAAGCATTTCGCCCCAGTTCCCTTGTGTCTTTACATCGCCTTTAAGGGCTATTGTCAGGTCGTTGGCCTCCTTCCCGATGTTTTCGTTCATTTTTTTCAGCTGTTCAAGCTCTTTCACTAACGAGGCGCCTGTTTCTATATTTTTATCGTGGATTTCGTTCACCCGGGTTTTGAAATCGTTGAGGTTCTTTTCAAGAGGGTCTAATATGTTCTTTAGATTCTCACTATTAGAGTTTTGTAGCTCGACTACGCGTTTCCCAAGCAATTCTTGTGAAGCGTTTTTCAGCTGTTCCTGAGCCAGCTCAATCTGTTTTTTGAAACGTTCATCCCGTTCGTGGGCTTCCCGAGAGTTTTGTTCCTTCGTGAGGTTCAGCTCACGCTCCAGTTTGCTGTTGTCAGCTGTCAGTTGTGTCACATTTTCCGACAGCTTGTCAATCTTTTCTTGCAGCTGTTCTTTTTCAGCAATGCGGCTTTTTTTCTCGTCTTCTATCTGTGCTTTAGTGATTTTGAGTTCGGTGTCGGCTGCAATTTTCGCTTCATTAAGCTCGTTGAGAGTTTCGCTTGAAACCAAGTCCTTCTTTTTTGCGGCGAATGTGAAGTGGCAGATTAACCATGTTGCGACTATGCCTATTACGAGTCCAATTATCAAATATAAAATTTCCATATTACAAATAATTAATAATCAGTGTATTATTTTGTTTATATGGTGTAAAATCCAATATTTTGGAAACACCATAATGTTTGTATAAGAATCATCTATCTGTGCAGATATATTGTCCCTGTCATTTTTATTACTGAAGTCGGGTCGGCGATGCGGGTGTAGCGCAAATTCCATACATACATTCCCGGAGTGCATTTTTTGCCGCGCTGTGTCCCGTCCCAACCTTCGTTTGGGTCTTCTGTCTGGAATATTGTTTTGCCCCATCTGTCGAAAATGGTGAGAAGATATGTGGCAGATTCTGTTATGTATAGGTTGAACACATCATTAATGCCGTCATTGTTTGGAGTGAAGGCATTTGGTACGTACAAGTTGAAATTGTCAGTTATCAGGATTGCTTTGCTTATTGTTGAAGAACAATTCTCATCTGATGTAACTTGCAGTGTTACAATGTAGTAGTGGTCGTCATCAACATGGAAAACGTGGGTCGGGTTCATTACGCTGTCGTAGAATCCGTCTCCAAATGTCCAATGGTAGCTTTCAATGTTGTTTTCTGAGGATAGTGCAGTGAATGTTACCTCTTCGTTATTGGAGGGTTTCTCCGGCGTATAGCTGAAGTCTGCGGAAGGGTAGGTGCCAGGCGTTATGGCGTCAACAATAGTCAGCGTGTCCGAACAGTTTCCGCCGGCCACAGAGGCTATTAATGATATTGTGTAATTCCCGTCATTAGTGTAAGTTATGGCAGGGTTTTCTTCTGATGATGTAGTGCCGTTGCCGAAATCCCATTTCAGATTGGCTACTGCAGGCGTGGATTGTGAAGTGAAGTTGACAGTGAAAGGTGCGCAACCTTGGGTAGGGTAGTATGTGAAATCAGCTTTCGGCTTGTCAACAATCAGAACATTGATGGTGGCTTCGTCTGACTTGCATCCAAGCGGTGTCTCAGCATAAACTGTGTATGAATGGTTTTCGGTGATGTTGATGGTCGGGCTTTGGCTCATCGGATTGGTCATGCTGTCGGATGGTGTCCAGTAAAAAACAGTGCCTGCAGGAATTGGTGTGGAGGCTTTTGCTATAACCTCGTTGCAAATCTGGCATGCGGCGGTGTCGTATGAAATCAACTGCACTGGAATATAGTCAACTATTACAAGATCTACGCTTTTGATGAAAGTGATGCCGCATAGGTCTAATGTAGCGGTAATTGTAATTGTCTCGTCCCCTTCAACAATATTGTCGGCAAG
The DNA here is from genome assembly GCA_017964755.1 of Bacteroidales bacterium. GTDB lineage: Bacteria > Bacteroidota > Bacteroidia > Bacteroidales > WCHB1-69 > RUG11942. Next base: position 5,069 of record JAGCRI010000181.1, on the reverse strand, counting down.
TGCGCTTATGTTTATTGATGTTACGCTGTCGCCCTGATCGATGTATAATGTGTGAGGAAATGATGAGTAGTCGGTGCCTTCGGTTGCTGAGCCTGTGACTGAAAGGTTAATGGTGACAGGGCTGATGGCAGGGCTGCTCAGTTTGAAGTCGAGGTGCAGGTCGTTGCAGCCTTCAATGAGAGAGTCGCAAGTCGGAAGATCGTATGTCTCAGCAATTTCAAATTCGGGGCTGTTGAAACTTGCCGCTTTCAAAAATACTCCTGAGTCGAATGTGTTGTCGTTGACATTTGCAACGGAAATTTTCATGTGGTACGTCTCGCAAGGTATGACTGAACCACGTGCAGGCAAAGCAACTGTGTATCCGTCAAACTGCAGGTATGGATTGCTGACAGGATTTTCGTTGTAATAGCTTGAATAATCAAGAGATATGCAGTCTCCGTCATTGAAATTGTTTCCTGAAACACCAGGATTCAGCGAATTTATTGCCACCGGCATCCCGTCAGGATAGACGGCTGACGCACTATTCGGAATAACAGCAATGTTTTTTGTTGTAACTGTCAGTGTAACAGGATCAAGACCTGTGAGGAAGAACCCGAATACGTCGTTGTATTGTGAGCAGACATATTCAGGATACTCTTCTGAAGCGAACACATATTCAAATTCAAAAGAAGATGACGATGCAATAAAGTCGAACTCAAGAGCCGTGGTTGATCTCAATGGTTTTGATACAAGTGCCTGAAGGTCAGGGTCGCGGACAGCGGTGCTTTGTGTAACATTCATTGAAGCGTTGGTTTTGTCGTTGGGCCCTTCTGCAACGATTATGTTGCCTGTGGTCATAATAATACCCGAAGTAAACGGGAAGCTGGTGAAGCTCGGTCCGTTGACAAAAGTTCCGATTTGGTCTGTGGCAATGTTTCCCGATGACCAGTTGAACTGTCCGTTTGTCATTGAAACCCCCGTTCCAGCCAAAACGCTCTGTATCAGATTCTGCGGAATCAGATTGCGCGCGCTCGTGGTTACAATCTGCCCGAAAGCGGTATTGCAGATTGCGGAGCAAAGCAGGGTGATTAATATGATTAATCTTTTAGGCATTATTCTTCAGATGTTTTTACTTGCATTGAATGAATGATGAGGTATGCGCTTAGCAGCACGAACATTACGATTGCGAGGATGTTGTAGCCTGTCGAGCCTATCCAAGATTCAGGCATTGAGAGTTCCACGCCTGCATATTTGAGAATTGCGCTGATGACGCCCATTATGGCAGCACCGGCGAGCAGCCCTGAAGCGAGCAGTGTGCCTTTGTCCTTACGTGCTTTGTTCACTGCTTCCGATTTGCTGCGGTTGCCGATAAACCACGCGATTGCACCTCCGAAGAGCAGCGGTATGTTGAGCTGTATTGGTATGAACATCCCAAGTGAAAAGGCGAGGGCAGGTATCCCGATTCTGTCCAACAGAACTGCCAATATTGCACCTATAATATATAGTATCCATGGCGTGCTGCCTCCGAACATAAGCGGCTCGATTATGGCGGCCATGGCATTTGCCTGTGGCGCAACCAAAGCGTCTTTCCCGCTGTAACCGTATGTGTTTGACAAAATGATGATTACGCCGCCGACAGTCAGTGCGGAAACTAATGTGCCGATGAACTTGAGAGCTTGCTGTTTGTATGGCGATGTGCCAATCCAGTAGCCGATTTTAAGGTCGGTGATGAAGCCGCCTGCCATAGCAAGTGCAGAACATACAATGCCGCCAACTATAAGTGCTGTAGTGATGCCTGTGCCTCCGTGAAGCCCTACTGACGATAGAATGAATGATGATAGTATCAGGGTCATCATGGTCATTCCCGAAACGGGGTTGCTGCCGACAGTTGCGATTGCCGTTGCAGCTACAGTTGTGAATAAGAATGCAAAGGCAAAAACAACCAACAGCCCGACCAATACTTGTACTATGTTCATTTCCATGCCTCCGAACAGGAAAAAGATTCCCATCAGGATAAAAACAGCGATGAAGCCGAACAGGATTATCTTCATTGAAATGTCGCGCTGGCTACGCAGCAGCTGTTGTTTTTCATCATTGCCGCTGTCATGTTTGAATATTGTGCCGAAAGATGTTTTGATGACGCCGGCTGATTTTATCACACCGAGGATACCTGCCATGGCAATTCCTCCGATGCCTATGTAGCGCACAAAATTGCTGAAAATGTCCTCAGGAGCCATTGTGCTCATCATAACGCCTTCCGGTGTTACGCCGTAGCTGCCGAGCAGCGGGACAATGAACCACCACGAAAGAAGGGAACCGGCGCATATAATTGTGGCGTATTTGAGGCCGATAAGATATCCGGTGCCTAACAATATTGCGCTGCCGTTCATCTTGAATAGGAATTTGTGGTTGTTTGCAAGGGTTTCTCCCCAACCTGCCATACGTGAGCTGATGTTTTCCGCCCATATCTGGAACGTGCTCATCATGAAATCGTAGATCCCACCAATTAAACTGCTTAGAGCCAATAACTTGAGCTGGTTTCCTCCTTTAGCCCCCGATACGAGAATTTCTGTTGTGGCTGTCGCTTCAGGGAAAGGATATTTGCCGTGCATATCTTTCACGAAGTATTTTCTGAAAGGTATCAGGAACAATATTCCGAGAAAACCGCCGAAAAGGGAGGCCAAAAATATCTGGAAGAAGTTGACTTCAATGTTGACATCCTGCATCGCAGGGTCGCCCGCAAATTTCTCTTTGATAATATAAAGTGCCGGTAATGTGAATATTGCACCTGCGACTATTACACCGGAACTTGCTCCGATAGACTGTATAATGACATTTTCTGAGAGTGCGCTTTTGCGTTTGGCTATCGTTGATACCCCGACAGCAATGATGGCTATAGGTATTGCGGCTTCAAATACCTGCCCGAAACGCAGACCTGAATATGCGGTGGCCGCTGAGAAAATGATGGCCATGAGTATGCCCCACACTATAGTCCATACGTTGATTTCGGGATATTCTTTGTTGCCGAGCAGTATGGGTTTGTATTCTTCGCCTTCTTTCAATTCGGTGTACGCGTTGTCTGGAAGTTTCACATCTGCCTCTTCGGTTGGAATTTGGGGTGAAACGGGCACCGGTTCGGCGCTTTGGTTAATTGTCTTGTTGTCGGATTCCATAGTGTTGCTAATATTTAATAAGACATTGGTTATTGTCGGTTTGTTGTATTTGATTCTATTTTTCTGCCCCAAAATCTGAGTACCGCTATTTCGCATAGAATGGCAATGAGGGCAATTAAAATGAAGTATCTCCATAGCTGCCGTCCGCTTGTCTGTTCCTTTATCTGCGGCGCTATTGTGCGGGCGGCTCCGTTCAGAACGGTTATATTGTCGCTGCCTTTGAACATCTCTTCCAAGTCGTCTTGGCTGAAATAACTGAGTGCAGATTCCTCATTCCCATAATTGAAAGCTAATGTTGTCAGCTTAATGGAGCCTTGGAGCAGATCGTATAAACCTGCTTCTGTAACCTGTGAGTGGAAGAATATCCGTGTTTCATTTCCTACGCTTTTTTGTCCGGGAATGAACTCTTCAGCACCTTTTTGTGATTTCAAAGTCAGCACGTCATCTGTCGAGTGCAATTTGTTGCTTATAGTCTGTTCGTTGTCTCTGCCTATGATATTGTATGGCTTGTCTTGGATCTGGCTTTTTATTCCTATGTTGTGTAGCGGGACGAAGAACAAGGCGTGGCGGTGTGCGTCCCCATAAAAATCATCCAGAGCAACTGCCGACATGAACAGCCGTCCTTTGCCGATTTGTGCGACAGTGAGCAGTGGCGCGTTGTTCTCAAGTCTCATTATTATTTCAGCCGGCACCGCCGATTGTGCTGACAGCTCATAGTGGTTTGTCACCGTTGGCATATCCACCTTTTCGTTCTGCTTTTGGATGGCATCTTTGAAATAAATGCTTTCAAGGTTTATCTCGCCAATTTTGAGAGGGGTGGAATTTAAAGATGTGTAGAAATTCCCGCCGAGTGTATTGATGAAATTTTTCCATGCTTGCAGGTTCATCTCTTTGGCGGGGAATACAAGCAGGCTGCCGCCGCTTTCAACAAACTTTTTCAACTCGTCTTCCAATCCCGATGACAAATCTGTAAGCTGGTCAAGAATGATGAGGCTGCTTTCCTTGAATTGTGAGTAGTTGATTTTGCTTTTTGTCATTTCGGTGTAAACGAACAGGGAGTCGTAGCCGTACATGGCTTTAAGGTATCTGTTAGGTTTTGTTTCGCTTATTGTTATGATAGGAGTGGCGGCCGTAACCTCATATACAAAGTGGAATTTGTCGTCAAAAATGATAGGGGAGTCGTTTATCTCAATGGTGCCACACTGGGTGCCCTCGTCTCTGATAGTATAGTGTAACGCACAATCACTGAACGAATTGGCTTTTATGTCAACCGCGGCAAGTGCCTGCTGGGTGTTGTTTATGTAAAGTTTTAATGGCAGTTTTATGACTTCGGCGTCCCCATAGTTATGCACGCGCACGTTAAGTGTTACTTCCTGCCCTTTTTTGAATACAGGGGCTGAGAACCAGCAGCTGTCTATCGCAACATTGTTGACTTCGGCAGCGGTGAGCGGAATGATGTATGTTTTTGTGTCAGAAGTGATTTCGTGACTGTTGAAACCGCTTTTCTGAAAATCTGAAAGAAAATAATCTGTAGAATTATGATGGTGGGCATTCTTTGCAATATGGTTGCGCATGGCAGTCATTTCCTTTACACTCCTATGATTCGGGGTGATTTCAATTTCATCAAGCATTCCGAGTATTTCGTCTTTGTTCATGATATGCGAATGCTTTGCAGAAAAATCTTGGGTTATGAGTATAAACTCATCTCCGAAGCCGTATGCGCTGACTATCTCTTTGGCGTGTGTGACGGCATTTTGCAGAAGCTGCCCGTCTTCCGAGTTCGCCGACATTGAGAAAGAGTTGTCAACGAAAAGGGTTACGAGTGTGCCTTCGCCGCTGCCGGCGCTTTCATTTTTGATGTATGGCTGTGCGAAAGCAATCACAAGGGCGGCTATGGCTATCATGCGCAATAGCAGG
>JAGCRI010000180.1 GCA_017964755.1 Bacteroidales bacterium | reverse complement strand
TTTAAAGATTAAGATAAATAGTGTATTTTTGCCAAAAATTACTAACAGAATGAAGTTTACATTAGAAAAGAAAGACCCTAAAAGCGGTGCGCGTGCCGGGACGATATATACGGACCATGGTGAGATAAAAACCCCGATATTCATGCCGGTCGGCACGGTCGGCTCCGTAAAGGCCGTACACATACGAGATGTCAAAAACGAGATAAAAGCCCAAATAATATTAGGCAACACATACCATCTTTACCTGCGTCCCGGGATTGAGGTTTTGGAAGCGGCAGGTGGCCTTCACAAATTCAACGGCTGGGACAGACCGATATTGACTGACAGTGGCGGATTCCAGGTTTTTTCGTTAGCCCACCGCCGCAAAATTGTGCCGGAAGAGGGGACGTGGTTCCGATCTCACATTGACGGCTCAAAGCACCTGTTCAGCCCCGAGGGAGTGATGGATATACAACGTTCAATCGGAGCCGACATTATCATGGCTTTCGACGAGTGTACTCATTATCCGTGCGAGTACAAATATGCCAAACGCTCAATGTATCTGACACATAACTGGCTGAAAAGATGTATCGCCCGCTTCGACAGCACTGAACCGAAGTATGGCTATTCGCAAGCCCTGTTCCCGATAATCCAAGGCAGTATTTTCAAGGACCTGCGCACGCAGTCGGCGGAATTTATTGCTGAGCAGGGACGCGAAGGCAACGCCATCGGCGGAATGTGCGGCCCGGAAGATATGATGTACGAAATGGTTGACATTTGCTGCAATATCCTTCCTCAAGACAAGCCTCGCTACCTGATGGGAGTGGGCACCCCAAGGAATATTCTTGAAAGCATTGCCCTCGGTGTGGATATGTTCGACTGCGTAATGCCAACCCGCAACGGCCGCAACGGAATGATTTTCACTTGGAACGGAATGATGAATATGCGCAATGAGAAATGGAAGTTCGACTTTTCGCCGATTGACGAAAACAGCGAGCTCTTCGCCGACCGCGAATACACCAAAGCCTATCTGCGCCACCTTTACGTCTCGAACGAGATTTTGGGCATGATGATTGGCAGCATCCACAACCTGCACTTCTTCCTTGACCTCGTGACAACAGCACGCAAAAAGATAGAAGAAGGCACTTTCGCCTCTTGGAAAAACGAAATCATTCCGATTCTGATGAGAAAGCTATAACTCAAAATATCTGATTATGTTAAGAGAAGAGACAGTTTTTGGTCCTATAAAAAGCAGAAGGCTCGGAAATTCCTTAGGAATAAATCTTCTGCCTGTAAATGGAAAAATTTGCAACTTCGACTGCATATATTGCGAATGCGGCTGGAACAAAGACGGGCGCGATGATGTTGTGCTGCCCTCCGCCGCAAAGGTTTATCACGATTTGGAATCCATGCTGCAAAAAATCCGTAATGACGGCGTGTCAGTCGATTCCATCACTTTTTCGGGTGACGGCGAGCCTACTCTCAACCCTGAGTTCCCAAAAATCATTGACGACACGATATATCTTCGCGACACATATTACCCAAATGCGAAAATTTCAGTCTTGTCGAACGCTACGAAGGTGCACCGCCCCGAAATTTTGGCGGCTTTGAAAAAAGTGGACAATCCCATTATGAAGATTGACGCTCCGACCAATGAGCTTGTGCAAAAAATCAACAACCCCGCCGCAGGTTATGACGTTGCGGCTGTTGTGAAGGCGTTGCAGGGGTTCAACGGGAATTTCATCCTGCAGACTATGTTTCTCCGCAGCCAAAATTTTGACTCATCTTCACCGGAAGTTCTTAACGGTTGGATGGATATTGTGAGGCAGCTCCGCCCGCGCGAAATTATGGTTTACACAATTGACCGCCCCACACCAGCCGAGAATCTTCAGAAGTTTACTGTTGAGGAAATGCGTTCCCTGTTAACCCCACTTTTCAATGAAGGGTTCCAAATACAGATAAAAGGATAATCAATATCCGAAAATATCTTCCAAACTCAGTTCGGTAACTTTGCCGAATTTCTCTTCAGCAGCCTTGAGGTCAATATCCTTCTTTTTCGACAGAATCATGTAAATCTTAGGCTTCCCTTTGATATATTTTTTGTTGAAATTTACCACATCATCTAAAGTGAAACTGTCGATTTTATCATAAAAATCTTTTCTGTAGTCATAATTCCAGCCTTTTTTCAGATTGCTTCTGTAAGTATAGAGAATGTTTGATTTTGTAATGCGGTTTGTGGCTATTGAAGTTTTTGCAGCCTCTTTTGCAAGATCGAAAGAGACTTGTGACACCGGCATCGAATCAAAAAGAATGTTGAAGTTTTCAAAAGCCTCTATCACCTTGTCGTTCTGAGTTGCAATATATGAATAGTTATACATATAATCCTCTTGTTTTGAAGGCATTACATAACTTGATTGGGCAGTATAAGCCAATGACCTTTTCTCGCGCATTTCCTGAAAAACGATGCCGTTCATGCCGCCTCCAAAATATTGGTTATACATCGTCAGTTGCGGATAAAGCTCACGGTTGAAAATATCACCGCGCGAAAATGTGACAAGTTTTGCCTGCTTTGCATTATATGGGGCAAAAAAGACCTGATTTTCTACAACTTCCTTCTGAACGAACTTTTTAGGCTGTTGGGGCTCGGCAAACTGTTTCGGGACTGAAAAATATTTTTTCAACGTCTTCAAAACCTGCTTCAGCGGTGCGGGACCATAATAATAAATTTCAGGACTATATTTTGAAATCCCTTTAATGATTGTAATTAATTCATTGTCTGTCAATGCTTTAATCTGCTCTTCAGAAAGCGTGTAGCTGACGAGATCCTCTCCATACTCGCAATAACGTCTCAGTGCGTTAAAGACAGCGTTTTGGTTTGCTTTTGCGTCATTGCGCTCTTTAATCATGTCGGCTATAAGGTTTTGGAGTGCTGCAGTATCGGCTATCGGCTCGGCAAGCAAGCCCGTTGCAAGTTGGAACGCCGCCTCCATATTGTCACCCAAGCCGCTCACTGTCAGCGAAGAACAGTCATCAGAACAGTTGAAGCTGAGCGAACAGGCGAGACGGTAGAATTTGCGCTTTACATCCTCCGCCGACATTTTTTCAGTGCCAAGGTAGTTGAAATATTTGGCCGCAACTGGCAGCCTCAAATCGTGCAACTCACCCAAATTGAAATAGATTCTTAGTGAAAAGGTGCTGTTTTCACTGTTTTTCAAATAATAGACAGGAATGTTTTTATATGTCGTTTTGGTGATTTCTTTTTCAAAATCGACAAAAACAGGGTCGATATTTTTCACTTCACTGTTTTTTATTTCCCTGAAAAAAAGGCTTTCGCTGTCGCGGTTCATAACAATAGGAGTGATGGCAGGCTTCACAACTTTTTCAACCTCTTCGGGGGTTCCCTGTCTTTTGTAAACCACAACATAGTTGTTTTTAAAATGGCGGTTTGCGAAGTCAATGATATCTTGTTTTGTGATTTTCCCGTATTTGTCGATGGAGTGGCAGGCCGTTTCCCATGGGATGTCGTTCATAAAGGAATTAGCCATCCACATTGCGCGTGAAGAGTTACTTTCCGTCTGTTTCATTTCGCGAAGCCGCAGATTGTTGATAGCCGCCGCAATCAGCGATTCATCGAAATCACCGCTTTTCAATTTCCCGATTTGTTCAAGAAGAAGTGTTGCGACCTCTTCTAAAGACTGTCCCTGTTTCGGCTTTCCCGACAAGATGTAGGCCGAGTTGTCGCACAGCACATACGGTGAGCCGGATGCGCCGCTTGTAAGCTGTTTTTGGTTGATATTGAGGTCTATAAGTCCGGATTTTCCGTTAGAAAGAATAAGATCGGCCATATTGAGGAGGTAGATTTCTTCGGAGTTGGCCGGCCCCCCTATACGGAACGCCACACGCACAAATTCGGATTCCAAGCCTGTGATTTCGCGCGTAACCGGCTGAGGCATCGCTTCGTCAGGGACCGGCTTCAACCGCTTCACCGGTTTCATTTCAAGTTTCCCGAAATATTTGTCAATTATTTTTATTGCCTCTTTCGGGTCAAAATCACCTGATAAGCATATTGCCATGTTGTTTGGAACATAATATTTTGAGTAGAAGTTCTTTATATTTTTAATAGAAGGATTCTTGAGATGTTCGGCTTCGCCCAAGGTAGTTTGCTGCCCGTAGGGGTGGTTCGGGAACAAAACCGACAAAATTGTCTCATTCACTTTTCTGCCGTCATTCGTCAGAGACATATTTTTCTCCTCATAAACTGTCTCCAATTCTGTGTGAAACAGTCTGATAACAGGATTCAAAAACCTCTCCGACTGAACTTTAGCCCAATTTTCAAGTTGGTTGGAAGGTATGTTCTCAATATAGACTGTGTTGTCGTTTGATGTCCATGCGTTGGTGCCCTGCGAGCCGATGAACTTCATTATTTTGCTGTATTCGTTAGGTATTGCCAATTTGCTGGCTTCGTAGGAAATGCTGTCAATTTTATGATATATTGCAGCCCTTTTCGCGGGGTCGGTTTCAAAACGGTAAACCTCAAACAAATCCTCAATGGCGGCAAGCATACTTTTTTCATTTTCCCAGTCTGTAGTGCCTATCTTGTCGGTGCCTTTAAACATAAGGTGCTCAAGATAGTGTGCCAAGCCGGTTGTCTCTTTGGGGTCGTTTTTGCTGCCCACGCGCACCGCTATGTAACATTGTATCCGTGGAACATCTTTATACACAGTCAGATAAACTTTAAGCCCGTTATCCAATGTGTAAATACACGCATTGAGCGGGTCGTCCTTAACAGGAGCCTGGGCAGACTGGGGAAAAAGATTCGCGGAAAAAATAAGAATTAGCGATAACAGGATGATTTTTTTCATATAAATGTCGTTTAAATCAAAATTATGGTGCAAAAGTACGTTTTTCGTGTCATTTATTTGTCTTTTCTCTGTATCAATTCACAACATTGGGCGAGAAGTCTCGCAGTTCAGTCGGTTTTCGATATTCATTTCACAAAAATATTGATATTTTTATTATTTTTGCAACCGTTAAAGCAAAAATGTTTTTGCTTTATTTTCTTACGCAAATGTATAGAAAACTGCTATATTCTCCTAAAATTTAAATATATGGATCTTTTTATGTTTTTGAAGCTTTTGGGCTGTCTTGCTCTGTTAATGTATGGTATGAAGGTTATGAGCGAGGCTTTGCAGAAGCTCACCGGTAGCGGATTGCGCAAAGTGATGAGCACAATGACCGCCAACAGATTCACAGGAATACTTACAGGCGGTTTTGTAACAACTGCAATACAGTCATCAACGGCCACAACAGTGCTTACTGTCAGTCTGGTGAATGCGGGGCTGCTCACTTTGGCACAAGCCATTTCCGTTATTATGGGTGCAAATATCGGGACAACAATAACAGGCTGGATTATAGCACTTTTCGGTTTCAGCATACAGATGGACACGATAGTCTTCCCACTATTTGCTCTCGGAATACTGCTTTCATATTTCAAAAGCGGAAGCACAAAGTCGTTTGGTGAGTTCATTTTCGGTTTTTCGTTCCTGTTTCTCGGCATTGCAACCTTAAGGCAGAACGCTATTGATATGGATTTGCCTCACAACGAGACTGTTATGGCATTTTTTGAGCAGTGCCGCAACTTGGGATTTTTATCATACGTGATTTTCCTTGTGCTTGGCGGCGTGCTCACAATGTGCGTGCAGTCGTCTGTAGCCATTCTCGCTATCACTATGATCCTGTGCTCGACCGGTGTGGCCGACATTTATCAGGGTATAGCGTTGGTGTTGGGCGAAAATATCGGTACGACAGTTACATCAAATATTGTGGCAATGAGCGCGAGTCCGCAAGCCAAGCGTGCCGCTCTTTTCCACCTCATTTTCAACTTGTTCGGAGTATGCTGGGTGCTTATCATCTTCCGACCATTCATATCAATGGTGTGCCGGCTTGTTGGCTTTGACTTCTCTGCCGAATTGGCAAATGACCCTAACGCTGCAACAAGAATCAACTATGTTCTTTGCGGGTTCCATACGGCATTCAACTTATGCAACACCTTGATTCTGGTGTGGTTTGTCCCTGTGCTTGAGCGAATTGTATGCCGTATCATTAAAGGCAGGGAGGAAGACGAGGATATGCGTCTCAACTTTATCGGCGGCGGGCTCCTCTCAACAGCCGAGCTCTCGATTATGGAAGCGCACAAGGAGATTAACCACTTTGCCATCCGCGCAATACGGATGTTCAGGATGGTGCCCGACCTGATGCATTTGACCGATGCCAACGATTTCGCAAAACTTTATGCCCGTATTGAAAAATATGAAGGTATCAGCGACCGCATGGAACTTGAAATTGCCAATTTCCTGAACAAAGTTGCTGAAGGCCGACTGAGTGTTGACAGTAAAATGCAGATAAGAAGTATGCTGCGCGAGATTTCTGAAATAGAAAGCATTTGCGACAGCTGCTACAACATAAGCCGTGTCATCAACCGGAAGTTCCAAGGCAAAGAGACTTTCACCGATCTCCAGATCAAGCATATCGAACACATGTTCACTTTGTGCGACACCGCCCTCGTGCAAATGGAGAAAGTGCTTGCCAACGCAGGGGAGGACGTCAACAAGTCGCTTAATATTGAAAATGAGATAAATGCTTACAGAACGAGTCTCAAGGAGAACAATGTGAATGATATTAACGAGAGAAAATACAGCTACCAGTCGGGAGTCAACTATATGGATATTATCGGCGACTGTGAAAAATTGGGCGACTACGCCATCAATGTTGTTGAAGCCCACGCAGGAGTAAAGCTGACGACATAAACTATTTTTTATCAACATTTTATGTTAATAAATAATCACGCTAATTTTCAGCGGATTATAAAAAACGGGTGTTTTTCGCGCACTTTTGCAATAAAAAAATCTAATGATTTTATTAAGTTTGCAGCATAAAATTTCAACGTGAAAACAGCCGTATTATCATTAGGGACAAATCTCGGAAACCGTAGCGAAAACCTTAAAACTGCGATTCATTATATCGTTTCTGAAGTGGGGAGAGTTGTGAGGGAATCTTCGGTCATTGAGACAGAATCGTGGGGATTCGACTCTTTCCCGTTCCTGAATCAGGCGCTTGTTGTTGAGACCGGTCTCACTCCGGAAGAGCTGCTTGGTTCAACTCAAAAGATAGAGCGGAAGATGGGACGCACTGAGAAAAGCTCCACCAATTCCGACACAGGCTTGCCTGTCTATTCCGACAGAATTATTGACATCGACATACTTCTGTACGGAAATGAGATTGTGAACAGTCCTGATATTACGGTGCCGCACCCTAAAATCTGTGAAAGGGAGTTCGTGCTGCGGCCGCTTGCCGAGCTGTTCGGCGACGAGGTGGTAGCCCCTTTTGAAGTCTCTTTCGCTTCAATGCTCGAAAAACCAAATCATTATGGATATACCTTATAATTACGCTGTCATAGAAGGCTGTATCGGCGCAGGGAAGACCACCCTGTCAACAAAAATTGCGGAGGATCTGAACACCAACCTGATATTGGAACGTTTCGCCGACAACAGCTTCCTTCCTAAATTTTACGAAGACCCCGAACATTACGCCTTTCCGCTTGAAATGTCATTCTTGAGCGACCGCTACCAGCAGCTTAAAAATTTCCAGCGGGACGTGTTCAAGAGCAGTCTCATCATCGCCGACTATTTTATCAACAAATGTATAATATTCTCAAAAAACAACTTGAAGGGCGACGAATACTCTCTTTACCTTAAAATCGCCAACCTGATATTTGATGCGCTCCCGAAACCCGACCTGATGATTTATCTCTATAACAGTATTGAAAGGCTCCAGCAAAATATCTCGGTTCGAGGCCGCGACTACGAAAGGAACATCTCGCCCGAATACCTCTCTAACATACAGGAAGGCTACATGAACTACCTGAACCACTACAATCCCGAAATCCCAATACTTATTGTTGACGCCCATAACCTCGACTTTGTCAAAAATCCCAATGACTACGAAAAATTGAAATCTCTCCTTTACAATACATATCCAAAAGGAATCAACAGAATTACTGATTTGTGATTTTTTTCAGGCGAAGAGCCCGAATATATTTTTTTTTAGTACCTTTGCTCACTTTTTCTGAATTAAAATTGTAAACAGATTTATTAAAAGAAAAATATGAATGCAAGAACATTATTCCGCGGATTGTTAGTTTTACTCGTCCTCTTTTTTGCTGTCCTGGCAATGCGCTCAATCATGCGCCCGGAACGCTTCAAAACTATTTATAACTTGAGGCACGATGAGATTGTTAACAGGCTCACTTCAATAAGGACAATACAGACCGTCTTCAAAAACGAAAACAAAAGGTTCGCCGGTTCTGTTGACGAACTTGTGGATTTTGTTGACAACGGGACTATCGTCATTGTGAAAAACACTGGCGAAATTCCGGAAGATATGACAGAAGAGCAGGCTTTCAAAGCAGGTTTGCTGAAAAAGGAAGAGGTGAAAATCCCAGCCAAGAACAAAATTTTGGAATTAGACCCCAATGTAATGCTTAAGGATTTCCAATATATCCCTTTCACCGACAGAAAGAAATTCACCATTGACACAGCCTCCATTTCAAGTGCCACATACAGTATTCCGGTATATAGGATTGTGGTTCCAATTGATGACATCCTTGCCAATATGGACCGTTCAATCCAGCCTGAAAATGCAAATGTCTTTGTGAAATTGTGGAACAAGTTGTTTTATAGTGGCTTGGCTGAAGAAACACAATACAAATCCCAATATAAGGATATTTGGATGGGGTC
>JAGCRI010000179.1 GCA_017964755.1 Bacteroidales bacterium | reverse complement strand
GCAACAATTTGTAGAATAGTTAGCACCACCACCACCACCACCAGCAACTATAAGGACATCTGATTTATAAGATGAGAGTGTGCTAAGTTCACCTGTACGCAAAGCAATATGGGAAGCACCACCACCACCACCAGAGTAGTTGTAACCAGTACCACCACCATTGAAACCGCCTGCATAAGTTGAAGAGGAGGTACCATTAGTACCCTTTCCTCCAGCATAAATATAAATGACTGTATTTGTTGATGGAGTATAATAACCTTCAGCATAGCCGCCTTTACCACCAGGTGAATAAGTTGCAGTATATCCATAACCACCTGCTGCACCCCATACCTGGAATTTATATTTTGTATTAGCGTAAAGTGTCATTGTTGAAGTGCTTCCTCCTGAAACATTCTTTACAGAATTACCACCACCAGAAGGATAAGCCGCTGTTACCAAAACAACATTATCTGGGTCATCAAAATCTGCCCAACAGTTATTCGGATAATCCGGATAATAGTTATATGAGAAATCTTCGAAAACAGGGACAGACTGATACTGATCCTTACAAGGTGTTTTGAATGAAACATTGACAGGTATTGAATACTCGCCACCACAATCAGCATAAACAGTAACAATACATAAATCTTCAGAATTTAAAGAATATGCAGGGAAAATGTAGAACGAATCTGTAGTTGTATAAGAATCCCAAGCCGCATAATATTGGCTGGAATACTCAATATACCAACCATTACCATTGGCAATTTCTTCATCATTATCCCACTTGATAAGGACATCCCCTGAAGCCTCGTCAACAACAGCTGTAAGATTAGCTGGGGTATGAGCATCGCAATCAGCGGCCTCTTCAACTGAAACGCTATAAATATTCATCGGATAATCAACAGCTTGTAATGCAATAACTCGTGATTCTCCATTATACTGATTAAGGTTAATAGTATAACTTCCGCCATAATCACTAACTAAAACCGTACCAATCTCAACAAATGAGTTACCTTCAACAGTACCAATTTTCAGTTCTACTCCATTACCATCTGAATATTGAGGATAAGCATCAACTGTAACTTTATAATTCCCCAATTTCTTGCCCTGCTGAATATCCAAACGTGGAGACTGTACAGGTTCAGCAGGATTCAAGATTAAATAAGCCTGACCATTATACGTATAAGTAACTTTAGCATAACCGTCTCCATTACGTCCGACAATAGTACCTGAACCTGAAGTGGCTGGCATATTCTCGTTACCTGCAATTAATTTTGTGGAAGTCAGCAAATTAGTATTAGCATAACTTGAACCACCAGCACCTGAACAATACTGATAACCACCTGCACCGCCATAGAATCCAGCGCCACCACCTCCAGCATACGATGTGTAATATCTACCACCTTGACCAAATGAGCCGTTATATGTGGAATTATTATATCCTTGGCAAATACCACCAGCAGTCTGTGAACCACCCGTTGAATAATATGTACCACCATTATAATTTTTTTCCCAAGTACCATCTACACCAACATAAGCCCCACCAGCACCACCAAGAGAAGCATAATAATTATAATAAGATGAATTATTCGTACTTCTGTTTTCGCCGCCACCACCACCAGCACCAACAAGAAGAAGATTTGTTGTATAGTCTCCCGAACGTGATGTCAAAAGACCTGTAGCAAAAGCCATGTGGGTTGCACCGCCACCGCCGCCAGAGTAATAGTACCCTTGTCCACCACCGTTGTAACCGCCTGCATAAGTAGATGATGAGCTGCCATAAGTGCCCTGACCGCCAACGTAAACATACAATGTTTTATTTGTTGTAGGCTTATAAACACCTGTTGCATAAGCGCCATTACCGCCAAGATTATATTTATGTGAACCATAACCATTGCCACCTTTTGCTCCCCAAACTTCAAGTGTATACGTTCTGCCGGCATAAAGGGTCATTGAGGCGGAGTTGCCTGTATATGAGAAAGTTTGTGAACTTTTATAAGACGGAGCATAGATTGTTATTGCATCGTTATCAACAATATTAACCCAACAACCATTAGGAATGTTAGGAGTGTAGTTAGTAAAATCATCATAGAATGGGATGCCATTCTGATCTGCACATCCCATATTAAATGAAACTTTTGCGGCAGTAGAAAGATTTCCGCCACAATCAGCTTGAATATAAAAATCATAATCAGATTCTGTTAAACCTGTGAGCTTAACAAATGTATCATTGGTTGTTCCAGCGACCCCTGTACCTTGTGCAAATCCTGCAGCACCATATTCATATACCCAACCATCATTAGCTGAAATGACTGCATCGTTATCCCATGACAACACAGCTGAACCTTCATTAAGATTTCTTGAAACAACAAGACCGTCAGGCAAATGACTGTCACACGAAGAACCTGCATCCAATGCAACACTATCAATATATACGAGATTTCCTTGTTCTGTCTGAAACGCTACAATCTTTGAACTGCCTGTATATGAAATGAAAGAGACCGAATACTCATCAAAAGAATTGGCACGGCCAATAACAACAGAACCAACTTCAACGAAATTACCATTTTCAATAGCACCAACTTTTAAAATTTCTCCAGCTTCTTTTGCAAGTGCAGTGAATGTTACATTATAGTCACTTAAAGAAGATGGAATATCTATTACAGGAGACTGTACAGTAATATCACGTGAAGAAGCGTCCAACTCAACAACCATCTTATTAGGATAATTGGAGAGACATTTATTTCTATATGTAGTGCTGCCCCATGTGATTTTCGCATAACCCGATGTGCTATGACCAATTTCAGTTCCACCTGTTGTAGATGGGAAACCAGTTGCCCCACCAATTGTTTGGTAATTAGTAAGTATATTTTTATTAACAAAACCAGAACCCCCAGCTCCTGAACTATAGTGATAACCGCCTGCACCACCATAATAACCGCCGCCACCACCGCCATAACCGTATGAGCTGGTTGAAAAATATCTACCACCTTGTCCAAATGTACCTGAACAGGTTGAATAAGTGTAACCAGTATTATTACCACCTGCGGTTTGAGAACCTCCAACAGCCACGTAGTTATAATAAGAGTTATACCAGTTGGACATATAATCTCCACTTCCACCTTGTTCGCCTCCACCATAGCCACCCCATGCTCCATAGGAGCTCGAACTATTAGTACCGTAGTTAGCTCCACCGCCACCACCGCCAGCAACAATAAGAATATCTGACTTATATGACTCAAGGCTGCTTAACAGACCGCTTCTTAAAGCTATATGGGTCGCTCCACCGCCTGCGCCAGAATAATAGTAACCATTTCCACCACCATTGTAGCCACCTGTAGAAGCACCTGAAGCATAACCACTTCCTGCTCCGCCAGTATAAATATACAATGTCTTATTTTCTGAAGGAGTATAATAACCGACCGAATAACCGCCATAACCACCACGTGCATAAGTTGAATTATATCCGTTACCACCCTTAGCACCCCAAACCTCAAGTTTGTATTCAATACCAGCGAGTGCGGAGAATGTAGAATTTGTACCACCAGCCACAGTTTTCGTACCAGAAGCTGTATTGGAAGTCCTAAATATAATAATGTTGTCATTATCATCAGCATCTTTCCAACAAGGATCAACAATACCATCTGTAAATGTCTCAAAATCTTCTGCAAACGGAATTGTTGAATTCAAGCAGTTTGTTATAAATGACACGTAAGCTGTATCAGAAGTCTCACCTCCGCAATTTGCATAGACAAACGCAGTATAGTTCGTGTGATTTGCCAAACCAGAAATAGTATAAGAAGAATCATTTGTATTATAAATATTATTGTCACATACAATTGTCCATCCATCTGCTGCAGCAACATCAGAATTATTATCCCAAGAAATTGTTGCACCAGCAGCATTATCTAACGAAACAGCTTTAACATGCAGCGGGGTGTTACCCTGACAAATAGAAGCAGCAACGAGTTTCACATTATCAATATAGATGAGTTCTCCCTTAGGAGCTTGGAATGCTATAACAACATCTGAGCTAATTGCATTATTTAGGTGTATACGGCATGACTGGTAAGAAGTTGTAGAATCAAGTGTTACATCACCAAGATACTCAAAGAGACCATTACGGATCGTTCCAACTTTCAGAAGAGTGTTAGCCGTAGAAGCCTTTGCTATGAATTCAACAGCATAGTTACTGAGGTCTTTACCTGCTTCGAAAGTGAGGAGCGGAGAATAAGCTGTAGAAACTGTAACATCATTGTAAAGGCGGAGAGCATTATTTTGTACTAACGTTTTAACTATTGATGTGCCTGTTATTTTAGCATAACCATCACCTTGATGCCCTGTTTCAGTTCCTCCAGTTGTTGAAGCAAAAGTTGTATTGCCTGCATAAGTAGCAGCATTAGTGAGATAATAAGTAGAATTCAACAAACATCCTGATGGGTAATTTGAAGCAGTGGAAGAAGTATATACGTAACCTGAACCGCCACCACCACCTTTATCATCATCAGCTGAACCATCAGGAGTAGCACCGCCGCCACCATACCAGCCACCACCACCAGCACCACCATAACCGCTTGACTGGTATAAACCTGTAGCACCCTGCCCAAAAGAGCCAGTACGACCACCACCACCAGCACCAGTTGAAGTTGCTCCATTACCAGCTGTACCACAACTTCCACCACCAGAACCTGCACTTGTACCACCGCCATAACCACCTGTTCCTGATGCTGAACCACAAGAGCCGCCACCACCAGCTACTATATATCTTGCATAAAGAGATGTAGAATTAATTCTCATATCTGTACCACCACCACCACCATAATAAGTAGGCATTGTTCCACCACCATTCCAACCTCCACTGCCTGTGCCAGCTGTACGTCCAGAGCCACCGACATAAACGTACATAGTTACGGTGGTAGGAAGTGTCAATGTTCCAATAGAATATCCACCATAACCGCCATAAGAAGTACCACTTCTATATCCTCCTTGTGCACCCCAAACTTGAACTGTATATGTACCAGGATTCATTGAAACTGTTTTATATGTACCTGTGTACGCATACGATAAATTAACTGCTTCAATATCGGTTATTGTATCTGGTATTACTTCTGCTATCACCGCCTTATTGGGATCTTCGAGAGATTTCCAGCAGTTATCAACTTGTTCTGGAGTTCTGTTATTGAAATCCTCTTCAAGAAGGTTGTTCTCTGTACAGGCTATAGCGAAGGTTGCAACTTTAGACCAAGCAGAATTTCCGTTACCGGAACATTCGGCACGGACGTAGCAGTCGTAAGTACCTTCGGGAAGACCTGTAATTGTGTAAGTTAGCGCTGAGATACCTGTTACGGAAGTTCCTTCGTTATCAGGGTTGAACCCTGTAACGCCGTATATAATCTCGTAAGAGGCAGCTGTGCCAAGCCAAGTTACTGTTGCATCGTAAGAAGCTGCAGCTGTTGCAAAGAGTCCGGTTGGAATTTGCTCATCGCAAGCGGAGCCTTTTACCTTGGCATACAAATTATCTATATATACTATATTATTATTGTTGTTTCTAAAAGCAAGGATCGAACCAACCGCACCGCTCATATCAACGGCAACCTGGTCAAAATGGTCATTGCGAAGGGTAGTGACTGTTTTAATAGCTGTGAAATTGCCATTATCATAGTAACCAACTTCAATGTCAGCGCCGGCATTTTCAGAAGCAATGTCAAAATAGATGACGTTGCCATCGAGAAGATGGTCAAGGTCGGCTGAAACAATCGTAATGCCACCGTTGGTACCGTCAAGTTTCAAAACTTTTTCCTCAATTTCGTTTATTGTAGCCTGAGTTATCACAATGTCGCTCGCGTCAGCGATATTGTACCAGCAACCGATAGGAAGAACAACCGAGTACTGATCGAAAGCGTCTGTTTCTGAGAGCAGATCGCTACGGCAAGCCATATCGATAGTAATCTTATTAGTAGCTGAAGAGAGGTTCGCGTCACCAAAGACTCCCTTATCATCGTATGCATAAACATAAAAATCGTATGAGCCGTCAGAAAGCTCCGGAATCACATAGTCAACATTATTAGAAGTTGTGAGAGTTGTACCTGTACCAGGTGTAAAGTCCTTGGTGCCATATTCGATAGTCCATTCTGTTTCACCGAAAGCGGACGCGTTCCAAGAAAGTTTAGTATGGAAGGGATCTGAAAAATCGGCTGCAAGATCAGTAGGCATTGCAGGATTAAACACATATGTGAGGCCGCTTGTCCAAAGAGTACCGCTATTATTCAGATTGTGTGAATAAGTTGTAGATGTTGTGTTAGTACTTGTATAGTGGGTCACAGTCGGTTTCTCCCATTTAGCATCATTAGAACCATAGAGGTATATGTTATCATTATAATTATTACCCATCAGGAATGTGAATGGATAGTAACTACCAGTATAGGAAATGGAGTTGCTGCGCGGACCGTAGCAGAACTCTATCTTATCTGTTCCTTCATAGAGTTTCACTTGGAAGTTTGTATAGTAAGATGAGTTATCGCCGACTTGCGAGTAGTCATAATAGAACATCACGTTATGGAATTCTATTATAGCCACACGAGTCGGAGCAGTTCCTTGTATCGTATAAAAGATACCGGAATTGTCTATTGACATGGCATAATAGAAATCAGCTGTAGCCTGAGCAACAGGTGAAGTACCGCCGAAGCCACCGCAAGGTGAGATGCAGTACTGTGCGTAATATGTTCCATCGTATGACGGGTTAGCATATTGATAATTGCTACCATAATTTGTACCCATTGCAACGTAACCGCGAGACGGGTTAACGTAAACGGTTGATCCAGCGGCCAGATGCTGGGTGCCATACTGGAACTCGAACGGTAAAGAAAAGGACTTTACCGTAGAAGTGGAAGGCACACCGAGAGTCGTGTAAAGAGCTGTACCTGTCGAAGCGATAGACTGGTAAGCCTGCCCTGTAACGACATAATCCAGATAGGAGGTCGAGCCGTTATTGTAATACTTAAGGTTCTGAGCGTTCACGTTACCGCAAATTAGCAAAAGCACCACGATAAAAAGTGATGCAACTGATTTCATCTGACGCGAAAGATGAGATTTGTGCTGTAAATTGCAAAGAGTAAAATGCTTCATAAGTTTGTTATTTGAATTATTAATATTTATATTATTTTCTATCATAAAAATTATATATTACTTGTCATTTTGGAAGTTTTTTGAGCCAAAAATGCACACTTCGGTCAAAGAATCCAAAAACCGACTTACAGAATAAAAGCCGTATAACTTCTTTTTTTTCAATAAGTTACTTTTAATATTTTGTTTTTTCAATTTTGGTTTTCAATGTCATTCTATGAAATTGCAATATACAATTTTTTATTGGAAATATCAGGGGTGGGAATTTTTTTTCTGCGGTATCAGCGGGGGATTATGCTGCCCGCGGATTACGCTGATTAACGCAGATTTTTAGTGGAACATTTTTCTGCGATTTTCTGCGGTATCTGCAGGGGATTACAGATTATTAACTTTTCTATATATTTCATCAGCAATATTATCCGTATTGAAATTCACCAAGATACCAAGTTTTTTATCCGCCACTTTCAAATACGTAAGCAACTGCTTATGATGGACTTTTAGCAATATTTCGACCGATTTTAATTCGATAATCACCTTATTTTCAACTAAAATATCAATACGATATTCCACTGGCAGAGTGATACCATCGTACATGACATCGACTCTGACTTGGTTTCTGACTTTCAAACCATCTTTTCTCAATTGGTAACACAAAGCCGCTTCATATATTGATTCCAACAAGCCCGGCCCTAATTGATTGTAAACCTTGAATATGGCCCCCCTGATTTTGTATGATATTTCATTTTCAGTCATAGCATTAAAAGTTTTATTCAGATTTGCAAATATATAATTATTTTTAAAATTTTATAAATATTTGCCCGCGGATTACGCAGATTTTTAGTAGACCATTTTTCTGCGGCAATCTGCGGTATCAGCGGGGGATTATGCTGCCTGCGGATTAGCACAAAAAGAATCATAATTAACATACGTGAAAGCGCTTCAGACAAATAGCAATGATTTTTATCCGTGAATTAGCATACCTATACACAAAGATTTTTTTTATTTTTGCAAAATTTTTCAAAAGAAGGAAAATGAGCAAAGAACTAATCATCGTAGAGTCTCCAGCTAAAGCGAAGACCATTCAGAAATTCATCGGGAAGGACAAATACATTGTTATTTCAAGCAAGGGGCACGTCAGAGACCTACCTTCTAAGGATTTGAGCATTGACATCGGCAAGGGATTTGTGCCACAGTACGAAATCATGTCAGATAAAAAATCGTTAATTGCCGAGATTAAAAAATTAGCGAACGAATCTGATGTGGTGTGGCTCGCAACCGATGATGACCGCGAGGGCGAGGCCATTTCGTGGCACTTGGTCGAAGCGGCGAAGATACCCGCAGAAAAAACAAAACGAATTGTCTTTCACGAGATTACAAAGAATGCCATAGACAAGGCGTTAGAGAATCCGCGTGCAATAGACATCGACTTGGTGAACGCTCAGCAGGCAAGACGTGTTTTAGACAGACTTGTCGGATTTGAGCTTTCGCCTGTATTATGGAGAAAAGTGAAGCCATCGCTCTCAGCGGGGCGCGTGCAGTCTGTAGCGGTGAAGCTCGTTGTGGAGCGCGAACACGAAATCAACAAGTTCAAAACAAGTTCCTCATACCGTGTAACCGGCAACTTTGCTGCGGCAAGCGACAAAAAAAGCGAGTTAGAAGGTGAACTGAACAAACGTTTCACAAACAAAGAGGAGGCAGCCGAGTTCTTGGAAGCGTGCAAAAGTGCGAAATTTACGATTGCCGCAATTGAGAAGCAACCCGGGAAAAAGAGCCCCGCACCGCCTTTCACGACTTCAACTTTGCAGCAGGAAGCAGCACGCAAATTAGGATTTTCTGTCAGCAAAACAATGGTGGTAGCCCAGCAGCTCTACGAAGCCGGTTATATCACATACATGAGAACTGACTCCGTAAACCTCTCCACATTGGCAATAGAAACTGCAAAAGACGAGATAACAAAGCTATATGGTGCCGAATATTCGCATCCGCGCAAATACACGACAAAGACCAAAGGGGCACAGGAAGCGCACGAAGCCATCAGACCGACATTTATCAACAATCACACGGTTCCAGGCGACACATACGCAAAACGGCTTTACGACCTTATCTGGAAACGCACCATCGCCTCTCAAATGAGCGAAGCCAAAACAGAAAAAACAACCATCACAATTCCTGTCTCAAACAGAACAGAAAAATTCACAGCGACAGGAGAAGTGGTTCTGTTTCAAGGATTTCTGAAAGTATATATAGAATCCACTGATGATGAACCTGAGGAAATCAGAGGAATGCTACCAGCTTTGAATATCGGGGAAGAATTGACCTCCAAGTCAATAATAGCGACACAGCGTTTCACACAACCGCCAGCGCGCTATACCGAAGCGAGCTTGGTAAAAAAGCTCGAAGAGTTGGGTATAGGCCGCCCGTCAACATACGCACCGACAATCTCTACGATACAAAAGAGAGAATACGTTGTAAAAGAGACGCGCCCTGCAGTGGAACGCGCTTATAAAATGCTGACACTCAAGGACGGAGAGATTAAAGAGGAAGATAAGAAAGAGAAGACCGGTTACGAAAAAGACAAGATATTCCCAACAGACATCGGCATCATTGTCAACGACTACCTGCAAGAAAACTTTGAATCAATAATGGATTACAACTTCACGGCCAAGGTAGAGAAAGAGTTTGACGATATTGCCGAAGGGGACTTGGAATGGCAAAAAATGATTTCCGCTTTTTACAAGGATTTTCACCCCGACATAGAACAAGCCTTAGCATATTCGCAAAAAGCAAGCGGTGAGAGACTTTTAGGCACCGACCCGAAAAGCGGAGACAACGTATATGCAAAACTCGGCAAATATGGCCCGATGATACAAATCGGCGAAAACTATGAAAACAAGAAACCGCGTTATGCAAGGCTCAAGAAAACACAGTCAATAGAGAACATCACGTTGGAAGAAGCCCTTGACCTATTCAAACTGCCGAGAGCAATAGGCAACCATAACGGCGAAGAAATTACAATTGCAATTGGAAGGTTCGGACCTTATATTAAAGTAGGTAACACAAACATAACTCTGCCAAGGAATGAAGATCCGCTTGAGGTAACTTTGGAGCGTTGTATCGAACTGATAGAACAGAAAAAAGAGACTGATGCAGCAAGGGCACCGCGAGTCATAGGAACACACAATGGCGAAGAAGTTGCCGTTGTCATCGGTCGCTACGGCCCATATATCAAATACGGCGCAAAAAACATAACTCTGCCGAAAGGTATGAAACCCGCAGACATTTCACTTGAGGATGCCATTGATCTTATTGACAACTCTTCAACGAAGAATGTAATACGCTCATTCACAGAAGATGCAACATTAAAAGTAATGAACGGCCGCTACGGAGCGTACCTCACAAAAGACGGCAACAACTACAAACTTCCAAAGGACAGAGTTCCTGAAATGCTAAGTTACGAAGACTGCCTGAACATCATAAACTCTTCTTCACCAACAAGCAAAAAGCGTATTATCCGCAAAAAAAGTTCATAAAAATGAGAGGCAAAATCACTTTCGGAATAGCATTGACATCTCTAATCCTGATAATTTCACTACAAACGATGGCACAAATCAGGATGGGGGCTGAGCGCACCGAAATATATCTGCCGCTGATACAAGGCAAGCATGTAGGAATATGCGGCAACCATACCTCCATGATAGGCACAACCCATTTAGCCGACAGTCTGCTTTCGCTTGGCATAAGCATTGAAAAGATTTTCTGTCCCGAACACGGTTTCAGGGGTGAGGCCGAAGCAGGTGCAAAAATAGAGTCGGGGCGCGACAGAAAAACAGGGTTGCCGATAATATCGCTATACGGAAAAAACAAAAAGCCTACTGCCGAACAGGTATCCGACTTGGATGTCATCATTTTCGACATACAAGACGTGGGATGCAGGTTCTACACATACATCTCTACATTGCACTATGTGATGGAAGCGGCGGCGGAACAAGGAGTTGAAGTCATCATCTTGGACCGGCCGAACCCAAACGGGCATTATGTGGCGGGGCCGGTATTAGAAGCTGGATACCGCTCATTTGTAGGGATGCACAAAGTCCCGGTAGTTCACGGAATGACCATAGGAGAATATGGAAGGATGATAAACGGTGAAAGTTGGTTGGCCAACGGCAACAAATGCGACCTAACTGTTATAGAAATGGAAGGATACACTCACTCCATGCGCTACTCGCTTCCAATTGCCCCCTCCCCTAACCTACGGAGCGATGCGGCGATACTGCTATATCCGTCACTATGCTTCTTTGAAGGCACCTGTATCAGTGTGGGGCGTGGCACCGACACGCCTTTCGAGGTATACGGCGCACCAGGGCTCACCACAGGCGACTTTTTCTTCACACCCGCACCAATCAAAGGTGTTTCGGAAAATCCGCCGCACAAAGGCGAGAAATGCCGTGGTTTCTCTCTTTCTACATTTGCAAACGAAGAATTGAACTATCATCATAACAATTTTACTATCAAGTATTTAATACAAGCATATCAAAATTATCCCGACAAAGGGAATTTTTTCACAAACGCTGCGTTCTTCGACAAGTTGGCAGGAAATTCAAAGCTGAGGGAGATGATTATTGCCGGCAAAAATGAAGCTGAAATTGAAAAAACTTGGGAGAAAGACATTGGAGAGTTTATGGAGATTAGGAAACAGTATTTGTTGTATGAGGAGATAGGAGTTAGAAATTAGGAGATAGAAATATGAAAAAGATTTTTGTTTTAATTATAACATTTAATTTATTCATTATCAGTATATTCGGACAGAATGAGAGTCCATTTACAGGCGGTGTGCGCGCGGGATTCACCGCCTCGCAGATTTCGGGAGACGAATTATCGGGGTGGCACAAAATGGGCGCATACGCCGGCGGCTTCGTCAATTTTCCAGTCAGCGAGAATAGGAAATGGAAGTTGCAAGGCGAGATAAACTTCATAATGAAAGGGAGCAACAAATTCATAACCGCGCGAAAAGACGGTACAATACCGAACAAGTACATACTCACGCTTATGTACGTGGAAGTTCCGTTTTTCGCGAAATACCAACCAGTGAAATGGTTTGAAGTTGAGGCTGCGCCAGCATTGAATGTCCTGTTTTTCGCGCGCGAAAAAGATGCCAACGGAGTAATGCCCGGTCGGCAAGCGTTCCGTCCGCTCGAATTCTCGTTCATTGCAGGGTTTTCTTTCATAATAAAAGAGCACTTCGGAATAAACGTCAGGTGGAGCACATCTGTAATTCCAGTGCGAGTTCCAGACGGGGAGCATTCTCAAATAAGAATCAGGAAAAAACAGTACAACGATGTAATAGCTACGAGTTTGTACTATGAGTTTTAGTAATACCAACAAAAAAATAAAAAATTTCGCACACGTTGATAATTCAAAAAAAAAGTGTATTTTTGCAGACTTAAAACTTGAAAAACGTTCTTTGAGTAATAAGTTAGAGAATCGCCGTTGTAGCTCAGTGGTAGAGTACCTCCTTGGTAAGGAGGGGGTCATGAGTTCAACTCTCATCAACGGCTCTTTTTTTATGGCTTTTTTTAAACGCAAATAAATTTATAAACATTAAATTGTATTAATATGGCAAAAGAACATTTCGAACGTACCAAAGACCACGTAAACGTTGGTACAATCGGTCACATCGACCACGGTAAGACCACTTTGACAGCAGCTATTACAACCGTTTTAGCAGAAAAAGGTCTTTCAGAATTAAGAAGTTTCGACTCTATCGACAACGCTCCGGAAGAGAAGGAACGTGGTATCACCATTAACACCGCACACGTTGAATATCAGACAGCAAATCGTCACTACGCACACGTTGACTGCCCAGGCCACGCTGACTATATCATGAACATG
>JAGCRI010000178.1 GCA_017964755.1 Bacteroidales bacterium | reverse complement strand
GGGCAGAACACGTCAAATGTGATGCCTATAATTCTGATACTTGATTGTTCGATTTGTGGGGAGACTACGAAAGTGGGGTTGCTGCCCTTTTCAAGAAGCAGTGCCTGTGAGTTGTAGTTAATGATTGTGTCGCAGTGGTAATAGTCAATGATTGTGTCAATTTTGCTGATGACCTGGTTGTCATATTCAATCATGGCAATGCCGTTACCTGTGTTGCCTATCATATTATTGCCGTTGGTGTCAGGCATGGAAGCGTTGCCTCCGATATTGGAGGTGTTTGAAAGGGAGGAGGAGACATAGCTGCTTCCGCCGCCGCCGCCTGATGAGTAGCTACCGCCGCCGCCGCCGCCGTACCAGCCGCAGCCGCCGCCGCCTGAGCCGCCAGCAGAACTGCTGCAACCGCCACTGCCGCCGTTGCCACCAATGTATGATGAACCATTGCCTGAACTGGCTGTGCCACTGTACCCGTATGCACCGCCGCCGTAAAATTTGCCGCCAGAGTAACCGCTGCTTCCAGCTGAGCCGCCTGAGCTTTGTGTGCCGCCATATCCGTAGTACCCGTTGCCACCGCTCGGACTGCCGTTGCCGCCGGTCGAGCCGCCACCATAACCGCCGTTGCCACCGCTGCCGTGCTGTGAGCCGGAGCTGGAGGCGCTACCGCCGCCGCCACCGCCGCCGCCAGCGACAACCAAGGCGGTACCATTGTTCATAATCATGGTGAATCCGCCGCCGCCGCCACCGCCAGCTGCATAGCTGCTGCACCAAGCGCCGCCGCCTCCTCCACCGCCGCCGTAGCCGCCGTTACCGCCAGGACAACTCGGACATGACGGGTAATCGGCCGCACTGCCGCCCTGACCGCCAACATAAATATTCAGAGTTGTGCCTGCATTGAGTGTTATATCCCCTGCAGCATACCCGCCTTTGCCGCCGGTTGAGCTGCCGTATGAATTACTCGCTCCGCCTTTGCCGCCCTGCGCACCCCATACCTTCAGTGTGTACGTGCCTGTAGTCGGCACGCTCCATGTTTGTACCGAACCGGTGTGCAGGAATGTCTTATGCCCTTTCGCACCTGCGTAAATAGTGTCGAGGTGCCATAGGCTTGTGACGTTTAATTTGCAGGTGGTGTCAGTAGGGTTGTGGTCAATGACTTTTGAACTTGTGTATGTGACGTTTTTCCAGCATGCGTTTGTGCCGAGGTCAAAACTTTCAAATGTCTCGCACGTAGGAAGCAGAATGTCGCATGTCATATAGTCAAGACGGATGTCATCAAGATAAATTTCGTTGTTGCCGACAGACTGGAAGGCGAGATATTTGCCTAAGCCAGTGTATTTTTAAAGGGAGACAGTAAGTCGTTCCCAGCGGCCTGACAGCTGTGGCGCTACTGTGTCAATAGGGTCGTATGTGTGCAGGTTGCTCGCGTCTGTAACAACGCCTATGATTATGAAATTGCCTTGTGTGGGTGCGTATGCCGCAAAAGTGACATACATTTCGTTCATGTTAAAGTTACCGTTGATTTTAACAACTTCAAGGTTTTCACAACTGTTTGAGTTG
Source organism: Bacteroidales bacterium (assembly GCA_017964755.1). Lineage (GTDB taxonomy): Bacteria > Bacteroidota > Bacteroidia > Bacteroidales > WCHB1-69 > RUG11942. The sequence continues at coordinate 25,791 of JAGCRI010000178.1, read as the reverse complement.
AAGTAGATTGAGTGCGTGCCTTCAAAGGCGTGTATAGTTGACATCTTAGGATAGTCGTAATTCTGGTCCATGTGTGTCCAGCATTTTTGAACTATGTCGTCATCGCCATAACCCTCGAAATTTTCGTGGAATGGGAATGAGTATGTGGGACAGCCGAGTTTCGGTGTGCCGGGTTGTGCGTTGCAAAGCGTTTGGATAATCAGCAGCAGACCAATGCAACTCAGAATGTGTATTTTTTTCATAACCATATATGCTTCAATACAATTATCTTATTTTAACCTGCAAATTTATAATAAAATTCTGAAATAGCAAAAACTTTGTAACGTTTTTTCTCAATTCTTCAAAATAAATTTTAATTTTGTTACATTTTGTTAATATGACGGTTGTCTGCAAAAGGTAAAAATTGTATTTTTGCAATTCTAATCGTGTAAAAAAAGAGTTGAAATGGAAGATAAAAATGATGTTATTGTAGAAAATGATACTACTGCTGTGGAAGAGGTGTCCCAAGTAACAGAAGAAGCGCCCCAAGTAGCAGAAGAAGCGCCCCAAGTAACGGAAGCGGCGCCCCAAGTAACGGAAGAGACAAAACCTCTTATCTGCCTTAAAAATGTTGATGTCTATCAGCGCAAATTGCTGATTCTGCCAAAAGTGAACATCTCCATCAACAAAGGTGAGTTCGTATATCTCATAGGGCGCACAGGCAGCGGTAAATCTTCAATCCTGAAACTCCTGTTCGCCGATATTCCGGCTGTGGGTGAGGAGGCATCCATTGTCGGCTTCGACTTGAAGAAATTAAAAAGGAAACAGGTGCCTTACCTGAGGCGCAAACTCGGAATCGTGTTTCAGGATTATCAGCTTCTTTCTGATAAAACTGTGATTGATAATCTCTTATTTGTACTTAAGGCAACTCGTTGGAAAGACAAAAATGCAATGCTGAACCGCGCTGAGGAGGTGCTGCAGATGGTGGGCCTTGAGACAAAAGACTTCAAATATCCGCACCAGCTTTCCGGTGGCGAGCAGCAGCGTGTTTGCATCGCCCGCGCCTTGCTCAACAATCCCGAAGTGATTCTTGCTGATGAGCCTACGGGCAACCTTGACCCATATACCGCAGAAGAAATCTTCCAGCTGCTCCATGACCTTAACCAGAAACAAGGGGCGACAGTGCTTATGGCAACGCATAACTTCCCTATGATCAATAAGTTCGCTTCGCGTACGATTTGCATTGAGGATAATAAGCTTATTGACTCGTTAGTCTGAAACTGAATGCTTTCTATCTGCATAGGTATTTATAATTGGGACGTTTCAGCATTGGTCTCAGAACTTTCTTCTCAAGCGGATTCGCTTGGCATTGATTATGAGATTGTTTTGGTTGATGATGCTTCCGATGAATCTTATTTGGTTGCTAATGAGAAAGTTAGAAACATAAAAAATGTTGTTTATATTCTGAATAAACATAATATCGGTCGCACTGCAATTAGAAATAAGTTGGCTGATGTCGCACGCTTCCCGTATTTGCTTTTTATGGATTGCGACACTACCGTAACTCATGATGATTTTTTGAAAAAGTATATTGATGAGATTCCTGCCGAGGTGGTTTCTGGTGGTTACGAGTATGGTGATGTTCCGCCAATGAGAGAAAACATGTTGCGTTGGAAGTATGGGCATGTGCGTGAAACGGTTTCTGCCGCCAAACGGAATATGAATCCCAATGCTTCGTTTTCGACTTTTAACTTTTTGATTTCCAAAGAGATATTTTCAAAAGTCAGATTTGATACAACTCTGCAAGGCTATGGGCATGAGGATACTCTTTTCGGTATAGAGCTCGAACAAGCAGGGATTGTAGTGAAACATATTGATAATCCTTTGCGGCATGATGTTTCAGTACTAACAGAAAAATTCCGTGCACAAACCTGCAATGCGATAGACAATTTGCTGCTGCTTTGTGAAAAATTTCCGGAAGGCAACGATATTATTAACGGCATAGCTTTGCTTAAGGCATATAAAAAATTAGCAAAATATCATCTGATTCCGCTCTACAACTTTTTTTATTCTATTTGTAAGTCGCTGATAAAGAGAAATCTATATTCTGCTAATCCTTCAATTAACCTTTTTGATTTTTACAAATTGGGCTATTTGTGTTCCAAAAAATCTTAATGTCTGTTATTCCTATTTGTTCTCCAAATGGACAGTAACCTGTTTGAACGGGATAACGATGCCTTCCTTGTTAAATGTGTCGTAAACCTGTTGGTTCAAGTCGAATAAAGCAGTCCAATAGTCGGTTGCCTTGACCCAGAAACGGAGTTGCAGGCTGACAGCACTTTCGGAAAGTTCAATCAGGTGTACCACAGGCTTTGCGGGCTCCTGAAGTGTAAGCGGGTGGTTGTTGGCGAGATTTGTCATGACTTCGCGTGCCTTGTCAACCGACTGGCCGTAAGCGATTCCGACATTGACGTCAACGCGGCGTGTTTCGGCGCGTGTGTAGTTCACCAGCGATTTTGTCGCAAGGTCGGTATTGGGAACTACCACTATCTTGTTGTCCAAGGTTGTCAGTATGGTCGAAAAAATACGGATATCCTGAACTGTTCCGGCGTAGCTTCCCTGTTCTATATAGTCGCCGACCTTATAAGGTTTGAGAGACAAAATGATGATGCCGCCGGCGAAGTTCTGGAGCGTGCCCTGCAATGCCATGCCGACAGCGAGACCGGCAGCACCTAACATCGCGATGAAAGATGTGGCCGCAATGCCGACCATATTCATCACTGTAAGCAGCAACAGCACTTTGAGCGTTATATTGATGACCGATCGCAGAAAACTCCGCAAGGACGGGTCAAAATTCTTTTTCTCATAAATCTTATCTAAAAATCTGTTGAAATATTTTATCAGTTTCCAGCCTATCCAGAGAACTAATAAGGCTATGATGATTGTAGGTATATTTTTAAAAAGTACTGCAGATAAAAATTCCTTTGCTCCTGCTATAATCTGATCCATGATTGTAGAATTTAATAGTAATTAATTTATAATCAAATCTTTAATTGTCTCCGTGCCAAGCTTGCCATTCAACTTGTTCATTATGTCAGTACGGCTGTTCAGCAACTCGAAACGGAGTGCGGCGTTTGTGATTTTCACTTTCAGCACCCCCGATTTTATGTCAATGAATTTTGTCGATTTGTTGATAAAATCGCCCATCTCCTCCCGCCACAGGTCAATGACTTTCCGCTCGTTGTACAGGGAGCGTTTGCTGTGGTCGTCAACGTATGATGAAATAAGGTCGCAGATGTTGGTGACTGGCATGATTTTGTTTTTTAGCGTGCAAAAATAATTGAAATTTTAAACCGATTATATATTTTGTGTGAAAGAAAAACTTGAACTATGGTTTGAAAACAGCTAATGTCTCTCTAAAGGCGAATCTTCAATATCTTCCGGTGTGAATTTTTGCCGGAAGTACATTATAGCACCTTTTTCGGGCAGCGCAGTGTGCCGCTCGTAGAGCTTGCCGTCAGGCGACAAAAGTATGTATTCAGGCAGCGAAAACAGCTGCAGCCCCTCCAACCATTCATATTGGCCGTTGATGTGCACGAATTGCCAATCGAACATTTTTTTGTCGTATCTCTGCCTGAAGTTTGAAAAATCATTGAAATTGTAATCTGTGGAGATGGAAACTATCTGCAGACTATCCTTGAATTTTTCCTGTATCGTTTTCAGTATCATCATTTCGCGGATGCACTCTTCGCATTGCGAGTTGAAAAACTGTACGTATGTCCATCTTTTTGACGGTTTCCCGAATTTGAAGTCCGCGCCGCTAACTTCTTTCAGTGTGACTTTTATATCTTTCCCTTTATTGAACCTTGATATTCTGTTTTTTATGTTTTCAATTATTTTTTTGTGCTCCGGGAAGTGCGTGTGTGCCGAAATGTAATCTAACAAACTGATAATGTTTCCCTTGTTGAAATCAGCGGGCTTCCCGGCAAACTGCCAAAGATTCTTTATTATCACAAGTTCGCGAATCCTTTCGTTTTGCAAAAGCGGGTCTTTTCCCACTTCATTGAACAGGGTGGGGTAGTCGGGCTTGTCGTTTATGTTTTCTGAAAGAACACTCTTTGAGATCCTCCTTGAAATATAGAGATAGTTGTCGTAAAAAGTGTTGAAGAAATCCATGTAGCAAGGGTTATTGTATAGAATATACTCATTGTCAAGATATTTGTGGTATATATCGTCATGATTCTTTTCATACATGCTAAACTCCAAAGAGGCGTATGTGTAGTAAAGCCATGAACTGTAGAAATCAGTCGGGGCGTAGTGAATGTCAAAATGCGAGTTGATGATGGTCGTCATCGTGTCGAACTTTTCCTTGTTTTTCAAGTAGGTGAAGTAGGGGTGGTACTCCGCGATTATGTTTTCAAAAAAATTTGAGAAGCGGTTGATTCTGTAGTTGAGTTCTGTGGTGTCGGTGTTTTTTGGCGTTACTTGCAGGAAGGCGCCGTACTCTTCGGGTGAGACGAGCTGCAGTGTGGCTTCATCGGCGTCTATATCAAGATGATACTCTTTTTCCGGTTCTATGCAGAACTCGGCTTTCGCTGTCATAATGGCGAGCTGGGCCATTTTTGTCTCGTATGTCTTGTATTGCAGCTTGAATTTCCCGTTTTTGTCTATCGTTTCGCGCGCCACGACAGTGGTTGTGTAAGTGAGCAGGTCATCGAAGACGAGAAGCCGGATCTCCTTACCTTTTGCGAAAGGCGCATTCCCTTCAATGACAACGTCTTTCAGCTTTTGTGCGGAAAGGCTTATTGTCATCATCAGGCAGGCAAGAAGCAGTGTGGCTTTGTTCATTATTGTATATACTTTAAATGACTTTAATCCTGTTTCATGTAATTTTCATCCACAGCTTTGATAATGAGGGAGATAATGCTTTCGTATTTTTCGAGTCCGCAGTTTTTGCAGGTGTCACTCCAATGGTGGTAGCGGCCGAAGCGCCCGCCCATGGTGTAAATGAAAATTGCCGGCGCGTGTTTCGAAAAGTAGAAGTGGTCGCTGTTTGCGGCGTTGTCGCGCGGTTTCACCTCTTTGATGAGTTGCTCCTCACTGTTTATTTTGGTCATGGTGTCGAAGAAAGGTCGCGTGTTTGCTGATGTTGCGTTAACCACGGTGATGCCGTCATCGCCGCCGCACATCAGGTCGATGTTTGTCAGCAGGGCAATCTTGTTGAGCGGGAAAAGCGGGTGTTCAACATAGTATGATGAGCCTTTGAGTCCCGCCTCCTCGCCGCTGAAAAAGAGCCCTGCAACAGAGTATTTCGGCGGGTGTGCTTCGTAGTGGCGGAGTATGTCAAGTACAGCAGCCACACCGCTGGCGTTGTCGTGTGCTCCGTGGAATATGACCTCCGTGCCCATGCAGCCGAGGTGGTCGTAGTGTGCTGTGAAGACAATGAACGTGTCAGGAGAAACCGTCCCCTTTACCATGGCGCAGATGTTCTGCGTGCGGTGGTCGTGTGGCCTGTTGTTGAAGTCAAGGTCAATGCTCTTTGGACATTTTTTAACTGCTTCGCCCTCAAGGTGTATCAGTGTGTAGTTGCGCTCATAGTCGCTGGCAATCCATGTCCAAGCTGGCAGCTCCGTGGTGCGTACCAGAAGCCCGCGGCTCCCAATCGGATTGTTGAAGTTGATACGCTTTAACATCGTGTTCAGCATCTGGCGCTCATCGTCGCTGCATTTCACATCAGTCACGTCGATATATACGAAAGCGTGGGCGAGGACAGCCTGATTTTTTTCTTTGAATTTTTGCAACGCTTCCTTGCTGAAAAGTATTTTGGGACTTGCATTTATCACATCGAATTTCCCGTGTGCTTCGAGTGCTGTGGGGGAGATTATGTAGTCGGTAAGCGGGGATTTTAATTTGCCGTCAAGTTTTAAGGTTACTTGCCCTTCCATTGCAAAGGAGTTGAAATTGTAAGGTTGCAGGTATTGTTTCCCGATAGGTTCGGCTCCGATTTTTTTAAGTTCCTGCACGATGAACTCCGCCGCAATGCTGTCGCCGCCGTATGCATATCCGCGCCCATACATTCTGTCGCTGCTCAATTCATGTATGATTCTTCTGGTATAGTTGCTGTCTTGTGCATTTAATGTGTTTATTATCAAACAGATAAAGCAGAAGAATATTGTTTTTTTCATATTACTTCAAATTTGTATTTATAGCTGGCAAAAATAAATAAAAATAACTATTTTTGCTCTCTAAAATTTCGACCTATGATAAAATCTATGACAGGTTACGGCAAAAGCAGTGTCGTTACAGCTTCAAAATCTGTAGTTATTGAAATTAAAACATTGAATAGTAAGCAGTTGGATTTGAATACACGTATCGCTCCGTTGTTTCGTGAGCGCGACAGTGAAATTCGTACTATTGTTTCGCGAGAGCTGGAGCGCGGCAAAATTGACTTGACGATTTCTTGCGAAAATCTTGCTGAAACTTCAAATTTTGTGGTTGATGAGAAACTTGCGAAGTCTTATTTCGATTCGTTAGTGCAACTTTCAGGTTTTGTCGGCAATACTGTCGAAAGCGACATTTTTGCTCAGGTGCTCCGTATGCCTGAGGTCATCAAGCCAGTGCAGGATACATTGACAGACGATATTTGGACCAGCGTTAATGCAGCTCTTATTGATACTTGTAGGAAAGTGAATGTTTTCCGTGAACAAGAGGGGACAGTTCTGGCGGCCGACCTCGAAAAGCGCGTAAAGATGATTTACAACTGGGTTGATGATATTGAACCTTTTGAAAAAGAGCGCATTGTGAAGCAAAGAGAGAAGTTTGAAAAAGCTTTGTCGGATATTCAATGCGATTATGATGAAAATAGGCTTGAGCAGGAAATGATATTCTATATTGAGAAGTTGGATGTTACGGAAGAAAAGGTCAGGCTTCGCAAACATTGCAACTATTTTATTGATACGTTGAATGATTCGGCTTCGAATGGGAAAAAGCTCGGTTTCATTGCGCAGGAGTGCGGCCGCGAAATAAACACGTTGGGCTCGAAAAGCAATCATTTTGGGATGCAGCAGATTGTGGTTTGTATGAAAGATGAGCTTGAAAAAATCAAGGAACAGCTTGCTAATGTGTTGTAACTTCAGTGGTTATGCAGGATATGGAAGTTGAAAAACGGCGCATTTTGGGCGTTGACCCGGGAACTAACATTATGGGTTATGCCGTTTTGGATGTCTGTGGGCGGCGTTCTGATGTTGTGGTGATGGATGTGGTAAAAATGGCGAAATTGCCTGCTCAGGCCGACAAGTTAAAGATGATTTTCACATCATTGGATAATATAATAGAAGAATATTCACCGGATATACTTGCAATAGAAGAGCCTTTTTTCGGGAAGAACCCGCAGTCGATGTTGAAGCTCGGCCGTGCGCAGGGGGTGGCGATGGCGGCGGCGTTGGCACACGGACTGGAGATATTCGAATACCCGCCGCGGCGTATCAAACAGGCCATCACCGGTGTTGGCAGTGCGTCGAAAGAACAAGTCGCGGCAATGCTTAAGGCTCTGTATCCCGATATCGTGCAACCTGACTATTTCGATGCCACAGACGCCCTTGCCGCGGCCGTCTGCCATCACCTTCAAAGCTCACTTCCTATAGTGCCGGCGCGGAAGTCCGGCTGGAAGGCTTTTTTATCCCAGCATAGCGACAGAATAATTAGTAACAATAAAAACTGAAGAATTATGTATGTAATTGGAATTGCAGGCGGTTCAGGTTCCGGCAAAACAACTTTGGTGAAGAAGATAATAGAAAGCCTTCCTGCTAACAGTGTCAGTGTGTTGTCGCAGGACGCATACTACTATGACATGGGCGAGCTGACCCAGGCGGAGAAGGAGGCGATTAACTTCGACCATCCCGATTCGATAGAGTTTGCGCTGATGTTGCAGCATATCAAGAATTTGCGTGCCGGCAAGCGTGTTGAGATGCCGACCTATTCGTATGTGAGCTGCCGCCGCGGAGCTGAAACGGTGCCCGTGGAGCCGACAGACGTGCTTATTGTGGAGGGAATCCTTATCTTCACTGACGCTGCAATGCGCGCTGCCATGGACCTCAAAGTGTTTGTTGATACCGATTCCGATGAGCGTATCATAAGGATTATCCAGCGCGATGTGAAAGAACGCGGCCGCGACCTTGAGCAATCTATTGTCCATTACCAGAAATATGTGAAGCCTATGCACGAGACATTCATCGAGCCTACCAAAAAGTATGCCGATGTCATCATCCCGTTGGGAGGCTTCAATGTGCAGGGAACAGATATCCTGACCTCAAAAATCAGGGAAACGCTTGCCGCTGCAGATTAATGTATTAACTTGTTGTTAGTATGGCAATTTTTTGTTAACTTTGCACCCGATTTAAAAAAAGTAAAAATGAAGAATAAAATTTTATCAAGCCTGATGTTGGTGCTGTTTGTCATGGGGTTAGTCATTATAGTCTCTTCATGCGAGAAGGACGAAAAAGACCCGCTTCCGTATATCTCAGTCCAGCGCTAAGATTTCATGCAAATGTTTTGGTTTGGTAATTTGGCATGGCGAATTGTTATGTGTGGGCATTTTAATATTTTGTAGAAGATGGGTGCTTTACTGATATATCTTTTTATAGCACTTGTAATATCATTTGTATGTTCCATTTTGGAGTCGGTGCTGTTATCAACGCCCCTTTCGTATGTGAGCATGCGCGAGGAGGAGGGGAGCTCATACGCCACATTGTTTAAAAAATACAAGCAGGAGCCTGACAGGGCGCTTGCGGCTATACTCTCCCTCAATACCATTGCAAACACAATTGGTGCGGCGGGTGTGGGCCGGCAGGCTGCAGAAGTGTTCGGCAGCGAGTGGTTCGGCCTCGTTTCGGCCGTGATGACATTGCTGATTTTGGTATTTTCTGAGATAATCCCCAAGACGATAGGAACTTCCTATTGCAAGACACTTATGCCGTATGCTGCGGTTGTAATCCGTGCTTTGGTTTTTGTGCTTTTCCCGTTGGTTCTGCTCATAAAGCTGATAAGCAAGTGGTTCACTCCTGAAGAGAGTGAGAATACCATAAGCCGTGAGGAGGTGTCAGCAATGGTTAGCGCCGGAGAGGAGGAGGGCGTCTTTGAGGAGGGTGAGAACAAGATTATACAGAATCTCATTAAACTGGATTCTATCAAGGCAAGCGATGCCATGACCCCGCGCGTGGTGGCGGCGGTGGCAAACGAGAAACTGACGCTCAAGGCCTTTTATAAGGATAACACTTTCCTGCACCATTCGCGAATACCTGTCTATGCTGAGTCTGCTGAATATATTACAGGATACATTTTGAGAAATGATGCTTTGCAGCTGCTCGCCGACGATAAGTTCGATATATCTCTAGGAAGCATAAAGCGCGAAATACAGTATTTCAACGAGGACACCTCTATCGGCGACATCTGGGAGCAGTTCATCGCGAAAAAAGAGCAGATTTCTGTCGTTATTGACGAATACGGGTGCTTTCAAGGTATTCTCACTCTGGAGGATATTCTTGAAACAATTCTTGGTCTCGAAATTATAGACGAGAACGATGAGGTGAGCGACTTGCAGCAGTACGCACGGGAACGCTGGCAGCAGCGGCAGAAAAAATGAAATTTCGTTTTTTTATAAACATATATTATAAACTTTAAAAAACATATCAATTATGATGAAAATTAGAGAAATCAGGGCAGCGGCCCGCGAAGAATTGAAAGGCAATTGGACAAATCCGGTCCTGATAACGTTAGTTTATGTCGGTTTTGGCGTTGTCGTTTCAGCCGTGTCAAATTTGTTAAGTAAAGGTGGCGCAAAAGCTTCAGTTGAATTTATTATATCACTTTTGGTATTGCTGCCAATGGGTTTCGGTTTTTTGCTCTATTTCCTTCGTTTCATTAGGAATGACAGGGACGAAAGCCTTACCAAATATCTGTTTTATGGTTTTGAAGATTATGGCAAGACCTTGTCTGTAGTTTTGCTGGCATTTGTGTATCAGTTCCTGTGGTTTTTGTTGTTCATTATCCCTGGAATTATTAAGGCTTATGCATACGCTATGACTTATTACATTTCATACGATAACCCTGAATTATCTGCCGAGGAATGTATTAATCGTAGTATGAAGATGATGTATGGGCACAAGTTGGATCTTTTCCTCCTTGACTTGAGTTTCATAGGATGGATTTTACTTTCGATTCTTACTTTAGGTGTAGGTATGCTTTGGGTTACACCATATATGTATACTTCACGCGCAAAATTTTATGAGGAACTGAAAATGCAGGAACAAGTCGGTGGTGAAGAAGGAGAAACAGTTAGAGCTGAGATAGAATAGTTGTAAATACAAATTCGTCCGGGAAAAAGCAAATTCTTCGGGATTTGCTTTTTTTTTATTATTGTCGGCAAGTTGATGTGATTTTCAATGATTCAAAAAAACTTGGTACTACAACTTTTTCAGTAGAGGTGACTTACTCAGGTCGGTGGGATTAGTGCCGGGTACGCCTTCGGGAACGGGGATGCCGAGTTTTTTAAAGTGCTTTTTCCAATATTCTGGCAGGTTGCCGTCTGAGTCGCGCCAGTTCATGGGCTTTGACGGGAAAAGACCATCGAAGGCCACTTCGATAAGTTCCGAGCAATAGTAGGCATCGTTGTCGGGAAGGAAAGCATTGTCGTATGGTTTTCCGATGAGGCTCTTTGCACGGGCGATGACAGCAGCGGTGTTGAAGGGTACTGTGAGTCGGTAAGTGTCGAAAGAGCCCATGAAAAATCTTATGCTGTACTCTCTTTCGTATTGGCTGAATGATATGCGCCTTACACCCTTCTTTGGCAAAGCTTCGATTATCCATACATCATCGGCGCTGTCGCGTTCCACCAGCGCCACATGCGTGTATTCACCCGTGCTGGCGGTGATGGCCTGTTCCATGTCCGACTTGTTTGTGTTTAAGAACAACAGGTCGCCAGTTTGCAGGGTGTATCTCGGATGCAGGGTGCTGTTGTCGAGATAGCCGCGTAATTGCATATTATCCGGCATAGCCTCGCGCAGAACTTGCCACAGGATGGGCTGGTATGTCTGGAACTCCGCTTCACGCCATTTTACAACCATTGGCAGAAGCCATGGGTAGTGTGTGCTTCCGCCGAGGTCGAGGTAGGCGGAAGTTTGCCCAAAAGCTGTGAGGCTGTCGCCTGCCTGGTTAACGAGGGTTATTTTATAGCCGAACTTATTGGTGCTATAACTGCTCCTTTCGGCATAGACCTTGTGTATATCCAGCATAGTGTCGTTCAGACCAAAATCAAGAGGAGACGGGAAAACAGCGTAGCGTTCGCCGAGTGTTATCAAGGCTTTTTCTATGGAGGCTACAGGCAGTTGACGTATGTCGGAATCGTCCTCGGTGGCAAAAGTTGAGGTCATTCTCACAGGACCGTTGCTGAGATGAGGGTCGTAGCTTTCTTGAATTTTCTTGCGAGATTCAGTTCTGGATTTTTCAACCATGATGTCGCCAATGCGTTGAAAACAGATGTATTCTTTACAAACACCATGTCCTAAAGTGGTGTATGTCGTGATGCTCAGACTCTGCAATCCGGGTTTGACGAAAGAGGCAAGCGGCTGTTGGGCGATGTAAGATTCTATTTTGCCGGCAGTATCGATGCTGAAATTCTCCCCCGAATAAGTCATGATAATGATACGGTCTTTGCGGTTGGGGTCAGGTAGCGCGCTGGCAATGTTGAGCGGACGTGCCACACGGTACCAGCTTTTGTTATCATGCAGATAGACACTTTTTTCATCGTAGCCCCAGCTAATATCCCCGTGGATGAAAGTTTTTGCCGGATTTTTGATGCTCTGCTTAGCAGTGAGGAATGGGCAGTTGTCCACCACACCGTCTCTCCCAACACGCATAACCCCTCCGTTGATTCTGCAATAGAGGCGTCCATCGTGTACTCCGATTATGAACAAGGCACTCACTTCCATCGTCTGCCACTTGTCAATCTCCTCCATCAGTATCACTTGGTTGTTTTCGTCAATCGCCCACATCAGTCCCGTGGATGTGTCCACCTCAAAGTCCAATAGTGTTAGCGGGGTGCGTTGCCAGCGGCCATCTCCGTCAACAGGAGTGTAATAACTTTTGCGACCTTGTGTCACTATCAGGTGGTTTTTCCATGGACGCACGCGACTTACGCCTTTTTGGTTTGGTGTGGACAAACGGTTGTATGTGTGCCAGTTGTCGGAGGTGCTGTATAGCCCGTTGTTTCGAACGGCAATCCAACCGCTGTCAGACGAGAGCATGTAGATGTCCCTTATGTCTGCTTTGTGGTCGAATGCTGTGTCGCGTAGCACTTTGAATGTGCGCCCGCCGTCGCTGCTGAAGGCCAAATATCCGTCTTGTGAGCCTGTCCACATATTCCCATTTTGACCACGCCAGACAGGATGGAACCATTCGGGAAATCCCCGTTTGTTACTGTAATTGACTTTGTCCCAAGTTTTGCCTCCCGATGTGGTTCGTTTGAAATAATTGCCCCACATGTTGCCCACGATGACTGCTGTGTCGTGGTCAAAGGCTACTATGTTCTCAAAGGTCTCATCTCTATTACCGCCCAGTTCCCCCTCTTTTAGGATATGCCACGGTGAATGGATGTTGTCAGCCCGGTAGATTTCTCCACAATGAGTTGCCATCCAGAGTGAGCCGTCAGGGGCTACAGAAGTGTAAGTTACAAATTCGTTTCTGCACACCACATCAAGTTCCGATAGCCTGTCTCGTTCCTGTGCTTCAGCGGCATTGGCCAACAGAAGGATTATGATGATAATGGTTAGCTTTTTCATGTATGCGGTCATTAAAATATTGTCTCTTCAATTATTTGAAAATATCTTTTTGCAACTATAGAAAAGGCAAAAAAATCAGTTTTTTATTCTTTCCCCAATGCAAAAATAAATGAAAATTTTTAAAACATTACATTTGGCTATAACTTCAAGATCGGGAAACGGAAATTTTAGATGCCACCTGATTTGTTGATTTTCTGTCAAAAAAAAAGAGACGCAATTCATTGCGTCTCAACAGAAGAGCGGAAAACGAGACTCGAACTCGCGACCCCGACCTTGGCAAGGTCGTGCTCTACCAACTGAGCTACTTCCGCTTGCGTACCGAAGGCGGGACTTGAACCCGCACGCCCGCAATGGGCAAGGGATTTTAAGTCCCTCGTGTCTACCATTCCACCACTTCGGCAACCTTTCAAATAACGTTTGAAATTCGGCTGCAAAGATACACTTTTTTTTGATATTGCCGCCGTTTTTTCTCAATAGCTGTTTTTTTTATCTGCAGTTTGAAAAAAAATAGTACATTTGCAACCTAAAATTATTGTATTATGGATTACAGACATCTCTTTTCATTTTTAGGCGGGCTTGCGGCTGGTGCCATTATAGCCCTTCTCCTTGCACCTGACAAAGGCAGCGAAACCCGTAAGAAAATTGCTGAGAAACTCAAAGAAAAAGGTATTAACCTTACAAGAGAGGAACTCGACGAATTCATTAATATGCTGAAGGATAAAATCGGCGGAAAACAGAATGAGACCGCAGAACCTGAGGCTCAGGAAGCTGTAACTGCTGAAATGTAATATGGAACCCGAAAAACCTCAAGACGACAAATATCTGAAATTTGTCAAGGATGTACAAAAGTATGTTGAGCTGCAATTGGATATGCTGCGGCTCAATCTCGTTGAGAAATTGTCGCAGATAGTCTCTTATCTTGCTGTCGTGATAGTCGGTATCTTCTTGATAATGACAGCTTTCATCTATTTCTCGATGGCTTTCGTCCACTGGATGCAGTCGTACTTCAACTCAATGATACCGGGCTTCCTTATCCTTGGCGTATTTTTTATAATTCTTTTCGTGGTCTTCTTCATGTTGAGGAAAAAATTATTCCTTAACCCAATGATTAAGAAATTCAGCGGAATCTTTTTCAATGATTTTTCAAATGAGGAGGAGAAGTCAGATGAACAGTAGGACTGCAAGATATAGCAAATTGACATCTATTGAAGAGATCGCGGCTGAGAAAAAGGCGTTGGGCAAGCTTATATCTTCCCACGAAAAGACCATTGGCGATGACTGGAAAAATATCCGTTCGGCGTGGAGTATAGTCTCAAAATTGAGGAAAGGACTCGGCTTCGTCACAAACGTGCTTCCTGTCGGGCTTGGAGTGGGCTCCTTCCTACTGAAACTCTTTTCTAAAAAATAATCTTCTAACCTTTTAATTTTTAAACAATGCTCTTATTCAATAACACTACCATTGAAGAGGTGGTTATTCATAAAGTGGGGAACAAAACATCAGGAGACGGCTACCAATTGTCGAAACATTGCTCTCCGGTTAATGATGAGATGAAGGATATTCTTACAAGTTATTTCTTATCTCATTTTAAATCAGATGAATACAATAATTTCTTTCATGAAAGCGGCATACAGTTTAATGTCGTTTATGGGCTGATTTCTTCTATTTTTGAAGATAAAAACGAGTTTTACGATAAATCTGTAGCCCTTGCAAAACATCTTTACGAGCAGAGCAACCACCCGAAAATCAAAGGCGGCGAGTTTTATATGGTCTATTTCAAGGATTGCCAGCTCGATGATACCCTTGCCGATGCAATAGGACTCTTCAAGTCGGAAAATAAGGATACATTCCTGAAAGTTCGTGACAACCAAGGTGAAATTGAACTCGAAAGCGAAACAGGAATTAACACGAACAAGCTGGATAAAGGTTGCCTTATTTTCAATACAGAAAAAGACAATGGTTATGTGGTGGCTGTCGTTGATACCACAAACAAAGGCCTTGACGCCCAGTATTGGACAGACGATTTCCTGCATATACAACCCCGAAAAGATGAGTATTACAATACCGAAAATACTCTTGCTTTATATAAGAACTTCATTGTCAAGGAGTTGCCTTTTGCTGAAGATGTTAAAGTCAGCAGAGCGGATCAGGCAGATCTGCTGAACAAGTCGGTTCAGTTCTTTAAGGAAAAGGAGACTTTTGATATGGATTCTTTTACCAAAGAGGTGATACAGGAACCAAAACTTATAGAGTATTTCCATCAGTATAAGGATAATTATGAAGAGGAGAATGATATTGAGCTCTCCGAAAACTTTAACATTTCAGCGCCCGCTCTCAAAAAACAGTCACGCCGGTTCAAGAGTGTTATAAAGTTGGATAAGAATTTCCATATTTATGTGCATGGTAATACCGATATGATGGAGCAGGGACAGGATGCCAAAGGAAAGTTCTATAAAGTATATTATAACGAGGAAAGTTAATATCATAAAAGAATTTGCAATTATTATAACTTAAAACAAAAAATTAAAATTATGAAAAAAAGATTTATTTGTACAGTATGCGGTTATGTGCATGAAGGGGATACACCACCTGAGTTCTGCCCACAGTGCAAACAGCCGGCAAGCAAGTTCAAATTGTTGGAAGACACTAAGTTGAATTTTGTTACAGAACATGTTATTGGAATCGCTAAGGATTGCAGCGAGGAGATGAAGAAAGACCTCAATGCGCATTTCATGGGCGAGGCAACCGAAGTTGGCATGTATCTGGCAATGAGCCGCCAGGCTGACCGCGAAGGCTATCCGGAAATTGCCGAGGCTTTCAAACGCTATGCTTGGGAGGAAGCCGAACATTGCGCCAAGTTCGCAGAATTGCTCGGCGAAGTGGTTTGGGATACAAAGACAAACCTTGAAAAGAGGATGAACGCCGAGGCTGGCGCATGCGAAGACAAAATGCGTATAGCCCGTATAGCAAAAGAACAGAATCTTGACGCTATCCACGATACCGTTCACGAGATGGCAAAAGACGAGGCACGCCACGGCAAGGGCTTCGAAGGACTGTTCAACAGATATTTCAAGAAATAGGAAATCTGTTATTATATCTTTTAATGGCTATATTCGGACTTTACCGGATGTAGCCATTCTTTTTTTGCGTCTGCGTATGTTTGCCCTCACAACACAATAGTCAATCAGCGGGGCGAATATGTTCATCAGCAAAATGCTGAGCATAATGCCCTCAACATAGCCCTGACCGGCAATACGGATAACCATTGCGAGAACGCCGATTAAAAATCCGTAGATGTATTTCCCTGTCTGCGTGTGCGTTGCGGTTACGGGGTCGGTTGCCATGAAGACTGCACCGAAAAGGAAGCCGCCCATGAGCAGGTGCTCGTAAGCAGGGACGGCAAAGCTGCCGCCGAAGCCTGCATAGTTAAGCAACGCAGCGGTCAAATAGCCGCCGATTATAGTCGTGAACATTATTTTCCAACTCGCCACCTGAGTTACAAGCAGAATTGCCGCACCAATCAGTATCGCAATTTTTGAAGTCTCGCCAATGCAGCCCGGAACCGTGCCGACAAACATATCCATAACAGAAGGCATCTGGCTGACTGACTGTGAATTGATGATTCCAAGTGGGGTCGCGCCAGTAACCGCATCACCTGCTTCCGCTATCCAAACGCTATTGCCGGATATTGTTGAAGGATAGGCGAAGAAGATGAAAGCGCGTGCAAGCAGCGCAGGATTGAGGAAGTTATATCCTGTGCCGCCAAAGACCTCCTTGCCGAACAAAACTGCGAAAACGGTTGCAACGGCTACAATCCAAAGCGGAATATCGGGCGGAAGAATCAGCGGAAGGATAAAACCTGTAACAAAAAAGCCCTCAGCCACATTGTGCCCGCGGTGCTGCGCAAAAGCGACCTCAACCGTTAGCCCGCTGACATAAACCACAATGACGAGCGGCAGCCATTTGAGGAAGCCGTACCAGAACGACTGCCATAGTGTAGCCGTTTCACCTATTGACCTAAAGTGCTGATAGCCAATATTCCATAATCCAAACAGCAAAGCCGGCACAAGGGCAATCATAACGGTTATCATAATCCGCTTCATGTCAACGGCATCGCGGATATGGCTGCCTGTGCGTGTGATGGTTTTCGGCGTCAGAAAAAAGGTGTCGGCGGCGTTGAAAAAGGCTTGGAACGGGTGCAACGGTTTACCCTTCTCAAAATATCCGCTTAATTTATCGCTCCACTTCTCTAAAAAATTCATCTCTTTTCTTTTAACTGTTTTTAACTGTAAACAACCCTTCCCTTATTATCTTCTGGCATTCCGTCTTTGCGGGACAAACAACTTCGCACAATGCAAAATCCTCATCCTCAACCTCATAGATACCCAAATCCTCCATCTTTTTCACATCTTTTATCAGACAGGCTTTGAGCAGTTCAAGCGGGATTATATCGAATGGGAAGACTTTTTCATAGATGTCAGTCATTACAAAATTCCGCGCTTCGCCGTGCAACGTCGTGTCAAAATTATATTTGTGTTTTTTAGTCAGAAAGGCGAGAAAAGTATGTGAAAAGCTCCATTTTTTCAGTCCGGGCAGCAGCCAGCCGATAAACTCGCGCTCACCGCCCTCCGCAATGACAGTTATCTGCGAATCATAAAACCGCACACTTGGATGGTCTGCCAAATGCTTACCTGTCAACACATTACCGCTGATAACACGCACAGTGGGAGTTGTATCCAAAGAGTTGCTGATAAGTCCGGAAATATCGGCGCCATACGTCATTTTGAAATAGTGCGGTTCTTTGACGCAAGGACCTGTCAAGGCAATTGTTTTCTCAAAAGAAAGTTTGCCATATAATGCTAATTTTCCGATAGTTACAACATCTTGAGGATTAACAAACCATACAATTTCACCCTTGTTTATCGGGTTGATTTTATGTATTTGTGTACCGACATTTCCTGCGGGGTGTGGTCCTGAAAAATAGTGTTTTTCCACACCTTCAATTCCTTCAAATATCGAATTATCAGCATTTTGCCTCATGCAAAGTGTAACGGGGGCAAGCAGTTTCAGAAGCTCTGTCCCTTTATGGAATTCTTCTTTTTTATCTTTTAGAATAAAATTCAAATCGGGGGCAAGCGGAGTCGTGTCGAAACAAGAGACAAATATCGCTTTGGGCGTGTCGTCAGGGTTTGCAATGACCGAAAAGGGGCGCTGCCGAATGCAAGTCCACAGGCCGCTACGGAGCAGCAAATCTTTCACGTTCTCTTTGTCAAAATTTTCCGGCAGAGCAATCTCGGCTTCTTTCTGTCCGTTGCCGGCAATAACAATCGATTCAATGCGCCGCTTTTCTCCTCTGACAATGCTTTTGATTTCTCCGCCAACAGGCGCGACAACCACAATTTTCGCATTGTTGCTGTCAGCGAAAAGCGGTGTGCCAACTTGGACCGTATCACCCTCTTCAACAAGAAGTTGCGGTGTCATCCACCTGAAATCGTCGGGCGAAATGCAATAATTATGGCATTCGTAGTCAGAGATTCTCTTTGCAGCCTCTCCCTTCAGCAAAATGTCGTAACCTCTTGTTATATTGTGAATATTAGTTTTATTCTTTCGCATAATTTTTTGTCATCACATTTTCCACACCCATTAGGAGTTGCGGAAGTATCATTTTATCTTTTACTTTTCTAAAAAAGTCAGCACAATTCCAAGCCGCAAATTTAATATTTTTCTATGATTTAATCTCATTAAAAATGATTTTGTTCAGCAGATTACAGTCCTCTTTGTGGTCTGCTTTGGGTTGGGATCACACTGCTCCGCGGACGCGTGCTGTGCTGTTGGACAAGTGTTTTCCCTGAAGGGGCGGGCTTTGCCGCTGGCTTCGTGGCAGGCTTTGTCGCGGTTGGCTTGCCGCTGCCTTGTGGTTGCGTCGCTGGTTTCCCGTTGCCCTGCCGTTGCTGCGGCGCAGTTGTTTTTTGAGTCGGCGTCGTTGCTGCGGGCGTGGTGGCTGGCTCTTTGGGCTGTTCCGGTGCGGCGGCGAACTCCTCACGCCCCACATTTTTCGCGTGCTTGTAGTTCGTCATTGATTTCACCCGGCTTATCCGTGATGAAAGATTGTGCCCGCCGGTGGTGTAAAAGTCATTGAATGTGATGATTACAGACGGTGTCTTGAGGTATCGCGCTGTTGATTTGCTCAAATTGCCGACAAAGAAATTTTTCACTTCGGCAAGATCCAATCCGATTATTGAAAGATTGTTTTTCCCGATTTCGCGCATGAGGCGGTTCACAGAATGCCCTTTCATCGCAATGTTGTAGTCTTCTCGGTTGTTGATTCGTGTGCCGCGAGGGTAGGAGAGGTAGCGGGCAAGTTTGTTGAATTGCTCTTCATTCAAACTGTTAAGCATGTTTTTCACATTGTACATGTCCGCTTTTATGTGCTGGCTGTTGTCCTGTTTTATGTCTTTGTATATTTGTTTCCTGTCTTCATCTGAATATGAGAAATGGTAAGTGTTTTCGTTTTCAGCCATTTGCGCGTTTACTTTCGACTTATGGTATTCTTCAAATATTTTTGATGAAAGAGAATCTGTGAAGTATGTTATCTCTTTGTCTGACAATTGTTTGAATATTGATAAGAGTCTTTTTGTAGGTTGGAGAAGAAGGTATGGCTTGTTTTTAGGGAATGCGGAATAAGTTTCACCTGAATAGGTTATGTTATTATCCATAAATAGTTGATACAGAGCGGTGTATTGGACAACTCTCACAAGATCTGGGTTGTTGAGGGTGGCGAAGTAGCCGTATGCGCGGTTTTCGTATTTTGCACCAATGGAGACACTCCGCTCTGGCGAGTTGAAGTACGAGACAGGAAGCGAGCCGGTGCGGTTGAGCGTGTATATTGTGGCCTCCTCCAAGTCGATGGCATACATGGCGTCAGTAGTGTTCCAGTTATACACTAATTCGTTGAGACCTAATTTTTTAAACAAAGGTTTGTCGAAAGGGTAGTAGCCCGGTTCGGGATAATGATAATGCGCTTCTTTTATTGTTCCGCTTTCCGACCAGTCTTTCAGAAGAATATCAGTTATTGTCATCAGATGACCGAATTCCGTGTTTTCGAGTTCGCGGCTCAGATATGTGGGACACCAGTCCTTGCCGTCTTTCATCTTGCCCGCCATCAGGTCGTTGACGTCCAAACTTTGCGAGAGTTCCTTGTCGGTGACGGAGGCTAAAAGCAGAACCGACTCCACGTTGAGTGGCGGCAGCTCGTTGAGTGGTGCCTCACGTTCCCGCCCGATGATTACTAACATGTTGCTGTCGGCCAGCCCGCCGAGAATCAGGTCGGCGTCAAGAGTGAAAGGCCTTATAGTCTGGATGTTGTCTTTGAGATCGCTGTTTTTTGGCAATGCCCATGCTACGAAGCCGGGAAGTTTGCTGAAATATACTCCCGCTTTTTTCTTCTGGAATATGGAATTAATTGTGTATGAGGTGTTTGTATCTGGCAAAATTACAAATTCTTCTTCGTTTTCTATAAACCAGTCATAAAATTCATATAGTGAAATCTGATAGTCTAATGATGATTTTGAAAAATATACTTTCTTTTCAGAAGATGGTAATTCTGTTATAACAGGTTTATAATCAGAATAATATAATTTTTTTGAAAGTCTTTTGACGAGATTATTGACATTTTCTTCGGTGGCATTCGACAATATAATAATAATGTCAGAAATGCGTCCGTCGTAGCCGATTTTGTGATGTTTTATTTCTGAAGAGTGTGAAAATTTGGAGAAAATGGAGCGTATGGAGTCTGTTTCAAAGTGTGGGGGCGGTTCGGAAATGAGAATCATCTTGCTGCTGTCAGCGAAATCGGCGACCCCGATAGTCTGATAATGGAATCTGAATTTTGTTCTGAAATCAGTGTAGATTGAATCTTTTTGGCTGAAGGCTTCTGTGGTTTCGGGGGAGATGCTTTGGTCGGGGATATACTCATAAACGAAGACTGCCGCTGCCTGACGCTTCACATCTTCAACAATTTTTGTGCGCGTCAGCAGCCAATACCCTGCCGCAAAAATCACTGCGGCTGCGCATACGAT
Source organism: Bacteroidales bacterium (assembly GCA_017964755.1). Taxonomy (GTDB): domain Bacteria; phylum Bacteroidota; class Bacteroidia; order Bacteroidales; family WCHB1-69; genus RUG11942. The sequence goes on along the minus strand of JAGCRI010000178.1, from coordinate 4,903 downwards.
GCTTGCAGAGAGTCTAATTTTTCTTTTTACGGTTTTTTCCATAAGCAAAATTGCATACGCATGATAATTGCACACAATCTTCAATATCAGAGACTTCAACAGGTATTGTATCCAATAAATCTATCGGATTATCGCCAACAACGACGTCAGTTTCAATGCGCACGCCTATGCCCTCTTCAGCGATGTAGATTCCGGGTTCGCAACTCAGCACCATACCCGGTTGGAAAGTCCAGTCGCGTTGTCCCACATCGTGAACATCAAGTCCAATGAAGTGGCTGGTATTGTGCATGTAATATTTTTTGAACAAAGGCTTTTCAGGGTTCTGTTTTGCGATGTCGGCTTTTGTGTAAAGTCCGAGCGCAACAAGTTCTTCGTCCATCATTTTGAAAACCTCGGCATTGATTTTATGAATATTCATACCGGGTTTGAAGAGCGGGATGGTTGCTTTATATATTCTCAGAACTGCTTCATACACAGCTTTTTGTCTTGGTGAAAATTTCCCGTTTACCGGCACGGTGCGTGTGCAGTCGCCTGCATAGTTGGCATATTCCGCACCGAAATCCATAAGTAGCAGGTCTCCGTCTTTCAGAACTTTGTCGTTCTTGATGTAGTGAAGAATGCAGGTGTCGGCGCCGGCTGCGACAATCGGTGCGAAAGAGTGACCGGTCGCGCCTCTGAGTATCATCTCGCCAATGAGAGCCGCCTCAACTTCATACTCGTAAATACCCGGTGCAATTATTTTAGTCGCTTCTATAAATGCCTCAGAGGTAATGTCGCATGCTGTTTCCAATGCCGCCAGTTCTTCGGCACTTTTGATGCAGCGGAGCGGGTTGATAATAGGGGCGAGGCGTCCGAACCTGTGCAATGGATATTCATCGCGCAGCCGTTTGGCAAGTCTGATCGCTTTTGTCTCTATTACGGGCTTGTTGCGCGGGTCTTCCGGCAGATTCAGATAGACTTTGTCGCAGTTGCACATCAGATTGTGGAGCGTGCTTTCAAAATCATCGGTGAACATAACATTTTGAACGCCAGAAAGTTCGGCGGCGGCCTCTTTGCTGAGCCGGTGTCCGAACCAAGTGATCATTTCAGGTGACGGGTTTTTGATGAAAAGAATCTCACGGAATGCGGGATCCGGATGCCACGGAGCCAAAGTCAGATACGTCTCTTCCTGATCAATTCCGCTCAGGTAGAGCAAATCGGAATTTTGTCTGAATGGGAAAGTCGTGTCTCCGCAGCGTGGAAATTCGTCATTTGAAACCACCACCACCAACGAGCCTTTCTCAATTTCACCTATTACATTTTTTCTGTTTCTGATATAAAAATCTTTACCTAAAGTTTTGTATCTCATATCTTTATAAAATTATTAAAATAAAAATTCAAGGATTATCGGATTTGCGAACGCAGCCATGCTATTTCTTCTTTCCACAATGTCTCGTCAGGCGTTTCCAGAATAATCGGAATATCATCGAACCGTTGGTCATTCATGATTTTTGTGAAGAACTCTCTGCCAATGAGCCCGATTCCGATATTGTCGTGGCGGTCAACGCGTGAGGCAAAGGCTTTTTTCGTGTCGTTGAGGTGAACGCCGCGCAGGTATTTGAAACCTATTATCTCATCAAATTTTTTAAAGACACCGTCATAGTCGTTCACGAAATCGTAGCCCGCCGAGTATGTGTGGCAGGTGTCGATACAGACCCCGACACGGCTTTTATCTTCCACTCTGTCAATGATATATGCCAAATGTTCAAATTCATAGCCGACATTGCTGCCTTGCCCTGCGGTGTTTTCTATCACAGCCGTTACGCCAGATGTTTTATCCAATGCGATGTTAATACTTTCCGCAACACGATTCAGGCATTCTTCAATCGTAATTTCGTTAAGATGACTTCCCGGATGAAAGTTAAGTAATTGTAATCCAAGTTGCTGGCAGCGGGTCATCTCTTCAGTGAACGATATTCTTGATTTTATGATTTGTTGTTCTGACGGATGACCAAGATTGATGAGGTAGCTGTCGTGGGGCAGAATATGTTCTGGCTTTATGCCGGCTTTCTCGCAATTTGCGTTGAACGCTGAAATGCTTTCGGCGGTGAGCGGCGGAGCAGACCACTGCCGCTGGTTCTTCGTGAAAAGCGCAAATGCGTTGGCTTCAATCTCTTTTGCGTTTAGCGGCGCATTTTCAACACCCCCCGCCGCACTTACATGGGCTCCGATGTATTTCATTTTATTTCTCCTTTTTTTATTATTCTTGTGGGTAAATATGAGGATAATATGCTGATTATCATTATAATAACAAAAACTATTGCAAAATCGCCCCACTGCATGCTCACTGGATAGTATTTTATTATGTAACTCATGCCATCACCGTAAGTTACGATGTGGAATGTCTGTTGCAGAAAACATACAAGCGCGCCGAGCAGCATACCTGCAACGCCGCCGGCAAGAGAAACCATAGCCCCTTCAAGTAGGAAAATGTTGCGCGTCATCGGCAGCCCTGCACCGAGTTGCTGTATTATACGTATGTCCTCTTTCTTCTCTACAATCATCATCCCTAACGAGCCGAGTGCGTTGAAAGCCGCTAAAACCAATATGAATGAAAGAATTATATAGACAACAAGTTTTTCGGTTTTCATTGTCTTGAAAAGCAGAATTTCCTGCTGGTATCTGTCTTTTATTGTAAAATCATCTCCTAAAATGTTTTGTATAAGTTGTTGTGTTTCAGTGGTTTTAGATAAATCTTTAAGACTTATTTCAACAGAAGTGGCGAACCCTTCGTATGAAGTGAGGTTGCGAACCCAATCTATCGGGGCGAAGATGTATTTGTTGTCATAATCGGTGTTTGTGGCAAAAACGCCAATCGGAAGCAGGTGGCCGGTGTTGAAGGCGTCAGTGGGATTGGCGAAGTTTTTCTTTGTGCGTTTCGGATAGTAGAGTTTCAGCATTTCCCAACGGTTGAGGTTCAGTTGGATCGTTCCGGCGTTGACGGCACCGAGCAGCACCCAGTCATTGCCTTCAAATTCTTTCGGTAACACTCCATCAATAAGCAATTTATCCATCTTAAACCGACCTAAATATTTGTCGGAAATCCCTTTCATCGTCACAAGAGTTTGAGTTTCGCCGTATGTTACAAGCACAAGGTCAGAGACTATTTCTTCAACATATTTAACATTATTTAACCGTTTAATCTCTTCAAATGGGAATGAGTCGGTGACGAAACATTTGCCTTTTGCAGGCTTTATTTCCAAGTCGGGGTTGAACGAGTTGAAGTTTGAGATTACAAGGTTTTCCATGCCGTTGAAGACTGACAAGACGATTATCAGTGCGGCGGTGCAGACGGTGATCCCGATGACGGAAATTGCGGATATTACGTTGACGATATTGTGCTTTTTTGCAGAAAACAGGTATCGCCACGCTATGAAAAATGCCGTTTTAAAATGATGGGCGTTCAATGCTATTTTTTTAGAAGTTGTTCAATGTTTTCAATGTAATCCAATGAATCGTCAACAAAAAACTCCAATTGTGGAATTATACGTAACTGATTTTTAACCTGTTGCCCCAAACGGAAACGTATGTCTTTTGTGTTTGACCTTATTGCCTTGATGGTGTTTTCTGTGTTTTCTGTTTTAAAAAGACTGAGGTAGGAGCGTGCTATTGAAAGGTCTTTTGTTACTGTGGTTTTTGTGACGGTTATCATACAATGGTATATGTTGAGTCCGTCCTGACGAAAAATGTCAGCAAGTTCCTTTTGAATAAGTTTTGCTATTTTCTGTTGTCTTGTGCTATCCATATATTGTTGATAATGATTGTTTTATAAAATTATTTTTTAGGGATTATCAATTTTGCAAAATTAAGAAGAAGTGTTTTTTCACCAACGGAATCGAAATTGATGAGTGCTTTCAGGTCATTGGCCTGTCCGTCAACAGAAATGACTTTGCCATAGCCGAATTTCACATGATACACTTTCAAGTCTGGTTTTATGTCGTTCGGTTTCGCAAGTTTGCCGATAGCAGCCATGTCTATTGTCAGTTCGGGCTTTTGTTGTGACTGGCGTGCGTATTGTTTCGGGACGAAGCGGCCGGAGCTTTTTTGCGGTGCTGGTTCATTGTGTTCGTACTGCCTGCTGCGGAACGGGCTTTGTCTGCCGCTGATTGAAAGTGCTCCGCGCCCGCTTGACGCTTTCTCCGAAATGTTGACGTATGTGATTGGTATTTCGCTCAGGAAGCGGCTCGGCTCCGAAAACTGCAGTGACCCGAACTTGAAGCGCATGGTGGCATGTGTCAATGTTAGCTGCACCTTGGCACGTGTGACGGCTACGTAGAACAGCCGCCGCTCCTCCTCCAACTCAGCCCGCGACCCGATTGACATCGCTGATGGGAACAGATTCTCCTCCATTCCCGTTATATATACGTAGTCAAATTCCAGCCCTTTCGCTGCATGGATTGTCATCAGTTTCACCTTGTCAATGTTCTGTTTGTCATCATCTTCCGTATCGGTCAGCAACGCAATGCTCTCGACATACCTGTCCAATGTCGGAAAGTAATTCTCGATGACTTCCCCTGTCTCTTCGTTGAAGGAGGTTTCAGGAGCTTTTTCCACAAACTGTTTGAGCGCGTCCAAGACCTCCTCGATGTTTTCTAACCTCTCTTTTTCAGACATGTCCTGCTTCAGTTCGGAGATTATGCCGGAACTTTTCGCAATGTGCAGTCCGAGGTCGTAGGCGTTGCTGCGTTGGAGCATGGCGGTGTAGCTTTTGATGAGCGTGGCGAACTCTTTTAGCTTTTTCTTGGTCGTGGTGTACACTTCTTTGTCGAGATAAGTGTCGGGGTCTTCAATGACATGCCATACACGCACGTTTTGCTCGTTTGCTGCCACAATGATTTTTTCCATTGTGGTTTCACCGATTCCG
>JAGCRI010000177.1 GCA_017964755.1 Bacteroidales bacterium | reverse complement strand
TGTCCAGTAAGATTCTTGATTTGTTCGTTCAGGCTCGCTACCTGACTTTCAAGCTGTTCCTGCGTGGTTTGACCCTTGCTAACCGCCTTGCCAATGTCCTGCGAGTTGATGTCCAGCAGTGAATCAATTTGTGCTTTCTCGGCTTCCGGGAATAGTGCCTTGATGTCGTTCCTTGTCATGTTTACCCCTTTCTTGCCATTCAGTTTGTTGACGCGGTGCCTTTCCGCACAGGCTTGATAGTTTTTCGTCGTTCCGGACAGATATGTGTGTATGAAAACAGCCTTTCGGCTGGAATCACCAAAAGAAAAAAGCGCGGCAATACATGGATTTCTCCACATATCACCGCGCTTGGTGCTTCCGATTGCGCACTTGCAATCAGGGTTTAGTATTCAGTTATATACTTGGTCTTGGTGTCAACCTTCACCTCGTCATGCCGCACGCGGACAATTTTCACCTTGTCCTTCGTCGGAATCAGCATGACCCGCTGCTCTCGCGCAAGCACAGCTTCGATGGCTTGTATCTCCGCTGGTGTCAGCTTCAAGTCGGTTCGCATTTGCCCTCCGCGACGCAAAAGCAGACGGTTTTCCGCCTGCTCCCGCGCATAATAATTATACCATATATATTATCTTTTGAAAAGATGCAAAACCAACGCAAAACGATGGCAAAACAGGTGCACTATTCGTGATACTGCGTCAGCGCAGACGCGCTCATTCAGTATGCGAATCATGCTATATCAATCGTAAATTATACTCGGATAATCAGTTAGCCCTTGTGCTGTATATTGTTCAATTGTGGTCGAATTTAACAGATAAATACTTACAGTACTTATTTCCTGAGTGCTATAATCTTTTTCTGCTGATGTTGCTAAAACCTGAGTGTACCGGTTAGAGAAAAAATTATCGTCCGGGAAAGAACATATTATCTGCTTCCCAGAAGATAGTGCTTCTATTATTTCCCCGGCAGTTTTATTCATCGTAAAGTCGATGCCTGACTGTGTGATTTCCACAATCAAACTTCCGCCCCCGCCACCACCGGCAGCAGGAGCCCACTCACCTTCCACGACGGTCAGCACCTTGCCGTTATCATCGCCGGACACAGCGGGCAGCCCGCCCATGTCCGCGTCAGAGATAGCGTCCAACGCGTCAGCGATAGCGTCCTTCTGGTTGGAGTATTTCTTGACGGGCAGCGTAGCGTTCAACTTTGTCGCTATCGCTTTTAAGGCGTCGAGAATTGTATCATAGGAAATCTTTGCCATGTTTTATTCCCCCTGTCAATCTATGTATACGGTCAAGATTACTTTCACATCGTTGTATGAACAGCCTACGACATTACCGATGCCGTTGTTGTCTATGAGCGCCCCGCCGGACGGAATGGGTTAGTCAATATAAATCCGCGCTTTCAATTTACCATTATCATTTACTTCGAATACATCACCGTAACCCAACCCAGACTCATAAACAACGAATCTCTCTGTATATTCCGGCACACTTTCATTAGCGGGCAGGTAAGCAATCAGGGGCATATAGGACTCTCTGGCGTAACGTGGAAACTCTGGGAAGTGGAAAACGATGTTATTTCCAGCCTCATACAAAGCTACTATATCAGCCGCATTATCAACGCTCACATAGCCTATATCGTATCCGCCATTATCATAGGTGTTAAACTCAACTACAACTCCACCGCCGCCTCCACCAATATCAGCGTCAGAAATGGCATCAAGGGTGCCCGCAATGGCGTCCTTTTCATTGGAGTACGTTTTTTGAGGCAAAGTAGCATTTAGCTTTGTCGCAATAGCTTTCAGGGAATCAAGGATGGAGCCGTAAGTGATTTTAGACATATATAATCATTCCTTTCATGCTTATGCCATTTCTTCGGGACGTTCTTCTTCCGCCTGCGGTTGCTCAACCGGTGATTCCTCTGTCGGTTCCGCTGTCGGTTCTTCCGTGGTCTCCTCGGCAGGCTTCCCGCCACTGGCCGCGCCAGTGCTCATTGCCTTTGCTGCCGCCGTCTGCATTATCGTCTGCATATTCTCTTGCTGGATGAGCCGTATCTCATCGTTAAGCTGCTTCTTTGTCCAGTCGGGATGAATCATCTGCAACCTTGTAAGCATAGAAGCGGCATTAGCCGAAACAAGCATTTGCACCGCGCCAGACATTGTAGTAATGTCGTTTGCGGCCGCATCGGAGAATTTGACCTTTACCTCGTCATCCGCGTCGCTGCCCTTGTCGGGCCACAAGGCGTTATCAAGGTGTATCATCGCCGTCATAATCTGTTCCAGCGGTGATTTCCAGTAGGTTTGTTTCTTTCCGCGCGTATCGTAAGACTTTTTCTCACGAATATGCAGCGCCGTACCAGATTGTGCCATGCCTGAGATGTCCATGCCGAATGTCTGCGGCGCATAGCCTGCGATAGACACAATGTTTCTAAGCAAGTCACCGCAAGTTGCCGCGTGCTCACCCGAGCGAATGGCAAACTGTTGCAGGGTAATACCCGGCGTATTGCCGTTGCCGTCAGACATATCAATGGCGACATAGGTTTCTATCTCGGGGTCAAACTCCCACGACGCGGACGCGGCAAGACCTTCAAGCATTGCCTGCGGCTGGCGTTTCAGGTATTCAGCAGGCACGATAGTACGGCCTTTGCCCAGACGGACGTCGCGCATCCAGCTCGAATACGCCTCATCCAGCGAGTCCATAAGGTTGCGCAGCTCGTCCAAGTCGCTGCGACCGAGGTTGATGTCCCTGAACGCCCTGTTCGGACGCATATTAGGAATATGCACAGCAAGCATATCGTCAACGGGCGGCTTGATTTCGCGGGTAAACCCGTACTTTTTCAGTTCATCGTCGCTCACGTCGCTGCCGAGGTTGGTATCATCGCCCTCATAGATAGCCATGGTGATTTTCCCGGGTTCGTACCGCTCATACACACGAGTAACCTGCCCCGTTTTCATGTCGCGTTTCAGCACGGTGAAGAAGTGTATGCCCTGCAATACGCCCAGAAGGAACTCCGGCCACGCGGAATCGCCCTGTACCACGGTCAAGACGGGATATTCAACGCTCGGATTATCGGCACGCCAGTTCAGCTTCAAGTACACATCGCCAATGGCTGCGCAGCTTTCAGCGCCTTCGTTCAGCTTGCCGTGGATATTGTTTAGCTCCACCAGCTCATCAAGGCGTTTTTGCTGATTTGTGGCGTTTTCCTCTGTTTCTTCGTCATACGTGGTGAAGAACGGTTCCTCTGCAAACAGCAGGTTCGCGCTAACGGCGGCGATATCAGCCGCTACGGGCACGTGTACCTTGCATTTGCCCGTCCTGCGCCAGAACATGCCGTTATCGGATGTCGCGTTCAGCTCGTCCCTATCGCCGCTATAAGCCGCTATATACGGCCTGTAATACTTGTCATAATAGTCTCGTAAGGTTTCCCATGCCTTTTCGGGCGTCAAGAACTCATAGGCCATTATTTATATCACCCCACAAATTGAAACCAGCCCCACCACCGGTTGCAAATATCCCCGGCTGCGTCATTTGCCGCAACCGACTACACTATGTTGTGCCGCGCACGGGAATCGCACCCGCGCCGCAACATGATAAAAGCCCGCCTTAAATCGTAGATACGTCACCCATGAAGTAAAACAACGCATTTTGACAGGCGGGCACGCTGCGGAGGAGTAGCCGCCACGCCGATGGTTGAACCATCTCATAGAAAAAGCGCCCGTGCTGCCAACGGCACAGACGCTTATACAAGCAAAAACAGACGTTCTACCCATTCCCGCCTAATTGTAATTATATCATATTATATTCCCCTTGAAAAGTAGCAAATCAGACGCAAATCAAGGGCATTTTCGACTAATCGTCCCGCGCCACGCGTTTCCGACCACGCTTCGGGGTCTGACGCAGCTCATCGAACGCCATCTCGTTATACTTTTGCACCAGCGGATGATTAAACCAGTTGGGCAACCGCGCGTAATGCACGATTTTCGGGTTTTCAGACGCCTTAGTAAACTGGCAGGCGTTATACGCGCTCGGAATAGCCCGGATTTTACCCCTGCACAGCTCATTAAGGCAATCCTGTTCCAATATTTCGTATCTGCGCCAGTTCAACGCTTTTACGACCCTATCTCCCATGCCATCGCGCATTTTTTCGAGGTTAAACACCACAACGCCCGTATTGAAATACGTGTGTTTCTCACCTGACCGCGACGGTTCGGGCACGGCAGCCATATAATTATCGCCCACCAAATCCCAAATTCCAGAAATATCGCCATCAACAATCGTATCTACATCGAGCGACAGCACCACATCCACGTCCGGCAGCACCTTATACAGTGCGGCACGCATCATACACATGTACGCCCACGGGTAAACGTTGTTCGGGCTCATCTTTCTAAAGTATTTCTGGTTACTGACGTTGATGCACTCCACTTCCTGCGGCAATTCAACGGGAAATTTGTCATCTTCTATCAACAAATATACCTTTTCAACGTCTGAATTCGCCAAAAGTGACTTCAAAGACGGCAACAGCTTATCGTACAGATTTCTTGTCGCCGCATACACTGCGCATTTCATACACACACCACCTTAATTGATTATTGCATTACGCTGCCATTCAAGTTCCTGTTCATCGAGGTACTTATGCCGCACCATATACCGCTGCATCTTGGATTCAGGGAAGGTATTTATCGCATTTCGCATACGGCAATACACTTCATGCTCCGGCTCGGCACCCTTTTCGCTTTTCTGCCACGATTTCACCACAACGCCGATTTCGTCACCATCGACCACTACAATATCACCAAAGCAGTATTTCATTTGCGTCTCCTCCAAACCTCTGCCACGCCATCTACGCGCAAATTCGAGCATTTCTTGTTAATCCTGTACTGGTTATACAATGCTTGCGCCCAATATTCTGCATCTTCTTCAAGTTCTATGTTGTCGCATGTCGCCCGCCCATGCAGGCTTTGAAGATAATGCACAAACTCATGGGCTATGCACACCATAGTCACCGCCTTGCCCATCCTGCCGTAACCGACATAAATGCGGGCGTCCGAGCCATCAGGATTCTCGCTGTAGACACCAAATCCAATGCCGCTTGGTGTTGCTATTTTATCGTATCCATACATGACTTTGACCGGTATTCTCGGGACTCTATACATCTCGAACAGGTGATTCACAAAGCCGTTAATGTGTCTTTTCGCTTTTTTCACTACCATATACCCCAGCGCCATCGGCATCCGTTTTTATTTCGTCCACGCATACCATCTTTTCTGAAACCTCAACCAACAGCTCGTCCACACGCACCGCTTTTGTCATTGTAAGCACCGGCTTATTGCTGCCCTCCTGCGTCAGCTCGAACGCCGTTACGTCCTGCGAAGCCAAACGGTCATTTATCCAAATTTCCGTCCGTCCGCCCTCGCTGAATATCTTCACCCTGTTCACAGGCTGCACTCTATTCATAGCACCATCTCCTCGTTTCGTTCGCGCCATATTATCTGCCGTTCACCAGCGGAGAAATACGCACAAGACGCATTGTACTTGGATATGCTTGGCAATGGGATTCTTCGCCGCCCGCACATAAACGCGGCACCTATCTCATACCCGCCATCCGCCCTACGAACGTTTGTGCGCGTGTTCGCTTGAATCAAGTGCCTGCAATTATAGCATTCATCCGGTCTTGCCATTACACCATCCCCGTGCACAAATCGCCAATCTTTATCTGCATTCCAGCCTGTTCTATCCGTTTTTTTGCCGCGCAAAAGTATTTGTCGTCAAGCTCTATGCCTATAAACTCCCTGTTTGTATTAACTGCGGCAATGCCAGTCGCGCCGCTGCCCATGAAGCAGTCTAACACTACCCCCTCCATAGGAGTACAGGCATTTATTAGCCGCTGCATTAGCGCAACAGGCTTTTCGTTCGGATGCACAAGTTTCCCAGCAGGAACCTTCGGCACGGCAATAATATCGGTTGGCCTTTTACCGTTGAAATGGAAGTCGTTCTCTGCGTGGAACAGTATGCTTTCGTATACACTCCCAAATGAACGCTGCAAATCACCCATGCCATGAGCACATTTGTCCCATATGATGCAACTATTGGGCGCAAGCCCATGCGCTTCCATGTCATCAATAAACGCCTGTTGCACGTCCCAGCGCGTAAAAATCATTACGCATCCAGTCGGTTTCAACAAGCGTTTTAGCTCTGGTATGAACTCCACAAAAGGCTTTTTGTCATTCGCTATCTTTGGTTTGCGCCACTCCTTGTCTTTAATCCTGCTTGATTGAAAGTCTATGCCATACGGCGGGTCACACAATACCATATCCACGCTGCCATCAGGTATATCGCGCATCAACGAAACACAGTCCCCGTGCATCAACTTTATCATAGCACACCCGCTTCCTGAAACGCTTTCAGCAGCTTCGGAAACTGCATCGCTACCCATTCAACCATATGTTCTGGATGCTCCTGTCCGTCGATATCCCAAACCGTGTCGCCGCCTATGCCGCTTTCAAACAAAAACGCGTGCACCAGCTCATGTCGGATGACGTACTTCCTATACTCCGAATATTCGCCCAGATTTGTGTCTACCGCCCTGCCGACACATATCCGCTTAGTCGTCTTGTCGCAGTACCCAGCGCATTCCTTCAACGTCCCGTCGTCTTCTTCCGATACATCCAGATAAATCCCGTAGTTCGTGCCCAGCACATTCACAATCATATTGGGTTTCAACGCGCTATAGTCCATCCAGTACCTCCAAATTCGATTTTCAATTTCCAAAAATGGCAGACCTCGGTTTTTGGGTTCCCATCATTCCCAAAATATAGGGTATACCCCCCCTATAGGGTGCCCGCACCCATCCTGCCCCCGGAAAAACCGATTTTCAATTTCCAAAAATGGCGGAGTTGGGTTTTGGGTTTTTGGCATCGCCCCCAAAAAAGGGGCGCCCCCCCTATGCCCCTGCCGCGTCTTGCCTGTCGTGCAGAAAATAATTCTAATTTATCAGGAATCTTCGCAGCGGGTAAAGGGAATACTCGGCGGAGTCGAGGCAGTCAACGGGGTAAGACCCATCATCGACCCTGACCCACTCGCCCTTTGCATAGTAGTCATCAGACCATACGGCGTTTTCGTATGCTTCATGCCACTTCTCCATGCGTGAGCATATCTTGTATCGCCCTTGATGCAGCAGCATTTCAGACAGCTCTATGCGCTGTAATATGCCGTCAGACTTATCGAAGGCAACGACGCTAAACCGAGATAGCCCGCGCCGCACAAGCTCATCTTTCAGCGCAGCACGGAACAGTTTGTTTGCGCTATCGGCGTATATCGTACCAATTTGAGGGTAAATTTTCACCCACGGAATCAGCCAGTCAACGACCATACGCGCATACTTTTCCTCTGTCATCTTGTTGTCAATGCCCTGCTTGTGGTACATACCGTCGATATGCACAACCTTGTCATAGCCCTTCGTAACCCCTGTAAGCGTTGCAGCAGTGGCATCAGTGCCGCCCACGTCAACACCCACGGCAAGCTCTGCAAATTGCATGTTGTGTATATCTTCGGGTGATATCGCTGTATCTTTGTACGTATAGGACATGTATATGCGCCCGCTTGCAGCAGTACGCAACCCCAAAATATCAGCTTTATACCAGATAGACCCTTTATTGTACGTCGCAAGTGTTTCGCGCAGTTGCGCATCAGATATCGACATGTTGTCAAGTATCGTGAAATGCTCATAGTTAAAGCGCGGGTTTTCGCCACGTTCCTGTAACTCCATCTGATAGTCGAGTATATCTGTATAAAACCAATGGCGCGGCGACTTCGGGTTCAAGTCCATGAATATCTTTCTGTCACGGCTTGCAAGTGTACGCGACATGACCTCATTGACGAAATCAGGGTGACATTCATTAGCCTCCGTAATGTACGCAGTGCCATAGCTTTGACCTTTGATTAGCGCAGCATCAGACACCTTGCCGCCACCAGAAAAGATAATGACTTTTTCGCCGCCGTTGCACTGTATGTAAATGGCTTCTTTGTCATTGTACTTGCCGACGCGCGACCGACCGTCAAACATGAAGCGCAGCCCGAAACCGTTGCTATCAAGTATGTTCATCTTTGCGGTGGATATGGAGAAGCCCGCAGCCAAGTGCAGCTTATCGGGGTGATTCTCTATGCAGGCAGCCCAAGCAAGCAGGTTTATCAAGTTCTTGCCCGCACGCTTGCCGCCCTCCGCCACGTTCAGCCACGCATCCTGACACCGCACTATGTAGTCTATCTGTTTCTGGTTCAGTGGCGCATAATCAATCTTATACATCGTCGCCACCGCCCACGTCGTCTGTGTTCGTGACTTCCTCTATGGTGCGCATCCGTGCGGGTCTCTTGAACAAGTCCGCATAAGTCATCATAGTCGTGTTGTTCTCCCGCGCGAATTGTTTCTGCCGCTCGTAATCTGCCGTTGCGCCGTTTGACAGCTTTTCGAAGGCTTGCACGAGAGTAGCCAAGTCGTAATCGACCGACATTTGCTTGCCGGTGTTCTTATCCAGTTGGCTTTGCCTGACGCGCGTTCCGCCCTTTTCCGGCATCTGCTCAATGGCAATCAAAATTCTATCAATGAGCATCGACCGCGCCTTTTCCAGCTTGACCGCATTAGCCGCAGCGGCATCCGCAGTTTTCTTCGCCACTTCCTGTTGCGCCTTTTTTACGGATTTGTCAGCGGCTTCCTTCCTTAATTTATTCCACTTTTCGGCATTCGCCCGTTGCAGCAATGTGCTTTCGCCGACTTTGTACTTATCCGCAAGTGCCCGTTGGCTTATTCCGCCCGCGATATACTCTGCGCGTATGGCATTCCAATCAGGCTTTTTTGTGCGTGCAATGGTAATCTCCCCCTTTGGTTTGATAGGTAAATACGCGCAAAAAAGACGCCCGCCGAAGTGGCAAGCGCCGCAAGTATTTGCCCTATTAGTAGTAGCATAATTATATCATAGTAATTGCAATTTGAAAAGACGCAAAGCAGGGGCAAAGCAGGGGCAAAGCCGGAGAATCGCCCTACATGGCGCTGTAAGCCCCTACGCGCCCGCATAAGGCGTTTTATGGCATTTCCCCATGTATTCCCGACGTAAGCCGCCACAAGCCGCCCTGTGTGCCTTCTACGCCCGCGTGACGCCGCGCGTGTTCTACGCCCACAAGCCCCGAATTCCCCGATTGTAAACAGTTTGTTAAACGCTCAAATACCTATTGACATTTACTCGCTATAGCGCTATTATTATAGTGCAATCAGTAATGATTGCGCCGCAGGCACGAACCCCACGACAGCCGAAAGGAGTTACAATGATGTGCATTGAAAAGACATTCAAAGTCGGCATAAACGCATACCGCGTTGATGGTTACATTTTCAGCACCGAGCAGGTTGGGCACCTTGCCCCATTCCTTCAAATTCAGCACTACACCCGAAGCGCGAAGCGTGGTTCTTTCCCGAAGTTCCTTGACGCCGAAAGGTTCGACGCCGACGACGCCGGAAGGGCCAAAGGCAATGAAATCTTCAAGGCGCTTATCGCCAAAGGCTACAAGCGAGTTTAATCGCCACCAACGCCGCGCCCGCCCCCGCCGTCACCCGTTCAACCGCCGTGCGGGTTGACCCCGCCCCGGCAACATGATATAATCAATTTTGAAGGGAGATAATACTATGAAGCGTATTTACTACTCTGCCATCACTGGCCCCGACGACGCCCGCCAAATGGGCGAAATCATGGAAGCCCCTCACGGCGAAGAATGGGAAGGCGACACCGCCGCATATCTGGAGAATCTGGAAGAAATGCCCGCCTACCGAGAAGGCACCGAACATATCCCCGGCGACGTACAGCAGCATTTCACCGCCGCCCCCGTCAACATCTGCGTTGTATTTTGCGAAGGCGAAGCCCGCGAAATCTGGTGGAGCGACGAAGCTAAATAAACCCCTGTTTATACGCCCGCCCCGGCCCGCGCCGGGGCTTTTTTTGCGCCCCGCTATTCTTCCCTGAACATATCGCCGCACGGAATGCGCTCGCCATCCCGCAGCAAGAACACCTCGTCGCCCTTGCCCGTGAATTGCATGTACCGCTTTACTATCAACTCAACATACGCCGGGCTTATCTCCATGCAATACGCCGTTCTGCCGTTCTGTTCACAAGCCATCAGTGTTGTACCTGAACCCGCGAACAAATCAAGCACGACGTCGCCGCCCTTTGTATTGTTCTTAATGCAGTAATCGAACAACCCAATAGGCTTCATGGTGGGATGCAGTGTGTTCCGCAACGATGAACCAAAGTCAATGACACTGGTCTGTTTCCTGTCGCTTGCCCACAAGTGCTCCGCGCCCTGCTTCCATCCGTAAAGGCAATTATGAGTAATGATTCCATCTGCGATATAATGCCCGTAAGTTTTAACCTCAAGCGAATAAACCAAATCGTTATGAGGTTTATATTTTATTTCATCAATCGGCTTAAACTCCACAGAATCATCCTTTAGCAGCACCGGCACAAGCATCAAATCAGGAATCAGATTGCAAGCGTTTATTCTGGCTGTCACACGTCTGCTATACGCATTTCGTTTGTTGTCCTTTGTTATCAACGGATATTTTATGTCTCGACCGTAATCAGACAGCATTTTTTTAGCATTAGTATCAAGCACATCTAAATCAAGTTGGTCATAAAGCCACTGAATTTGTTTTTCAGTCCTTTGCAATGTACGATTATACCTGCTCACTTCCCAATGAGAATAAGGTATTCCATACTTGACAGCAAGCATTTGTTCCCCTATTTGCGCATCAACAAGCGTTTCATAAGTGTCTATAATCCACGCTTCATCTGCATGTTCTTGGTCAAACCTGTGTTTTACGCAAAAGCCTCTTGCATCGTATGTTCTTGTAACACCAACACGCCACCAGTTGCCGCGCCGCATCAAATAATTGCAATACGGCCTTTTAGGGTTGGGATTAAACTTAATCGTGAACCTATGATTATTCGTCACCCATGTTTCCCGGCCATCTACGCAAACACCATATAACACGCCGTTATAGTTTCTCTTTGCCGTTTTAACTTCTATTCCGTTCCTAAACCCACGAGCTTCATTTTGCATCGAGAAATAGCCAACAACCCTGTCGCCATCCTTTAGCTGTTCTATCGGAACCTCACCGTTCGGCGTCAGCACCATAGTCCCAGCAGGTTGGCAGCTCTCGTGTTTCCACTGATAGTCGTACCGCCCGATGGTCAAACGGTTTTTATTCCAAATCAGGTTTTCGTGAACTTTCCAAGCTGTATTGCGCAGCGCCGAAACAAAGCTGTACACCCGCAAGTCGCTATACCAAACGTAAAACACAGCGCCGGGTTTCATTGCCATGTCAGCGTTTGTGAACGCGTCAGTCAGAAATTGGATGAACACATCCTCGTCCATCTTGTCATTGGATATCTTGACGTTCCGCCCGCTTTCCTGACGCTTGTTTGACCTGTGTTTCATCACCTGTTTTTCGTGGTTGTCATAGTTCACGTTGTAAGGCGGGTCAGTCAGCAGCACATCCGCACGCGCACCCTCCATCAGCTTTTCCACATCGCCAATGCTCGTCGCGTCGCCGCACATGAGTCTGTGTCTGCCGACCATGAACACATCGCCCAGCTTGACCATCGGCTCCTCTGGCGGCTCCTCGTCGAAGTCATCTTCCTCGACCTCGCCCGCAGGCTCCTCGTCGCCCTCGCCGTCAAGCTGTTCGGCAAAGTCAAAGTCAAACCCCGCAAACTCCAAACCAAACTGTTCAATCTCCGCGTTCATGGCATCCCAATCATATTGACCGTCATGCGTAAGGTTGTCAGCGATTCGCAGCTCTCGGATATCGTCTTCTGTCAGGTCATCCTCAATCACCTTGCACGGCACCAGCACGCCCAAACGCTCCGCTGCCAGCTTTCGCCCGTGCCCGATGATGATTTCCCTGTCTTTCGTGATAGTCACGTTCTGCTGCCAGCCGTATCGCGCAATGCTGTTCGCAATGTTCGCGACGTTTTTCTCGTCGTGTAGCTTCGCGTTCCCTGCATACGGAATCAGTTCTTCTGGCGGCAACCACTCTATATGATAGGTCAACTGCTCAATCGTTTTGCCCATTAAAATCACTCCTAAAAGAATAATTATTAAGATTTTATGAAATCGCCCAAACCCTATTGACAATAGCTCGCGAAGGGGTTATAATTGCATCGTAAGCAAGAATACAGCGACAGGAAGGAGACCACCATGAAGAAGATAATCAACTGGCTAAAAGCCTGCGGCTACAGCGAGCAAGCCGCCCGCAATGAAGCGGTCAAAATGGTTGAATCTGCCCGCTGGGACGGCGTAGAGAAGTGCTCTGTGGAGTACGCCATAGAAACCATTTGCGCCGACATCGACGACATGTATAACTAACCAAAGCCGCCCGCCCGTGGGCATAGTACGCGGGCAGAAAGGAGGGACATGAAAGCACTATCATACGACGCCGAATATGCGTGGCGCATACTCACCGGCGAGAAGACAATCGACTGCCGAACCGTGCCTACTGTCTACCGTGGGCCGGTTTTGGTGTGCTCTGGCGCAAGGCTGAAATTCCAAGACCGCATCCACGGCTACGCCCTGTGTGTCGCCACTATCGCCGATGTAGTTCCGTTTACGGAAGAACACCTGCAACCCGCAATGATGGACACCATGCCGACAGGGGCACGTTATGCGTGGGCATTCAGCGACATCAAGCCGATACAGCCGTTCAAAATCAGCGGCCGCGTTGGGCTGTTCGAAGCTGGCGAACCCGACATCAAGTACATGCACGTTCCGCAAGTCGGCAGCATGACAGATGAACAATTTGCGCTCTATGCGGAAAAGTTCTATCTGGCGTATTACTTCCCGCTGATATACCCGCCCAACACGAACCCAATAGCGGCAGGGCTTGCGTATGCTTTGAGCGAAAACACAGACCTGCTATATGCCAATGACCCATTACCGCAAGAAGTGGAAGACGCCCTCGGCGGCACCTATAAATGCTTTATTAACGGCAATAAGCCGATGAAGGAGGAATAACTATTGAAAGCCATCACGATTGACCCCGATTACTGCGCCTATATCGCGGAAGGCACGAAGACCGTAGAATGCAGAACATGGAAGACCAACTATCGCGGCGAGCTGCTAATCTGCGCAGGCAAGCGCCCCATGGAAGGCTTTATCAGCGGTTACGCGTATTCCACCGTCGAGCTGCTTGACGTCGTACCGTTCACCGAGGAACATCTCGAAGCCGCAGGCATGACAGAAATGCCATCCGAAAAGTGCTATGCGTGGATTCTCGCCAACCCATACCCGATTTACCCCATAAAAGTTCGCGGCAGATTGGGCTTGTTTGACGTCGATGATTCGCTTATCAAGTACGTTGACGACGACGCGCCCGAAGACGCGACCGACGAGGAGCTTGACCAACTGGCGAATGAATACACGCTCAAATATCTGATTCCAATAACCTATTTACCTGCTCAACAGTGATATATTCCTCATAATTGGGGACATGAATGCGCCGCATAAAGTCGGCGCGTTCTTTTGCATCCTTGAACACGACCACAACCATGTAATCGGTGCGGCCCTCATCGTGGTAATCTTTCACCATGTTGACCCGCGCCGATTTTATATCGCGCATCTTATCTTTCTCGCCCGTCGCCTCCGGCGTTTCAAACAGTTCCGTGAACCGTTCATCGCCGTCAAACAGCAAAGACGCCTCGACCTCGGAAAAGCCCATGTCAGCCATGGAAAGGTCAAATTCTTCCGTCATTTCGAACAGCTTGCCAACATCCCACTCGCCTTGCATTGACGGGTTATTGAGCTGGACATTCAGCTTGGCTTCCTGTTTTTCATCGACGTCAATTACGCACACAGTCAAGTCGTAATCGTCGCTCTTTTCAAGCGCATCCAACTGTTCAAGCCGCTGATGCCCGCCGACCAGATTTCCAGTCCGCTTATTCCATGTCAAAGCTGAAACCAGCCCGTTCTCCTTCAAGGCCGCCCGCAGCTTTTTCTTCTCCTTCTCACCCATGTATCGCGGGTTATAGTCGGCGTTTTTGATATTCCGCCGATTGATTGTCTCCATCTCAAAATTTTGGAATTTACTCTTTGCCATACGCTTCAAACCTCTTAACCGCGCCTTCCGCAAGCGGAAACATCTGCAACGCGCGTTCGTAGTCGCTGGGAAAATGCTCCTTCAAGAATAAAAAAGAGCGAGTGTTCACGCTCTCAAATGATGCCCCAAACGTTCGTGAATCAATCGCCAGATAAAGCCTTTTGAATTTGATGTACTCCAATATTTCGTTTTTGCTCCACCATGCCACAGGATAGAACCGAACGCGCTTATTGTCTATGCTGCCGGAATGCTTTATCATCGCACCACGAATAACCGAATCTCCGCTTCTTTCGCCCGCAGCAATCCAATAAATCCCGTATTTCGCACGCATCCACGCGTAAATGTCGTTAATATCTATTATCGGCACCGACAGGTCTTCATTCCTGAAAGTGCCGTACCGCAGCATGTTAGACAGTTCAAAGTGCGGCAGCCGTTCAATCGTTATGCCGTACTTGGCTTCATACCACCGCATCTGCTTTTCCTGAAATGAAACCCCGGGAATGTAATACATGAAAAATGGCACTACCCGCTTGAAATGTCTCATACACAGGTCTAATACCACAACGCTTTCCTTCCCGCCCGAAAAAGCCACAATCACTTCATCCGTCATCTTGGCCATGGTTCGGATAGGGTCATAGCAACTGCTGTTCATCCTGCCC
>JAGCRI010000176.1 GCA_017964755.1 Bacteroidales bacterium | reverse complement strand
GGAAGGTTTGAGACTTGGAGCAGCGGGTTGGTCATTGTCTCGGTATATATCATCTTGGTGTTCGGTCTCATGGCTTTCTTTACCGCATCCAAATCTGTGATGTTTACAAAAGTGGCGTCAATGTTGAATTTCTTGAGGTAGTTGTTGATGAATGCGAAAGTGCCGCCGTAAGTTGTCATACTTGACACGATGTGGTCGCCTGCGCTGCATATCTGCAAAATAGCGCAAGTTATTGCAGCCATGCCTGAGCCTGTCACCCACGCTGCTTCGGTGTCTTCCATTGCAGCTAATGCGTCAGCTAAGAATTTGTTGCTCGGATTCCAATGACGCGAATAGAGAAAGTACCCTTCGGTTTCACCGTGGAAAGTGTCGGTCATCGTCTGTGCTTTCGGGAAAGCGTATGTCGCAGAATCTGTGATGGAAGGATTAACTCCGTGATACTCACCGATTTGGTTGAGATCTTGAATGGCTACTGCCGGATCGAATTTTTTCATGGTATTTGTTGTTTAATTATAATTGATAAAATTATTTCCAATGTTGCAAATGTACAAAATCTTTTTTAATACTTGCTACTGCAGTTGATTTTTATGACAATACTTTTGTCACAGCATTTCCGTAAGTGTTACTTGATGTGTTTCAGCCGCTCGACAACAATAGGGCGGTCTTCCTTATAGGTTACGCCGAACCATTCGGCGGAGGAGACAAGAACCTTTATGCTTGCGCTGCCGGTGGTAAGGAAATGGTTAACAACAGTCGGAATCTGGAATTCGGATTTTGGATTGTCGTTGTTCTTTTCCAAGAATTGGCAGAACAGGTTTTCGAGTTGGTCGAAGAATTTTGGCGTGAAGCCCCAGAAGTTCATTGAGACTATGGTGTTGTCAGGAAGATTGGTATATGAGCCGTCTTCGTTTTTGTTGCATATCACCCCATTGATACGCTCGATTTTGGTCATTTCGGTGATGCTCACCAAGTTGTGCTCATTATCGACCGAGCAGACCCCGCGTGATACGGAGCCGTTCTCAGAAAGCGTTTTCGGCAGCTGGTATCCAACCATTGCGAATTTGTCGGTATCGGTGGGTGATAGCTGCCCGAAGAATTTTGAAAGGGTCGCAAACGCATCCGCACCGTAAAAGTCATCGGCGTTGATGACCGCGAATGGGGTTGTGATGGCGTTTTTCGCTGAAAGTATTGCATGTGCCGTGCCGTATGGCTTCGTGCGTTCCGGATTCGCCTTGAACGGTGCGGGCAGCGTGTCAAGTTCCTGAAACACATAGTTCACCTTCACAAGTTTCTGATACTTTGCCATAATAGCTTCCTTGAAATCAGCCTCCATGTTCCGTCTGATGACAAAGACAATTTCACTGAATCCGGCGGCAATCGCGTCACGCACCGAGTAATCCATTATTGTTTCGCCGTGCGGCCCCAATTTGTCCAATTGTTTCAAGCCTCCGTAACGGCTTCCCATGCCGGCTGCCAATATTAGTAATGTGGTTTTCATATCATTATATTTTATTGTTAATCAGATTAATGATTTTTTCAAAAGCAATGTCTGCATGTCTTTTGTCTGCGTCAAAGGTCTGTCCTGCGATGTGTGGTGTCAAAGTGACTTTGGGATGTGCCGCGAGACGTTGCATTGTCTCTGTCCACTCTTTCAGCGGTGGAATTTGTAGCCGCGAAGTCTCAAATTCCAATACATCAAGGCAAGCATGTTGTATGATGCCGCTGTCCAATGCGTCTAAAAGGTCGTTTGTGTTGACCGAAAGTCCGCGCGAAGTGTTTATGAATAACGGATTCCTTTTAACGCATGAAAATTTTTCTTTATTTATAAAATAATGGTTTTCAGGAAGATAATTAATGTGTATAGATATGATGTCGCTTGTTTCAAGCAGTTGTTGCAAAGATGTTTCCGAAGCGAAGTTGTCGCTGAAGCCGGTTTTGAATTTGTCGTAAGCGAGCACATTGCAGCCGAGTGAATGTAGCAGTTTCGCGAATGCGGGGCCTGTGTGGCCGTACCCGATTATACCTGCGGTGAGAGACGACAGTTCGCGGTTTTTGTTGAGTGTGCGCTCCCAAATGCCGTTTCTTACTTCTCTATCCGTTTTGTTAATGTTTTTCAGTGCTGCCAGCAGAAGTGCGAGAGCATGTTCCGCAACGGCCGGCGCGTTCCCTTCAGGAGTGCTTATACAGGCTATGCTGTGCCTTTCGCATGCGGCTGTGTCGATATTTTCAACACCGGAGCCTATACGCACCACGAATTTTAAATTCTTTTTGCTTTCCAACAAATGTTCGTCAATTATAAACCGGCTGCGGATAATTAATCCGTAATATTGGTCTTGTATTGACAAAAAATCATTGTATGACAGGTTTTTGTTTGTCTCGCATAAGAAGCCGGTCTCATTTAATCTTTCTGCAAGGCTCGGATGGACAGAATTGACAATCAGTATTCTCTTCGTCATCACGCTTTTTTTTCAAGTTTTATTGTGATAATTTCAAATATAGAGAAAAGAAAATACAATATTATGAAAGATATGCCGAAAAGCATGGCGTCTTCGCGGTTCAGTACTATATAAGTGATGAGAAAAATGATGTAAGACACAAATTTGATGATTGTCGCGAGCATGTAGTTGGCCACGAAATTTTTATTTTCCTTGTAAATACCGCGTAGTATTATATAGTGTGAAATGAGCATTATGATGAAGAAAAAAAGCACGATGAACGGTAGGGCGGGGGAGACGTATTGGGGGCAGAGAAATTGCATGCAGAAAGTGCCGCTTGTGAGTATTATCGAAAATACAAGCAGCCGGAAAATGTATATTTTGAGTGAATTTTTCAGCATAAGCTAATTCTTTTTGTCGTTTTTGTTTTTTTTAGGGGTGAAATCTTTAATCACGACATACATGGCAAGTGCAACACCGGCGAGGCTGCATACGACTGTGAACAAGGGCTTGAGGTCAGTTAGCCCATCCAGTTTCAGACCGCCGACTGTTGAGAGAGCAATAATAACAGCCATTTGGACGGCGAGGCCGGAATAGTGGGCGTATCCGCGCAACGGGGCGTCCGACTTTTCGTCTTTCATTTACTTGTTCTGTGGCTCCTGAAGTTGCCCTGGCACTTCAATTTTAGAGTTCTGCATCCGGCAGTTTCCTATGAAGTTCGCACCAGGCTCAATTGAAATTTTCCCTACAGTGATATTCCCTACGAGTGTGGAATTTGATTTCAGTGCCAAAAGCTCGCCTACGTTCACGTTTGCCTTCACTTTGCCTTCTATCTCAAGGTTCTTGCACACAAGTTCGCCTTCAATTATGCCGTTTATGCCGACAATCACCTTTGCATTGGATTGTATGTTGCCTTTCATTGTGCCGTCTATACGGCAGTCGCCTGAGGTTACTATATTTCCGGTCAGTGTTGTGCCTTCAGCAATCACATTCACACCGCTTTCTTCTTCTGGTCTTGTTGCCATAATATTATGTTTATTTACGTTTCTGTATATTGTTTTTACTAAATTGCAAAGTTACATAAAAAAATAATGTTATGGTAAAGTGGTTGGTATATTTTTGTTTTTTGTGGAAAATAATTATCTTTGCATTCTTGAAAAAATAATAAATAACATAATAAAAATGCAGATTCTTGAAAATGTTATTGTTTTTTTGTGCAACTTTGTGCAACGAAGCAGATAATAAATTTATATGCAATAGATCGGGATAATAAAACATCTTATGAAAAAAAATAGAATTATACAACTGGCCGTGATTTTAGCTATAATGTTCAGCATTATGAGGTCAGAAGCTCAAGAGCGTTTTGTGTTCACGCCGCAGTGGACCGCACAGGCGCAGTTTGCCGGCTTTTATGTGGCATACGAAAAAGGCTTTTATAAGGAAGCGGGCGTCGATGTTGCAATTGTTCACCCGTCTGCCACACAGTCTGCAATGAGTCGCGTCAGGAATAACGAGAGCCATGCCACAACCCTCCAGCTTTGTCAGGCTATGGAAATTATGGATAATGGCATTCCTTTGGTGAACATCCTTCAAACCTCAATGAATAACGGGTTGGTTATAGTGTCGCGGCGCGACAAGGATCCTTTGACCCAAAAAGGAGCGCGTGTTGGTATTTGGAGTATCGGCTTCGGACAAATGGCAATATGTATGAGCCAAAAAGAACAGCTTGACTATGAATGGGTCCAGTTTGCCTCTAATGTCAATCTTTTTGTGGCCGGAGCCATTGACGCCACTCTTGCCATGAGTTACAATGAGTATTATCAGTTGCTGCAAACAGGTATGGAGCTGAACGCAAGCAACATGTACCGTTTTTGCGACCACGGATACAATGTGCAGGAAGATGGTGTATATATGACGCGCGAATACTATCTCAAGCACAAGGATCAGGCTGAAAAGTTTGCACAGGCAAGCCGCCGTGGTTGGGAATGGGCAGCCGCACACCCTGATGAAACACTTGAGATTGTGATGAAATATGTGCGCGAAAACCATATAGCCACAAACCGCGTGCTTCAGAAATTGATGCTCCATGAGGTGCTGCGTCTCCAAATAGACCGCGAGTCGGGCAAGCGTGAGTTCAAGCTGCGGCCTGATATGGTGAAACTTGCCAGCGACCTAATGTTGGAATGCAAATTGCTGAAAAAGGAAGTAACATACGAAGATCTAATAGTGAAATAGAATATGAAAATGAAAAAAAAATATATCCGTCATTCGCTTTCCAGAAGGCTCAGCCTCGGAATTGTGCTTTTTGCTGCTATGATCCTTGTGGCTTCATTGGGCTTTATGTTTTGGGTGTCGCGGCAGGCTATCCGGCAGGAAGCAATTAACCATGCCACAGAGATTCTGGAGAATACCGCTTTGCGTGTAAACGGAATTCTCGATAAAGTCGTTATAGCTGCAAACAATACCGAATGGCTTATAAATCGCCATCTCGACACGCCCGACTCAATGTATGTTTACTCACGCCGTATTCTCATAAACAATCCCGACCTGAACGGCTGCTCAATTGCTTTTGAACCGAACTATTTCAAGGATCGCGGACGTTATTTTTCGGCATATTCTTATAATGACAATGGTAATGTTCTTACCACACAGGAAGGCAATGAGCACTATGAGTATTTCTATATGGACTGGTACCAGCTTTGCAAGTTGCTTGATCGCCCTGTGTGGACAGAGCCGTTTATGGACTACAATCCCGATAATAATATTTATTCGCACGATATGATAGCTTCATATTGTAAGCCTCTTAAAGATAAGAATAACGTATATATCGGCACAATTTCTGTAGATATTTCTCTCTCTTGGCTCTCTCAGACAATTTCGGCAGTCAAGCCATATCCGAACTCTTACAGCATAATGATAGGGCAGGGTGGTACATATTTTGTCCATCCGGATACTACAAAACTCTTTTATCAGACTATTTTCACTGAGACTATCGAAAAGCCTGATACTGCAGTCACTGCGCTTGGTCATGCAATGCAACGTGGGGAGGAAGGTATGCGACAACTCAAAATTGACGGGGTGGATTGTTTTGTGTTCTACAAACCTCTTAGTAATACGGGGTGGAGCGTGGCTATTGTTTGCCCTGAAAACGACATTTTCGGCTCATTCTATCGCCTCAGGAGTGCTGTTACAATGGCGGTAATTGCTGGTTTGTTGTTGATGTTAATTGTCTGTTTCCGTATCATTAACAAAGAGTTACGACCATTGAAAACTCTTGCAACGCAGGCGGAGAGCATAGCGCAAGGGAACTTTGATGAAACACTGCCTGAAGACGGACGTGACGATGAAATAGGTCAGTTAAGCCAATCGTTTACAGGTATGCAGCAGTCGTTGGTGAAATACATTGACGAGCTCAGGCAGACCACAGCGCAGAAAGCGTCAATAGAAAGCGAGTTGAAAGTCGCCAGCGATATACAGATGTCAATGGTGCCGCGCATTTTCCCGCCTTTCCCTAACAGGAACGGCATAGACCTGTTTGCTTCTATGACACCGGCCAAAGAGGTTGGTGGAGACCTTTACGACTTCTTCATTCAGGACGAACACCTCTATTTCTGTGTAGGAGATGTTTCCGGTAAGGGAATCCCGGCTTCATTATTTATGGCAGTAACACGCAATCTTTTCCGTATTGTCGCTCAGCAGGGGCATACGCCGGAAGAGATTGCCACACAAATCAACCTCATCCTTTCGCACGACAATGAGCAGAATATGTTTGTCACCATGTTTATTGGCTGCGCAGACCTTAAAACAGGACACCTCGATTATTGTAACTGCGGTCACAATGCGCCACTGCTTGATGGTGAGTTCATGAAACTGAAATATACAAACCGCCCGTTAGGAATATGGGAAGAAGGCGCATTCAACGGTGAGAGCTTGGACGATATAAGAGAACGGCAGTTGCTGATTTACACTGACGGCCTTACAGAAGCCGAGAATATGCAGCACCAGCTGTTTGGTGATGACAAGCTTCAAGAACTTATGGCTGGGGCCAAAGACCTCTCTTCTGAAGAAGTTATCGTTATGCTGCAGGAAGCTGTTGCCAGCCATCGTGAGGGCGCCGTTCCTAATGATGACCTTACGCTTTTGTGTTTGGTTACGAAGAAGTGAATATCGGAAGTTGTTGAAGTAACTTTAACTTCTAATAATTAAACAAATCCGGCGTTTCCGTGAACGGAACTTTGCCGAGGTGCTTGTACGCTGCCGGTGTGGCTTCGCGGCCGCGTGGGGTGCGCATGAGATAGCCCTCCTGTATGAGGAACGGCTCGTAAACCTCCTCAATGGTGCCGGTGTCTTCGCCGACAGCGGTGGCTATGGTCGTTAGCCCGACCGGTCCGCCTTTGAATATTTCTATGATTGTGCTTAATATGCGGTTGTCCATCTCGTAAAGCCCGTGCTTGTCAACGTTCAGAGCGGCAAGTGCAATTTGGGCTATTTCACGGTTGATTCGGCCGTCACCTTTGATTTGCGCGAAGTCGCGGACACGGCGCAGGAGCAAGTTCGCGATACGTGGTGTGCCACGGCTGCGGCGTGCGATTTCGTATGCGGCGTCATCGTCAATTTCAATCTTCAGAATCCCTGCCGAGCGTTTTAGAATTTTGGCCAAAACATCTGCATCGTAGTATTGCAGGCGCAGGTTTATCCCGAAACGTGAACGCAACGGTGCGGTGAGAAGTCCGGAACGTGTGGTCGCCCCGACAAGCGTAAACGGATTGATTCCTATTTGCACGCTTCTCGCATTTGGCCCTGTATCTATCACTATATCAATCTTATAGTCTTCCATTGCAGAGTAAAGGTATTCTTCCACAACAGGCGACAGACGATGGATTTCATCAATGAAAAGCACATCGTTAGGCTCGAGGTTTGTGAGCAGCCCCGCAAGTTCGCCGGGCTTGTCGATGACAGGTCCTGAAGTTACTTTTATATTGACCCCCATTTCATGGGCGATGATGTGCGACAGAGTGGTTTTGCCAAGTCCTGGAGGTCCGTGGAAGAGCACGTGATCCAAAGCCTCGCCGCGCTGTTTAGCTGCCTTGACAAAAACGATTATGTTTTCAAGAAGCTGCTGCTGGCCGTAGAAATTTGCGAAATCGTATGGGCGTATGCTCTGCTCGAATTCCTTTTCAGCCGCAGAAAGACGTTTACGCGAGGGATCCAAATTGTCGTTCATCTTTTTGAGATTAAATTAGCGATATTATAACTTCTCTTTTATCAATATAAAATAATGACAGATAATGATTTAGACTAAATTTGCAAAACCCATGAAAGCCATGGCGAGAATGCCTGCGGTAACAAGTGCAATCGGCACACCTTTCATTGCATTTGGAACTTTGTTGAGTTCAAGTTGTTCACGCAAACCGGCGAAAATGACAATTGCGAGCAAAAAGCCTATTGCAGTCGCAGTGGCGAAAATTGTGCTGTCAAGTATCGAAAAATCAGCCTTTTGTGTAACCTGAATGGCGACACCCAAAACAGCGCAGTTTGTGGTGATGAGCGGCAGATAAATGCCGAGAGCCTGATAGAGTGCGGGGCTTATTTTCTTCAATATTATCTCAACCATCTGCACTAACGCTGCGATAATCAGAATGAAGACAATGGTTTGCATGAACTTCAGTCCGAGTGGAAGCAGCACATATTTGTTTACCGTTGAGGTAACTAATGTGGCGAGTGCCATCACGAAGGTTACCGCCGCGCCCATGCCAGCCGCCGTGCCGGTTTTGCCCGACACACCCAAAAACGGGCAAATGCCTAAGAATTGCGAGAAAACGATATTGTTTACCAATATGCAACCTATAATCATCAAAATATATTCCATAGCTTATCTTTTTTCAAGTTGTGAACTTTTTTTTCTGTTCTGTATATGTCTTACCAAAGCCATGACAAAACCTAACACGAAGAATGCGCCCGGAGCCAGCACGAAGATGAGGATGCCGTCACCGGTGATGAATTTGTGTCCGAAAATGGCACCGCTCCCCAGAATTTCGCGGCACGCCCCGATGATGAAGAGCGACAGCGTAAAGCCGAGTCCCATGCCAAGTCCGTCTAACATTGAATCGAAAATGCCGTTTTTGCTGGCAAATGCCTCAGCGCGCCCCAAAACGATGCAGTTTACAACGATGAGCGGAATGAACAGACCGAGACTTTCGGCGAGAGCAGGGACAAAACCCTGAACAAGCAAATCGACTATCGAGACAAAGGTCGCGATGATGACGATGAACGATGGAATGCGTACCTTATCAGGGATCACGCCTTTGACCAATGAAATCATTATGTTTGAGAGAAGCAGCACGAAAGTCGTGGCAATGCCCATGCCGATTCCGTTTTCTGCAGATGTGGTGACCCCCAACGTGGGGCACATTCCAAGCACAAGGATAAGGCTCGGATTCTCTTTTATAATCCCTTTTGTTAAAATCTGAAGTTTACTCATTGCTGTCCTCCTTTTTTGCTAACACGAAAGAATCGTATGCTCTTTGAACTGCATCGCAATATGCTCTTGATGAGATTGTTGCGGCTGTGATAGGTGTAACGTCACCTCCGTCTTTGTTGACTTTTAACATGAAATCCAACGGATTCTTGCCTTCAAACTGTTTTGAAAAATCGCTCTTGTCGGCGTTGATTTTGTCGCCGAGGCCGGGAGTTTCAGAAGCATTGAGGACAGCGGTGCCGAGTATGTTGCCATCTTTGTCGAAACCGACCATTATTGAGAACGCTCCGCCGAAGCCTTTGAGGGTGTAAGTCTCCACCGCCGCTCCGAACAATTCGCCATCAACGTAAGCCATATTTAATGTGACTGAATCTTTGTCTTCGGGGAGACAAACTTTTACAGTTTCAGTTGTCCCGCTGAATCCTGGAAGCACTTGGTTGATAGCTTCGGTACGCTTCTTGTTTTGAGATGCCTCAATAGGATCTTTGGTTAATGAATATACTGCTGCCAGACCTGCCGCCGCCGCCACTGAAATGACGGTCAGCACAAGGCACATTTTCCATAATGATGATTCTTTTCCTGACATATATATAATATTGTATGATTCTGTTAAATTTTTGAATAAGGTTGTGGTTTGAATCCTTTATTGATAAGCGGGACAAAGGCGTTCATGATGAGAATAGAAAACGAAACACCTTCAGGGTAGGCTCCGAAAAGACGGATGATGATGGTGAGAATGCCGCAGCCGCAGCCGAAAACGAGCATTCCGCGCGCTGACATAGGCGAAGTTACCATATCAGTTGCCATGAAGCACGCGCCGAGCATCATTCCGCCGGTGAGAAGATGGAACCACGGGGTGGCATAGTGTGTCGGGTCAACAAGCCAGAATATGCCTGAGAAGACAAATGCTGAAAGCAGGAACGCGACAGGAATATGCCAAGTGATGACCTTGCGGAAAAGGAGGAATATTGCTCCAATGAGTATTGCCACCGCTGAGATTTCACCGAAACTGCCGCCCATCTGACCGACTAACATCTGCAGATAATCAGGCATGGCTTCGCTGCCCATCAACTGGCTGACTGCATCGCCGTTCTTAACGCCCTCTTTCAAAATGCCGAGTGGGGTAGGGCCGGTAACAATATCTGCAAAACCGAAATTCCAAATAGGTGTCGCTTTTGGCCATGTTGTCATCTGCACGGGGAATGATATCAGCAGGAAGACACGCGCCACCAGTGCGGGGTTGAAGAGGTTGTTGCCGAGTCCGCCGAAAGCCATCTTTGCAATTCCGATTGCGACAAACGCTCCCAACACAACCAACAGAAGATTCAGGTTGGAAGGGACGTTAAAAGCCAGCAGGAGACCTGTAATGACCGCCGAGCCGTCGTCAATGGTGGGTTTTGTCTTCAAAATGAATTTCTGTATCAGGTATTCAAAAAGAATACAACTTGCCACAGAAACCGCTGTAATGAGTATTACCGGTAGCCCGAAATAGAAGACTGAGACCATAAATGCGGGCAGCAGCGCAATCACCACCGACCACATTATGCGTTTTGTGGATTCTCCGTTGTGCACATGCGGCGCACCAGAAACCTGTAATAAATTCTCGCTCATATTAAGATTTTTTTACTTGTCTTGATTTAATCATTGCCCCTGTTTTCGATTTTCCTGTCTTCACAGTGTCGAGAAGCGGAATATGGGCTGGGCAGCCCGACTGGCAGCAGCCGCACTCTATGCAGTTCATAATGCCATGCGCCTCCAAATCATCTAATCTGTTATGAACGGCGAGCATACGGAAAAGATACGGCTCCAAGCCCATAGGACACGCCTGAATGCACTTGCCGCAGCGCAGGCAATTTGACTCTGGAATGCGCTTGCTCTCTGACGCGTCAAGGAAAAGTATGCTTGACATCCCTTTTACGAAAAAGGTGTTTGTGTTTGCCATTGCCTTGCCCATCATGGGACCTCCGCTGATGATTTTGCCTGTGTTTTCAGGAATCCCGACAGCGTCCAAAACCTCTTTGAGAGGAGTGCCGAGACGGATTTTGTAATTCTTGCGGTTTGCAAGGTGTTTCCCTGTAACAGTCGTGTAGGTCTCTATAAGCGGCTTGTTCTTCTGAACGGCCTCATACACAGCGTGTGTTGTGGCTATGTTGTTGACAATGCATCCAGCATCAATCGGGAGTCTCCCGTTGGGGACGGTGCGTCCTGTCAATGCCTGAATCAATTGTTTTTCAGCACCTTGCGGATATTTTGTCTTCAACGGCACGACCTCAATTTTAGGGTGGGTCTTAGTTGCTTCCTGCAAATGCCTTATAGCTTCGGGCTTGTTGTTTTCAATGCCTATCAGAGCCTTCGGCGCACCAGAGGCAATCAATAACGCTTCTATTCCGACAAGGCACTGCTCGGTTTGCTCTAACATCATGCGGTAATCCGTAGTGATATACGGTTCGCATTCTGCAGCATTCACTAAAATGTAGTCAGCAGATTTCCCTTCAGGCAGCATATATTTGACGTGTGTCGGGAAGCAGGCACCGCCCAATCCTACAATGCCGCACGCTTTCATTCTGTCAATTATCTCTTTGCGCGAAAGTTTTATCTCACTCACAATCTCCTCTGAAGTGTCAATGCTTTCGTCCCATTCGTCTCCTTCCACATCAATGATGATTGCCGGTTTCTTGTAGCCAGTGAAATCAGCGACAGGTTCAATTTTATTGACAGTGCCGGAAAATGGTGAATGCACGTTCGCGCAGATAAAGGCTTCCGCCTTCGCCAGCAGCTGCCCGACCTTCACTTTGTCGCCTTTTGCCACGACCGGAACAGCCGGAGCACCGAGGCTCTGCGTTACAAATATTGTGGCTTGTTTCGGCAGCGGAAATGTCTCAACAGAAATTTCATTTGACAACTTTTGCGCTTCAGGGTGAACACCGCCTATTTTAAAAGTTTTCATATTGTATATAAAAGATTATCTATCAATGATTTATAAATTGCTGAATTTGATTGCGCCTGTCGGACAGCCCGAAACGCAGGTTTGGCACAGTGTGCATTTGCGGAAGTCGATATATGCGAGGCTGTCTTGCACTGTGATTGCTTCGGCGGGACAGTTTTTAGCGCATTTGCCGCAGCCGATACAGGCGGCGGAGCAGTTCTTCTTAGCCACGGGGCCTTTCTCCTTGTTCATGCAGGTCACATACACGCGTCCTTCCGTGCCTTTAAACCTCAATTCGATTATATGGCGCGGGCAGTTTTTGACGCAGGCGCCGCATCCCACGCACGCGTTCACATCAACGACCGGCAGTTTTGTGACGGGGTCGATGTGGAGGGCGTTGAACTGGCACGAGCCAACACAGTCGCCGCAGCCGAGGCAGCCGTACGGGCATGCGCTTTCTCCGGCGTAGAGCGAATTGGCGAAAAAGCAGCTTGGCATTGAGTCGTAGTTGACTTTTGCCGGTGCGTTCTCGCAGCTGCCGTTACAGCGCACCACCGCGACCATAGGTTCGGCAGCGACAGCTTCCAAGCCCATGATTTTGGCGATATTCTCCATAGTGCTGTTGCCGCCTGCGGGGCAGCGCAGACCTTCGAGGTTGCCGGCTTTCACAATCGCCTCCGCAAGCCCGCGGCATCCTGCGAAGCCGCAGCCGCCGCAGTTCGCACCGGGCAGTTGGGCAGCCACATCATCTATCAGCGGGTTCTCCTCGACTTTGAATGCCTTTGAAATAAAAAACAAGAGTATCGCAGCCACCAAGCCTATGACACCCAAAATAACTACAGCCAAAATAATAGTGTTTCCAGCCACTTTGCCTCCTTTGTTAGGTTATGAAAATTATGCCGTAAAATTACCACTTTTTTTTCAATTATTTTTTGAAACTTTTTGTTTTTTATGCAAAATTATTCTTTCTTGACGGCTTTCTAATATATCACCATTCTTCCGTTATCGTACAATTCACAAGTCAGGTTATTATAAACCCATACGTTACAGTCTTTTTCACGTTTTGGGGGCGTGCCTGTGATTTTGTTTATTATGCTGATGATTTTATGTTTTTTAGTCGTGCTGAACTTATTATCGTATATATTGGTCATGTTGGGTTCCAGCCATTTCCAAAACAATGCCTTGACAGTTGAATCCGACTTGTTAATGCAGTATTCGCACGACAAAATTTGCTCGTCATTGATTTTTGCATAATAACTGATTTTGCCGTATTTTGCGTCATCTTGGTATTTATCTGGAAAATATTTGTTGCGTAGCAGTAAAATCTCATTATTGCACATTGCTCCAATATGGTTTGCAAAACTGTCAAGTGTATGAAAATTTATGTCAGGCAGGTTTGCAAAAAGAAATTGCAGAAGCAGCTGAATGCTGTCGGAATGTATAAATTTGATAGAATCCTGATCGTGAATAAAATAGCGGATATGAATCAGGCTGTCAGCAATATCCATAAAACCGTATGTATTGGCATTTTGTTCAAATGCAGTGATGCATTTATTGTTTGCGAAATTGACTCCGGTGTTTTTTAATATGTAAAAATTGAATTGTCCGCCGAAGTCAACGACAGTTTTCAATTTGCCGTCTTCAATCTTTGTTATTAATGACGATAGTGGGGTGGAGGTTACATAAAATATTTGGTTGTCAAAAAGAAAGGCGTTGTTGAAAGTAGTGTCATATTCATGTTTTTTCCATCCTTTTGCATTTTTTTTCGTGGAAAAACGAATAATAGGTATGAAATTCTTCTTGTAATTATTTGAACAATCCAATCTTCCACTTAAATCTGAGAGGTCTGATTTAACATAAATGAGATTACCAGGGCTTTTTGACAGATTCAAACTATCTGCTCCATAATGATGCACTATAAAATAGGAATTTCCTTTTCTTATGAGTCTTTTGATTGTGTTACAATATAGATACAGCCGATTTGTCAGTTCAGTGTGTTGAATGCCATCCCGTATTTCATGCCTCCATGTCGGTTCTTTATTAATGAAACAAGTGTATGGTCCCCATTCCCGTTCGTAAGGGATAACACTATATATTTCATCTTCATATATAACGTTAGAAAAGAAATCCAAAGGAATCCATTTCCAATTGTCAAAATCAAAAAAGTAATGCGGGCACAAAGAATAATAACCTTTTAGAAAAAGAGTGTCGTTACGCGTAAAAATAGCAGAATGATCAAAATGACTACAGGCACGTTCGGGTAATTCCACTTTTCGCACATCAGTTCCGTCTTCGGAAAAAGCTAATATGTGATATTTTTCAAAATTGTAGTCGTATAAATGTGTCTCATAAAAAGCACAAAAATAGTAATTTCGATATTTGGCGATGTTGTTTTTAAGCCATATCCGGGAAAACCGATTGAAATAGCCGTAAGTGTTTAACGATATTGTATCTGTAACGGTTACAAACCTTTGCGCATCAAGCCGCAAAAATGATAAGAACAATATCGCTGCAATAAGGGATTTCGTTTTAGTCATACGCAATGTGAAGGGTTTCAGAATAATAAGCAATCATTATTGCCTTTAATGCCGTATTGAGAATCATAAAATGCGTAGAAAAATAATAACATTTTTGAGAACCGGTTCATGGTGTGGTGCATGGCGTGAATTTTTTGCATTGCCAAATATAATATTTTTATCATTGCAGTTATACAAAGATGAAAATTATTTTACATTTCCCGCTTGTATTTTTCTGTAATTATTTTTTTCTCTTACTTCACTTCTGGTTAGAGCTCCATAAAGTGCAAACTTTTTTCAGTATAAGACGATATTCTCATCACTACTTTTGATTACTTAATCTGCAAATATTCATTAAAAATAGGTATGTCCGGCGTGTTTGTGCAGGCTTACATTTGCAAATTCAAAATCAGGTGAGATGAAAAGGATATTTTTGCTGATAATTTGCACTTTTCTTTTTATTCAATATGTTGATTCACAGTCAACTAAAGATACTCTTGCGAAAGATAGCGTGAGAGTGCGTGCTTCGCGGCTCACGGTGGGCGGATATGGCGAGGCTGTCTATAAGTATAATTTCTACAGCGACAATATGTTCCGCTATTCTCATGCCGAAAACTATGCAAACTCGAAGGGGCACGGGCGGGTGGATTTGCCGCATGCAGTCTTTATGCTCGGTTATGATTTCGGCAAGGGGTGGTCGTTCAATTCTGAAATTGAGTTTGAACACGGCGGTGCTGAGGCGGCGGTGGAGATTGAGGCGGAGGAGACCGGTGAGTTTGAAAAGGAAATTGAGCGTGGCGGCGAGGTTGCGCTTGAGCAGTTCTGGATTCAGAAGTCTTTTTTGGATTCAAAAATCAACATAAGGCTCGGTCACCTTGTGGTGCCAGTCGGGGCGACAAATAACGCTCACCTGCCGAGTGAGTTTTTCGGCGTCTATCGTCCTGAGGGTGAGAATACTATAATTCCATGCACATGGCATGAGACGGGAATTGAGCTGTGGGGCAAGGTCAAAGGCTGGCGTTATGACCTGATGGTGATTCCTTCGCTGAACTCCAATATGTTTAACGCTTCCGGTTGGGTGCACGACGGCTCCGCCTCACCATACGAGTTCAGAGTCGCGAACAAGTTGGCAGTCGCGGCGCGTGTTGATAACAGCAGCCTTAAAGGCTTCCGCATCGGAATCAGCGGCTTCGTAGGAAACTGTTTCCGTAATGATCTTGTAACTGACGGCAAATCAACAAATTATGCAAAAGTTAAGGGAACGGTGGCAATCGCTTCATTGGATTTCAAATATCAGGCAAAAGGTTTCCTCATGCGCGGCAGCGGACTCTACGGCTGGCTCTCCGATGCAGGGCTGATTTCCACTTACAACGCTTCGCAAGTCAACAGTTCACAGTCGCCATATCCTCACACTTTGGTCGGCAAGGCAGCGTGGTCGGCTGGAATTGAGGCTGGCTTCGATTTCTTCTCGCTCTCTAAAAAAGATCGTGTCGCAAGCCAGAAATTATACCTTTTCGCCCGTTATGAATATTACGACTCGTACATTCCTGTCGCCGATGCCACACCTTATCCGTGGACTGAACGCCATTGCATAAGCGGTGGTGTTAACTATCGCCCAATCAAGGAGATAACTATCAAGGCTGAAGGAGGGATAAGACTTCTCCGCTCACAATACAATCATGAGCCGTGGTTTGCACTTGGCGCAACGTGGGCAGGATTCTTTAAAAAAGATTTTGAGAAAAAACATAATAAAAAATAATTCATCATTAAAATTTTGTCACATGAAAAAATGTATTACGAAAATCATTGTTGCAGTTATTGCACTTGCAATTGTTCTTCCTTCATGTAAAAAGAAAGAAGAGGGATTGGAACTTACAGATGCTACTCAAGTTGCTATCATTGAGCAGTTTGTGAATCATACGGTTGCGCCGACATATACAAATTTGGCAAACTATACCGAAAAATTGGTAGAGGAGATGGTTGCACTCCGAGCGGACAAGACAGACGCAAACGTGTCGAAAGTATGTAACACATTCCTTACTGCCCGCGAGTGGTGGGAGAAAAGTGAGGCTTTCCTTTTCGGTGCCGCCTCCGATTTTGGGATTGACCCGCACATCGACTCGTGGCCGCTTGACGTTGACGCTTTCAACACTATGATGCTTAACGAAACACAGATTCAGGCTATGGACGGCGAGGATGGTGATGTGTATGCGGGTGAGAAACTTGGCAATTCGCTTCTCGGCTTCCACGGCATTGAGTACATACTTTTTGAAAACGGAAGTCCTAAAAGCGCGAATGCCATCAGCGACCTTGACCTGATTTATGCCATTGCCGTGGCGGGCGACCTCCGTAACCGCTGCTTCCAACTCGCAGTCAGCTTGATTGGCAAGTCTGCTGCGAAAGCGCACCGCGACAAAGTGGAGGAATTGGAACTCAACTCGACTGTCAACGGCGGAAATTTCAGCTATGGGCAGAATCTGATGAAAGCGGGTACAATAGGAAGCACCTATACAAGCAGCGTGAGCGGTCTTATGGAAATTATTGACGGCTGCAAGACAATCGCTGATGAGGTGGGCACGTCAAAAATTGGCAAACCATATAACGGTGAAAACCCTAATTACATTGAATCTCCGTACAGCCACAAGTCGATAGAAGATTTTTACAATAATATAATAAGTATAGAAAATGCTTATTATGGAGGAATTGAGGGGCAGCGCAATGAGACATATTCGCTTCACAATTATGTGAAAACTTTGAATGCCGATATTGATGCCAAGGTTGTTGCGGCAATCAACAATGCGAAAAGCAAGATTAAGGCGATGTCGGTGCCGTTCGTACAAAACTATCAGGATGCTGCCAACGGAACTGCCGCTGCTGCCTGCCAGCACCTTGACGATGTGTTTTCAGAAGTGAATAGGGCCTTAAGTGAAAATTAAATAGTATTATTGCATATTGAAAATTATGATTATGAAAAACAGACCACTAATTACAATCTCAATCTCTCTCCTCGCAGCCGTCATTATTTTTGGAGGCTGCAGGAAAAAAGAGGAAATCACAGAAGAACAACTTTCATGGCTCGAAGAGGAAACATACGCTGGCGGTAAGTTGGGAACAACCTTCAACCGTTCGTCATCGGCGTATGAAGACCCGGCTCCCGCTGTCAGCGACATTGCCGCATTTAAGTATGGCGAGTATCTTTTTGAGCGTAATTTTACCCAGAATACAGAGCCTTTCAAAGGGTTGGGACCTCTCTACATTAGAAGTTCCTGTGTCGCGTGCCACCCGGGGTACGGACACGGCAGGCGGATGGACAGATATGCCGCAGATGACTGGGGTAACGGGTATCTGCTTGTGGTTACAGACCAGAACGACAATTATGTGGCTTCACTCACAGGTATGCCGCAGACCAAGGCTGTGTATCCATTCAAGGCTCCTATTGACGAGAGTCAGATTCAAATCAGCTGGCTGCCATACACAGATGAATGGGGTAACAAATTCCCTGACGGAGAAACTTACAGCCTCATTTATCCTGATGTGCATATTCCTGCATCCGCGTATTATGTGCCGTTGCACGTGGGCGAAACGCCTGTGCCGTACGGCAGTGAGATTGTTCGTCTGGAGTCAACTATCGGCATTTACGGGACAGGGCTTTTAGATGCCATTCCAGATGATTCTCTCAAGGCGCAATATCAGCGCGAGTACGATGCAGGTGCAAAGCTGAATCCTGCAATCTGGACAGGTTCCGACTGGGCGAAGACGTACCAAAACTCAGGTCATCCGTTGCGCTTCACCTACGCCCTCACGCGCGGACCGCTTCAAGACGGGCCTGGCGCCAATGCAATTTGGAATATCACAAATGTTACCCGAAAAGACCGCCGCTACCATTATATGACGGCAACATACGCTTCAGTCGCTTCAAAAGACCCCGATGTTCAGGCTGAGTTCTACAACTATTATCCTGAATATAATATTACAGGCAATGTAGAGACAGATATTTATAACTACTTGATGTCAAAGGAATTACCTGTTGAGATGAGTGGTGACGACTATGCTAATCTTATGATTTGGCATCGTGGTCTGGCGGTGCCTGCAGCCAGAGACCTTGAGGATATCAAAGTACAGCGCGGACGCCAACTCTTCCGCGAAATCGGTTGCGCCACTTGTCACCGTCCGAGTTGGACCACCGGCAACGACCGTTTTACCGATCCAAACGGCTTCTTTACCACAGGCGACCAACGTTTGCCGCGTTACCCTCACCAGAAGATTTGGCCTTATTCTGACATGATACAGCACAAACTGCACATGAAGAACGACATCCGCACAGGCTGGTGCAGAACCACGCCTTTGTGGGGTAGGGGACTCTCCTCCATTTGCACAGGAGCCGCCGACCGTATGCACGATTGCCGCGCCCGTAACGTCATCGAGGCGATTATGTGGCACGGAAGTTCCGAGAGTGATGCCCGCTGGACTGTGGAAAAATTCCGCTCGCTCAGCAAATCTGACAGGGATGCTATAGTACAATTTATCAATGCTATCTAACTTTATTTATTATGAAAAGACTATTCACTTTGCTTATGGTGCTGACAATCATTGTTTTGGTTGTCGGCACATTTGTTGAAAAAATTTATGGGTCGGCTTTTGCTTTGAACCATATCTATCATGCGTATTGGTTTCACGCTCTTTGGGCGATTTTGGTTGTCTTTTCATCTGTTTTATTGATAAAGAATAAGTTATATCTCCGCTGGCAAACGGTTGTTTTGCATTTCTCTTTAGTTTTGATAATTGCAGGAATGATTGTTACAGCGTTCACGGCGCAGTCGGGCAAGATGATGGTGAGTGTGCAGAAAGCTTCGTCAGAGTTTGTTTCACAAACAAAAAATGATGTGGTTTACCGGCTTCCGTTTTCTGTTGAATTGCAAAATTTTGAGGTTGTCAATTATCCGGGAACAAATACCCCACAGGATTTTGTGAGTGATGTAATATTCAGAAATTCGGATAATTCCACAAAAGAAGCACGCATTTCGATGAACCATATCGCAAAGTATAATGGTTATCGTTTTTATCAGTCGGGATATGACCTTGCGGGCAACGTGCGGCTTACTGTGGCGCACGATCCTTGGGGCATCGGGCTGAATTATGCGGGATATATTCTTCTTTTCTGTTCTTTTATCATGTTACTCTTTGATAAAAAGAGCAATTTCAGGAAGATTTTGAAAGAGATTTCTGCGAAAACGGCTTCTTCTGCGGTGATTGTCCTTATTTTAATGACTTTCATGCCGTTGGATTCTGTCGCTGCGCTGAAAATGCCCCGTACGCTTCCGAAAGAGTCGGCGGAGAAGATGGGCGGGATGTTTGTATCCTACAACGGAAGAATTTGCCCGTTACAGACTCTGGCAAAGGATTTTACGACAAAACTTTACGGGGCGCCGACCTACCGGGGATTCACTTCGGAACAGGTTTTCAGCGGCTGGATGTTCTACTTTAGCGATTGGAGTAAGGAACCGATGTTCAAAATCAAGGGTGATTTTGCGAAAACTCTGCTCGGAATTGACGGGAAATATGCTTCGCTTTCTGATTTCTCTGACGAATACGGAAATTATAAGTTGAAAACCGCGCTCGACACCATGGGGTTCAGCAACCCGCAGCGTTCAAAGTTATTGGCGGCTGACGAGAAATTCAACATAATCATGATGCTCTATGGCGGCGAACTTTTGAAGATCTTTCCAGTTCGGGATTCGGTGGGCGCGCCGGTTTGGGTTTCGCAGTCCGACTACCTGCCGCTTTCAATTGACGAAAAAGAGTTCGCATTTATCAGATACTATATCGGTTATAGTCAGGAACTTGCTCTTACACAGGACTTTGCCGCACTTGACACACTTTGGGAAAAGACGCTGGTTTATCAGAAGAAAAATGCGGGCGATTATCTTCCGTCAAAGGGTAGGGCAGCGGCGGAGCGGCTCTACAACTCGTTGTCAGTCGGGCGTTTGGCTGCCATTATCACCATTCTCATAGGACTTGTTTTCTTCGCCTATTCCTTGTTCTGTTTGGGACTTTCCAAACCATATTCGCGATATGCAAAAATTGCTGGAACGGCTGCCCTGTCGTTGCTATCTCTCTATCTGACAGCGGTTTTTGCCCTGCGTTGGTATGTTTCGGGGCATATTCCTATGGGCAACGGATATGAGACGATGACCTTTCTTGCCCTTTGCGCTGCAATACTCGGACTCGCACTCAGCCGCCGTCACCCGCTGGCGGTCTCCTGCGGGCTGCTGCTGACCGGTTTCGCACTTTTGGTAGCAATGATGGGCGGAGCAAACCCGTCAATCACGCATCTTATGCCCGTCTTGGACTCGCCGCTGCTCTCCATTCACGTTGCTGTCATCATGACTTCTTACGCGCTGCTGGCTTTCATCGCCCTTAACGGTTTTGCTGCATTAGGTCTTGTCGGCGGAGCAAAACTGCTGAAACGCCCCACAGACTCCGAACACTTGCAGCGGCTCCAACTTGTAAGCACGGTGATGCTCTATCCTGCCGTTTTCCTGCTCGCAACGGGGATCTTTGTCGGTGCGGTGTGGGCTAATGTCTCATGGGGCACTTATTGGTCGTGGGACCCGAAGGAGGTGTGGGCGCTGATTACCCTGCTTGTTTACGCGATGCCGCTTCATAGCCGTGTTCTTGCAAAATTTAATAATCCTGTCTTTTTCCATGTTTATATGGCTGTGGCTTTTCTGTCGGTGTTGTTCACCTATTTTGGTGTCAATTTCCTGCTTGGCGGGTTGCACAGTTACGCGTAGTTGCCAATAAGACCAAAATGGTTCAGTTCCGTTCAAAAAAATGGTCTGCAGTGGTATGAAGTGTGCTGTCGGAGAGCGTGCAGACAGAAATCTCGCCGTTGCCTGCTAACCGTTGCAGGCGCGGAAGAATGTATAGGGCGTCGTCAAATTCCTGCCGATATACTTCATCTTCAATAAGGATATAGTCGAAATCGAAAGTCAGGGCGTGGGCTACTGCAGCCGGTTTGTTGCTCATCACAGCATAGCCTTCCCTGTCCATCATCACAAAGGGCGTGTTTTGCGGATAGGCGAAAAGTGTCAGAAAGCGCAAGTCGCGGGAGCCGAACCCTGTCTCCTCCAACATCTTGTTGGCGTATTTGTAGCGTACTGCCGTTTCAAAGGCGTCAACACCTTCCTGCCGGCGCAATTTCTGCATTTGGCACGCTTCGTCTGTCATAAACCAAGTGAGTGTCAGCACAATAAT
Organism: Bacteroidales bacterium; assembly: GCA_017964755.1. Classification (GTDB taxonomy): domain Bacteria; phylum Bacteroidota; class Bacteroidia; order Bacteroidales; family WCHB1-69; genus RUG11942. The sequence goes on along the minus strand of JAGCRI010000176.1, from coordinate 35,730 downwards.
AAGTGCGCCTATACGGCTCCAGAGTTTTGTGGGGTTCGGAATCTGCTTCAGAAGCATTGCCAACAATAGCACTATGGGCAAAAAGAAACTGTCAAGAAAATAGTAGTCGTGGTCGCAATATTGGCGCGACATGGCTGCGGCAAACAGCATTTCACCGAAAAACCAGATAGCTATAAACCACCATAGCGACAACTGTTTATTTTCATGATGTGCCTCTTTCCATTTGATTATCAATGAGATAACAGCAACTATTGCCACTGCCACGTATAGCCAGTGCTGCATACGCTGGAAATAGTGGAACATCCATCTGTCGTGCACGTTCTGCATGACATACCGCGCTTGTTCAACGCTGCGCACAGGGAGCAGACTTGACAGGAAGAGTGAACCGTATTCGTTCCGTAGGTGCCAGTTCCACAGCCACCAGGATACGAAGAGCACCGCACCGAGTACAAACGGCAGCCACGATGTGCGCAAACTTGTTTCGCGGCACATAATGCGCAGGAATTGGAAGCAGGCAACCGCCACCCATAACACTGCGAATGAGGTGCGTGTCATCATTGATAAGGTGAGGAACAGGAGGCCGGCATACAGCATCCAGAGTTTGTCGTCGCGCAGGTGTAGGGCGTAAAACAGCAATCCGGCGACAGCCATTGATATGGCTGGAATTGTAGGAAGGAATGATGAACTGTAGTAGGCGAATGATGGCGCGGTGGCCGTGAGCGTCGCAACTATCAGTGATTTTGCTCTTGAGCAGGTTATGACATAGACCAACAAATATAGCATCAACAGGCCTGCTATGGCAACGGCAAGGGTAAGGCTGCGGAAAACCCATGGCTCGTGGCTGCCTGTAATTGTCATCAGTCCGGCGGCTATCCAGTGGTGCAGAGGAAGGTCGCAGCCTGTGACCAAAGATAACGGCGCTGAGAAGTCTTTCTGTTGTTTGTTGTAAATGAGTGTATGAGGGTGGAACAGGTCGCCTCCGTTGTGCGTGAATCCGAGAGCAAGAGAATAGTTGTCTGCTTGCGCCCACGCGTGAATGTATGCCGGCGGTTCGTTAAGATGTTTAACGCTGATTATCATCGCCACAGCCATGATGACGCATAGCGGAAACAAGTGGGATTTTACTCTGCTTAATATATTTTTCATCTGCTTTTTTAGTAGGGTGATGATTGTGAAAGTCAAATTATATTTGGACAAAAATAATAAAAATACTCTTTTCTACAATGAATCTGCCTGATTTTACGAATTTAAAATATTGAAGATGAGTTTTATAAAAAAAGATAGATTACATTATGGATATCAACAGAATGGCGGTAAAAAAAATATCATTTCTTAGCAATGTGTAAAAAATTTTTTTCTACTTTTGCACGTTTAAATGGAATAATTTGCAGTTAAGATAAATAAATTGAACCTAAAATTATTAAAAACCAAAATAATAAAAAATGAAAACAACAATCAAATTTTTAGGTCTCGCCTTGTTGGTGGTCATGACTCTGACAGGGTGCAAGAAACAGTACACAATTACTGTTCAGTCAAACAACAACGCATGGGGTACCGTAACAGGCGGTGGCACATACTATGACGGTGATCAGGCCACCCTCAGTGCAATTCCGGCGGCGGGCTACTATTTCATCAGCTGGCAGGATGGTGACAAGAGCAACCCGCGTACCATTACAGTTAGCACAAATGCAGTTTACATTGCCACTTTCAGCGATGACCCGAACGGCGGCGGCAACAACCCCGGCGGCGGCGGCGGTAACGGCGGTGACGCTCAAGTGATGAGCGGGACAATCAGCGAGAACGTTACATGGCCTGACCGCGGTCTTGCCGTTGACTATATCATTGAAGGCGTGCTTTATGTTGATGGCAATGCCCTGTTGACTATTGACCCGGGTGTAACTGTTATGTTCACAGGAATTGACGGTAGTATCTCTATAGGCTCAAACGCCGGTATCCGTATGGTTGGCACAGCTGAAAAACCGATTGTTTTCCAAGGACCTACAAATAATCCGAATAACGGTTCATGGGGTGGCATTGTTGTCGGCAGCAACCGTAATGACAATCAGTTTGAATACGTGAAATTCCTCCGTGGCGGCAGCGCTACACAGGATTATGAAGGAGTTATTGACCTTTATGGCAAACTCAGCATGAAACACTGCACAATTGATGGCGGCAACGCTAATGGCATCTATGTGAATGATGAAGCCACAATCACGGCTTTTGACGATAATACAATCAAGAATTGCGCGAAAAACCCTGTACGCAGCTATGAACTTGAAAGCTACAAGAATTTCACATATAGTAACACATTCACAGCAAACGGCAAAAACTATCTGTGCGTTGAAAGAAGTTATATTGACGATGACATGGGTGATATAACTATACCTAAACTTTCAGTACCTTACTTTTTCAATGAAGGTATGACATTTGGCGGCTCACGTACCATTACTATTGCCCCTGGCACAGAGATAGTTATGGCTAACAATACTGGAGCGTCTGTTGCAAGCGAGGTGGTCTTTAAGGCAATAGGCACAGCCAGCGAGCCTATCATATTCCGTGGACTCGGAAACAGTCCGTCATGGTATGGTATTGGTGTATATACCGAACAATCTGCAAGCACTATCAGCTATTGCAAATTCGAAAATGCAGGCAACGGCAACGAATGGGATAACAGACAATGCATGTGGATAGGCTATTATGCCCATTTTACGTTGACAAACAACACATTCGGACCGAGTGGCCATTATGGTGTGGCAATCGAAGATGTATCTCAATGGGGTAATGTGACTCATAGCGGAAATACTTTCACTAATTGCGCAAGCGGCAATGTCCTTATCTACAGTCCTGGTGAGTATGGTGGCGTTGAATATACTGAAGAACAGGTTCTTAATGACCTGCCGGCAATACTCAGACACAGACCATAATATTAAGATATAGTTTGTCGTAAAAATCAAGCCCCTGTCGGAATCCGGCGGGGGCTTGTTGTTATGTTTCAATAATGATTTCAGTCAATTATGATTTCCGTCTGAAATAAATCTCCATTGGTACACCTTGGAAATCCCAGTTCTCGCGTATTTTGTTTTCAAGGAACCGCTTATAACTGTCGCGCACATATTGCGGAAGATTGCAGAAGAAAGCGAAAGCCGGAAACTGTGTTGGCAGTTGTGTTACATACTTGATTTTTATCATCTTGTCCTTATTGATAGGCGGCGGTGTCTGCTGGATGATGGGCAGCATTACGTTGTTGAGTTCTGAGGTGGGGACACGGCGCGTGCGATTCCTGTAAACCCGGGCAGCCTCCTCCATCACCTTGTATATTCTCTGTTTGTTGGTGACAGAAGTGAAAATAATAGGTATGTCGGTAAACGGTGCGATTTTCTCCTTCACTTTTTCCAGATACATGTCCATCGTCTTATTGTCTTTCTCTACCAAGTCCCATTTGTTGAGAACTAAAACGATGCCTTTTCTGTTACGTGCAGCCAAACTGAAAATATTAAGGTCTTGGGCATCGAGGCCTGTGGAGATGTCAACCATCACAATGCATACATCGGCTTTTTCTATAGCCCACACTGAGCGCATCACAGAGTAGAACTCAAGGTCTTCCTGAACTTTGCTTTTGCGTCTCAGCCCTGCAGTATCCACCAAATAGAAGTCGAAGCCGAACCCTTTGTATCTTGTGTAGATTGCATCGCGTGTGGTGCCGGCAATCGGTGTCACAATATGGCGCTCATAGCCGAGAAAAGTGTTGATAATTGAGGATTTGCCGACATTAGGTTTCCCAACGATAGTTATTTTAGGCAACTCTTCAAGAAAGACCTCCTCATCTTTTTTGAAATGCTTGGCTACAGCGTCCAAAAGTTCGCCGGTGCCGCTTCCGGTCGCCGCTGATAACGGGTACACCTCGTTAATGCCCAATTCGTAAAATTCAGTGTAATCGAAAAAATTACTTGGACTGTCTATTTTGTTTACAGCGAGATAGAAAGGCTTTTTTGAGCGACGCAGCAGGTTGGCTATCTCCGTGTCAAGCGGTGTGAGCCCCTCTCGCCCGTCAACCATGAAGACGATGACGTCTGACTCTTCAATGGCTAAAGCAGCCTGTTTGCGTATTTCTGTCTCGAAAATGTCATCGGAGCCGACAACATAGCCGCCCGTGTCGATGACGGAAAAATCAAAACCGTTCCATTCCGACTTGCCGTAATTCCTGTCGCGTGTTACACCGGCTGTTGAATCCACAATGGCTTCGCGTGTCTGTGTAAGTCTGTTGAATAGAGTGGATTTGCCAACATTAGGACGCCCCACCAAAGACAAAATATTTCCCATAATATCAAACAAATTTATTCCGCAGGCCGAACACTGACGTCAATGTACTCAAAATCCTGCCCAATCGCGGTTCTGTTACAAAATATGGCTGCAAAATTAATAAAAAAGATTATTTTTGCAAATTAAATGCGAAAATAGTAAGATGCACGAAACACCCACATTGTTTGACAGGATTGGAAAAGAAGGCGCGGTTGGCGGTGGCACGACTATGCAATTTTGGGCGGAACTATTGTACAATCAAGAAGTTACATACAACGACAAACTTTCGTATGATGAATTTTGCGGGCCTATCAAAGGCGAGACCATATCTTTGCCCGAAAAGGATATTTCTGCCCCCACCATTGATGACATCCCCGATTTTTCAAGGATTTTGACCATAAAGGTAAACCTCAGCAAGTTCATTTGCACTGACAGTTGCGGTGACACTGCTTTCGACATGGAACGTTTCATGGCGCAGGCACGTGCAACAGCCCATATTGCCGATGACCTTCTTGATTTGAAAATGGCTGGTATGGCGCAAGCCGTTTCACAGTTGCGGAAAAGTTCCGTTAAGCACCAGCGGGAGTCTGTTTTCATAGAAAACCTCAGAGAACAGCTGGCAGCTACAAGACAGTTGGCTTTCAAGTTCCTGTACGAGAAACAGCTGCTTTCATCCATTGCCTTATCTCATCCATACGACACCGCTTTCATTTCGGAAATAAAGAGAATATTTATACTGAAAATAACAGAGGAGAGTGTGAATATGGCGAAAAGCCGTGGGGCGTTTCCCGCATACACTTCCGCTGCTGACGCTAACGAACAGTTCGCCCGCAGAATCCAGCTCAACTCGCAGCCGCTTTTTGAGGAAATGGTAATGTTCGGCTGCCGAAATACATTTGTTTTCTAAAAACATTTTCAAAATATGAAAAAAATAATCATTATCACATTGCTCTTTGCAACAATAAAATTATTCGGACAGGATACTGTAAAAGAGTATTGGAGCAATAACCAGCTGATGTCGGTCGGAGTGAAGGTCGGCGGCATTGAACACGGACAATGGACTTACTATCACAAGAACGGCAAGAAATGGAGCGAAGGTGTCTTCCAATACGGCAGAAAGACCGGACACTGGATGATGTGGTATGAAGACGGTCAGGTGAGCCAGGACTATTACGCTGATAACGGAACGTTCAAAAGTTATTATAAGACAGGGGCGGTGGAGGCCGTAGGACAATTCAAGGACGGGAAGCGCTCAGGCCTTTGGACATTCCAGCACCCGAACGGGAAACTGTTTAAAAAATGCGAGTTCATAAATGACAGCATTAACGGTGATGTTACAGAGTATCATGACAATGGACAAAAAGCCTTTGAAGGCAGTTACATAAACGGGAAACTCAACGGATATGCCCATTGGTGGAGAAAAGACGGCACTCTGGAAATGGAAGGTAGCTCCATCAACGATTTGCAGGACAGCACTTGGATTTTCTATAATAAGGATGGTAGTGTCGGCAGCAAAGGGAATTTTAAAGGTGGATTGCAGCAGGGCATTTGGTCATACTATTATGAGAACGGAAAACTTTGGAAGAAAGGCGGTTATACGGACGGCAAACGTACTGGCGTCTGGACAGCGTGGTACGAAACTGGGGCGAAACAGCGCGAAGGAGCGTTCACCAATGACAAGGAGACAGGCAAGTGGACGCAGTGGTACCCTAACGGATTAATGCAGAATGAAGGCTATTTCAAAGAAGGCAGAATGAGCGGCAACTGGTCTGGCTTGTATCCTGACGGTACGAAAAAATACGAGATCCAATACAATGAAGGTCAAAAGCACGGCAGTTACAAATATTGGAATCCAAACGGAACAAAACAGGCTGAAGGGTTTTACCAAAACGGGCTCCAACATGGCAAATGGAATGATTATGCGCAAAACGGGCAGCTCCTCCAAAACGGGAAATATGTGAAGGGAAAGAAAAACGGAATGTGGGCATTCTATAACGAAAGAGGCTCAAAAATCAGGGAGCAGAATTTCAAGGACGATGTGGCAGATGGCGCATTCAAGGAATACTACGCCAATGGTAAAAAACAGATGGTGGGCAGCTACTCGAACCGTAGCAAAAACGGAACGTGGAGCTATTGGGACAAGTCGGGAAAACTTATCTACAGCGTTGAATTCCAGAACGGTAAGATAGTGAAGACATACAAAGACACAGACAAGAACAATAAACCATTCTAATTCTGAGGCAAGTGGACATACTCAAAATCGACAATTTCTCATTCGATTTTAAAGAGGACAAATCGTGGAAGCCGATTCTGCACAATATCTCTTTGACACTGCCGAAAGGCAAGACCATTGGTATTGTCGGCGAATCCGGTTCAGGCAAGTCGGTAACCGCTTTGTCAGTTATGCGCCTGATTGACCCTGCAGGTTCGAGGATAACTTCCGGTGATATTATTTTTCATGACAATGAGACCGATAAAGAATTGTCTCTAACATCATTAAAGGAAAAAGAACTTCAGAAAATAAGGGGCAAAAAAATAGCAATGATATTTCAGGAGCCTATGACCTCGCTGAATCCTGCGATAAAGTGCGGCGAACAGATCACTGAAGCGATACTTGTGCATGAAAAAATAGGGAAGAGGGCGGCAAAGGAACGCTGCATAGAGCTTTTCAAGGAGGTTATGTTGCCGCGCCCCGAAAAGATATTCAACTCATATCCGTTTGAACTGTCTGGCGGGCAGAAGCAGCGCGTGATGATAGCGATGGCGATGAGCTGCCACCCTGACATACTAATTGCTGACGAGCCTACCACTGCTTTGGATGTCACTGTGCAGAAAGGCATTTTGGAACTGATACGCACATTGCAGGCGAAGTACGGGATGAGCGTGCTGTTCATAACACACGATTTGGGTGTTGTGGCTGAAATTGCCGATGACATTGTTGTGCTCTTTAAGGGACAAATTGTGGAGACAGGGAATGTGAAACAGATCTTTGCCAATCCGCAACATCCATATACTCAGGGACTTCTTGCATGCCGCCCACCATTGGACAGGCGGCTTAAAACATTGCCTACCGTTTCAGACTTCATGGAGAGGTACAATAACGGCGACTGCCGAGGTATAACTGATGTGGTGTCGGAACTGACTGTTTCGGCGGAGGAACGCCGCACCGCGCACGAAAAGTTGTACAGTGCCGCCCCGCTACTGCGTGTCGAACATCTGTCAAAAACATATCCCCTCAGAAAAGAACATCTTTTTGAAAAAAGACAATATCTCCATGCCTTGCAGGATATCAACATTGACATATATGAAGGAGAAACACTTGGGCTCGTGGGTGAGTCGGGCTGCGGCAAAACCACTTTGGGGCGCACAATTCTGCGGCTTATTGAACCCACCTCAGGGAAAGTGTTCTACAAAGACAAAGAGATAACAGCACTTTCCCAGCATGAATTGAGAAATCTCCGCAAAGAGCTTCAGATAATATTGCAAGATCCATATTCATCTTTAAACCAGAGAATTACAGTTGGTTCGGCACTCATTGAGCCGATGCGTGTACATGGTATTGGGCACAACGACAACGAGCGTAAGAAGCGGGCTATAGAGCTGCTGGAGCGGGTGAACCTCAATGAAAGCCATTTTTACCGTTATCCGCATGAGTTCTCAGGCGGGCAGCGGCAGCGCATATCCATAGCGCGTGCCCTCGCCGTGGAACCCAAATTCATAATCTGCGATGAGTCGGTTTCAGCTCTCGATGTGTCGGTGCAGGCGCAAGTGCTTAATCTTCTCAACAAGTTGAAACAGGAGTTCCATTTTACATATATTTTTATTTCCCACGATCTTTCTGTCGTCAAATTTATGTCTGACAGAATGGCTGTGATGTACCAGGGCAGGATAATTGAACTTGACAATGCGGATGAGATTTATGCCCATCCGCAGACAGAATATACCAAGAAACTTATCTCTGCCATCCCAAAGTCAATTTAATCATCATTTTATTATAATCTAAAAACAAAAAAATCATGAAAAAGTTATTAGTTTTGTCAGCAATCACAATTTTTGCAGTATGCATATTCGGTTCTTGCAAAAAAGACACCCATGACTGCGTAGTGCGTTGGACAGTAGTGGCATCAAACGTTTCGGGCGTGGAATCTGCCATAGAGATGGAGAAAAACCAAATTTACAAGGTATATGACGACCATTTTTCAAAAGCCAATTTCGGAACAGTTGACAAAGTCGGTCACAAGATAGACATCACGGAAGTTACCAATAATAAGATAGAAAAGATAAAGACTGATTCAAAAAAATATGCTTTGAAGGCAAATGACGAACTTGCAAATTTCCACCCGACAAAAGGAACTTATACAGTATCGGTCGTTTTTGAAGGTGAAGACGGCAATGAGACTATGGCAACATACACATACGAAAAGGCAGCGGAATAATATAATGAAAAGGGTTGTTTTTTCACTTGTTCTGGCATTCTCGCTCCTTGTGTCGGCGGCGCAGGAACTGCCGGCTGATTACGAAGGGCAGTCGTGCACCTCAATAATGGTGGGAAGGCTTGCCACCACAGACGGCTCAGTAATTACCTCGCACACTTGTGACGGACGCTACCGTACTTGGATGACAGTTGAGCCGGCCGGCGATTATGCGAAAGGCGCGCTCCACACTGTAAACAAAGGTACAATGCACACTTCGTTCAGGGACGACACTACAGGCGTGAAAGTGGCTGGGACAATCCCGCAGGCGGCGCATACATTCGCGTATCTGAACACCGCGTACCCATGCTTGAACGAGAAACAGCTTGCAATAGGGGAAACCACTTTCAGCGGGCCGGATACGCTTGTCAACAAGAACGGAATGTTCAATATCGAGGAGCTGGAGCGTGTTGTGCTGATGCGCTGCTCCACTGCTCGCGATGCCATTCATCTCATAGGCGACCTCATTAAAAAGTACGGTTATGGTGACGGCGGTGAATGTATAACCATAGCCGACAAAAAAGAGGTTTGGCAGATGGAAATCCTTGGCGAAGGACCTGATAAAATCGGCGGTGTATGGGCGGCGCAGCGTGTCCCTGACCACCACGTTGCCGTCAGTGCGAATATTCCAAGAATAGGTCGCCTAATGCGCGAAAACCCTGAATATTTCATCTGCTCTGATAACATTGAAAAGGTTGCCAAGAAGTATAACCTTTGGGACGGCCAAGGCGATTTCATTTTCTGGAAAGCGTTCAATGCCGCTTACGCCAACGGCAAAAACTTCCGTGAACGCGAGTTTTACATATTCAGCACCCTTGCACCATCTTTAGGTTTCACTATGGATATGGATGAACTTCCTTTTTCCATTATGCCGGATCATAAGATTGATGTAAAAGACATAACCCGACTTTTGCGCTCCACTTTTGAGGGCTCAGAACTTGATATGTGTCAGAATGTCAAATGTGTTGTTAATAAAAAGAATGATGATGGAACAGCATATAAAGACACGGTAGTCAGTCCGATAGCCAACCCGTGGCTTGGCGGCAACATGATGAATACGTTAAATTTCATTGCGCCGGGTACGGTAACATACAGACGCACTGTCAGTGTGGCGTGGTGTTCATATTCGTTTGTCGCTCAGCTTCGCGACTGGCTCCCAGACGAGGTGGGTGGCGTCTGCTGGATGTCGGTTGACAATCCGGGACAGAGCCCGCGTGTCCCTATTTTCAGCGGAACGACAAAGCTGCCCGCGGCTTACGACACATGTGGACAGAAAAAGTATAATGAGAATGCTGTACTATGGAAATACCGCAAAGCCAACAAATTGGCGACTGTGGCATGGCAACGTGTTAAGCCACAGATGACGGAAGAGATTCTGCGTCTTGAAAAGGAGGCTTTTGACGGACTTGGCGGTTTGGAAAGCAAAATCGGTGAAAACAACAGAAAAGCTGCCACCGGCAATATTACTGCAAGCAATAATTCTGTATTGCTCAACGAATACACAGCCGACATTTACAAAAGGACATCTGCCGCATGGAAGGATTTGGAGGCAAAATATTGGCAGATGTTTGGGTTGGGGTTCTAAGATTTGTGTAACAAGAATTGAATCATTAACTGAAACTGTTCAGAATTCATTTTTGAATGTGTTTTTGTTTATGAGTAAGTTATTCTAAAAAATTTTTCAAAGTATTAATTTTTATGTTAATTTTATATTAATATTTTGTATATCTTTGCAGCGTGTTCAATTACTAAATTTTACTCGTATGGAAGATAACAGACAAATTTTTCAAATCCCAACTACCGATTTTTCGTTCAAAAGGATTTTCGGAACTGAAGCAAACAAACATTTCCTTATTCATTTCCTCAACTGCTTCGTTGCAAAGTACACTGGCAATGTCAAGGATATCACCTACCTGAACACTGAGCAGTACGGCCTTGCCGAACACGAGCGCAAACTTGTCTTTGACATCCTCTGCAAGACCGACAAGGACAAACAGTTCATCGTGGAGATGCAGTGCGCTCGCCAGCCAGACTATGCAGACCGCTCTATCTTCTACCTCTCGCGTTCTATCAGCTCAAGCCAGAAAAAGGGTGTGCGGTCGTACCGCATCACACCAACCTACTCCGTCAACCTGCTTGATTTCTCACTGCCTGAGATCTTCGATTCTGGCGAGTGTTTTAGCGCGTTCTTCATCAAAGACCAGAAAAATAAAATCTTATCGAAGAAAGTAGCGTTTTTTTACATGAATTTGTGTAACTTTGCTGCGCAGCAGAGCGAAGTGACCGAGGAGATGCGCACATGGCTGAACCTACTGAAGAATATGCCGCACATGGACGAGAGCGACTACTCCTCCTACACCGGTGTCTTCCAGACGCTGCTTGACGAATGCAGGATATCAAAACTTAGCAAGATGGAAAAGGAAAATTACGAGAAAAGCGTCTTGGAGTATGAGGAGGTGCAAACCGCGATAGAATATGCCAAGGAACTCGCCGCCAAAGCCTCCTACAAGGCCGGCGTGAAAAAAGGGAAAGAGGAAGGAAGAGAAGAAGGAAGAGAAGAAGCGCTGCTAAAAACCGCCCGCAATTTGCTGAAGCTTGGCATTTCAGTTGCAGATATTGCCCAAGCCACAGGATTGACAGAAGGACAAATTGCGGTGATGGAACCTTGATTTGTCGCATATTGCTGCATTTGTTGCCGATAGAGAAGACTTTCCGTTAAGTATTCCGGCTAATTACATAAGCAGAAACGGACACGGTTCGTTGCCGACAGATTTGACGGTGGCGCGTTTCAATACGTAAAGCAGAGAGATTTCCAACCCGCCACGCACCCGCGAAGCCCGCACTAACGATGAGTAGTTAAAGTCATAGCTTATCCCCAATTTCACATTTTGCCAGCGCAATGTGGCGGTCGCAATCACCGCATCTGCCCAACGACAGAAAATGCCGCCACCAAATGCCCAGTTGTTGGTGTAGGCGTTCTTATGATACTGGTATTCGGCAATACAGCCGAAATTTATTTCCGTGAAATTCCCCTGAAAAGCAGCATAGACCATCGGACACAAGTAAACATCTTTATGCACAAGCACTTGCGTCATTATGTATGCTGTACTTTTTATCGGAAGCACTGAGTTTTCGTCCTTATAGTAAGTCTGTTTTGGTGTGTTCAAGTGCGAAATGCCAACACCGGTTATTAGCGAGAATTTATCGGACGGAACGAAACTATAGTTTACTCCAATGCCCCAATCGAAAAATGTAATTTTCTGTTTTTCAAGATTTTCTGTAATAGGATTGTCTTGACTATAATATCCGTTCACCCATTGCTCGTCAAACGAAAGCCTTGAGAAATTGATGGAGCGGTTTATGAGTGCGGCGTATGCTCCGAAGCCGATTTTATGATTATTTTTATGGTCGAGACTTTTGACGTAAGAGGCTGAAAGAAGCGGTTGGCATGAGGTATAGTGTGAATCGCCGGCGCGGTCAACGTTGAGCAGAAATCCCAAGCCGACAAGTTCGCGCCGGCGGTTGTTCTTATAGACGGGCGCATCTATCGCCGCCGAAAATGTGAGAAAAGGCTTCGTGACAGAAAGCCATTGCGTGCGCTGGTTCAATCCAGCACGGAAAACACCGTTGACAACACCCGTCAATGCGGGGTTCAGGTTTTGCGCTGAGGTTGAAAATTGGGAGTAGTGTATGTCTTGAGCAAAAATATTGGTGAAAAAAGTCAGAATGGAAACCAGAAGAATGACATATCTGTATTTGTCTTTCCAGCATTTTTTCAAATATTTGCGCAACTCGTTCTCTCTCGGATTGTCCTGCGGCTCGTAGAATTTGGCACCCGAAATGCTTTCCGGCAGAAACTCTTCGTCAACAAAATGGTTTTCAAAATCGTGGGAATATTTGTAGTCTTTCGCGTAGCCGATGTCTTTCATCAGCCGCGTGGGGGCGTTGCGGAGATGTAACGGCACGGGCAGGTCGCCTGTGGATTTTATCATGCCGAAAGCGTTTTCCACGGCCATATATGCGGCATTGCTTTTAGGTGAAGAGGCGAGATATGTGGTGGTTTGCGAGAGAACGATTCTCGCTTCCGGCATCCCGATTTGGTGCACCGCCTGAAAACAGCTGTTAGCCAAAAGAAGCGCGTTGGGGTTGGCGTTGCCTACGTCTTCCGAGGCAAGAATAATGAGGCGGCGCGCGATGAAAAGCGGATCCTCCCCTGCTTCAAGCATACGCGCAAGCCAATAGACCGCCGCATTCGGGTCACTGCCGCGCACAGACTTGATAAACGCCGAAATAATATCGTAGTGGTTCTCACCTTTTTTATCGTAAACCGCCAAGTTCTTCTGAATTATCTTCAATACTATCTCATTGTTAATGAGAATTTTATCAGAATTATTGCGGAGCGTTGTAACCACAAGTTCAACAGCGTTTATAAGTTTTCTTGCATCACCGCCGGAGATACGGAGCAGTGCCGAATCTTCATCTATCTTGATTTTACAGTTAAGATCTTGTTCCAGATAGGAGACACAATTCTTAATTATTATCTGCAAATCATTCTCTTCCAATGATTTAAGAATATACACCTGACAACGCGATAACAGCGGCGAAATGACCTCAAATGATGGATTTTCTGTGGTGGCACCGATTAGCGTCACAACACCCTGCTCAACCGCACCAAGCAGAGAATCCTGCTGCGCCTTGCTGAAACGGTGGATTTCGTCAATGAAGAGAATTGACTTACCGAGAGAGTTGCGCGCACTATCTATCACCTCGCGGATTTCTTTCACACCCGAACTTATCGCACTCAACATATAGAAATTTGCGCCTGTAGTCTCTGCGATGAGCAGTGCGAGGGTGGTCTTCCCAACGCCAGGCGGCCCCCAGAGAATCATCGAATGGAGCCTGTCGCTCTCTATAGCCGTGCGCAGTATTGCGCCTTCACCCATAAGGTGCTGCTGCCCGATGTAATCACTCACCTTCTTTGGACGTAGTTTTTCTGCTAACGGCTTATCAGACATCGTTTTGTTAACTATTTTGGGTTTTATGTCAGAATTGCAAAGTTACAAAATTAAACGGAAAACAGGAATATATCCATTTATGTTATTATCTTACCTCGGAAAGTTGTATTTTTGCAAAAAATAAAACGGAAAAATAATTATGGAAGTTACAGGAAGACTGATTCAAAAACTTACGATGCAGTCGGGTGTAGGAAAGTCTGGCAGCAATTGGCAGAAACAGGAGTTTGTCATTGAGACCACCGATTCGCAGTACCCGCAGAAGATTTGTGCTTCGTTGTGGGGTGACAAAACAGATATGCTCAACTCGTTCAATATTGGTGACACGGTTGTGGTTTCTTTCGACATCAGCTCGCGTGAATATAACGGGAAATGGTACACAGATGTGCGGGCGTGGAAAATCGCTTTAGCCGGGCAGTCGCAAGGCGCGGCCGCGGCTCAGGCACAACCGGTGGCATCTTCTTTGCCAGACAGCGCACCCGAAGTTACAACTTTTACTGACACCGCCTCTGACGAAGGCGTGGATGATCTTCCATTTTAACAGCCTATGTACGGAGTTTGTGACATTGCTGCCCTGCCAATGCGGGCTGAGGCTTCTGAAAGAGCCGAAATGGTATCCCAGCTTATTTTCGGAGACGCCTATAAAGTTATTGAAACTAAAGATAAATGGTTGAAAATTAATACTTTCGATTGCGGTTACGAAGGGTGGATTGATAAAAAGATGCACAATCCGCTGCATGAGAAAGATGTTGAGGATTATATTTCTGCAGAGAAATATGTTGTCACGGAATATATGTTCTTCATACAGGACTTCATCAGCCGCATCAGTTTTCCTGTTTTTGCAGGGGCGGCGTTCCCATATCCGAAAGATGGCACACTGATTTTGGGGAACAGCATATTTTCGATATCTTTGCTTGACAAAGAGGAGCAGCCGGTGCCGCCGCAACTGACGGCCGCCCAACACTCTTTGCTGCGCTTTGCTGCGATGTTCCTTAATGCTCCGTATCTTTGGGGCGGCCGCACCCCTATTGGTATAGATTGCTCTGGCCTTACGCAGCTTGCATACAAGAGCATAGGTATTTCACTTCCGCGCGATGCCTCCCAGCAGGCTGGAATCGGCGAATTGGTGGATTTTGTGGATGAGGCGCGCGCCGGAGACCTTGCCTTTTTCCAAAACAGCGATGGCGATATTATCCATGTCGGCATTGTGTGCGATAACAAAAAAATTCTGCACGCTTCAGGCAAAGTGAGGATTGACACTCTTGACCAAACGGGGATTTTCAACAAAGCAGCGGGAAAATACACACATATTTTGAGGATAATAAAACGGATTCTGGTGTAATAGCAATTTATTTCCCTTTCACCACAACCACGATTTCCCCTTTAACCTCTTTTTCAGAAAAATGCGAGACGGCTTCGGCAACGGTGCCGCGGAAATTCTCTTCGTGTATCTTTGTGAGTTCGCGTGCCACAGAGATTTGCCGCCCTTCGCCGAAAATGTGCAGCATCATTTCGAGGGTCTTCACAAGACGGAACGGTGACTCGTAGAAAATGACGGTCTCATCGCGTTCGGCAAGCATTTTCAAGGTAGTCTCCTTCCCTTTTTTATGAGGCAGGAATCCGTGAAAATAGAACTTGTCGGCTGGCAGTCCTGAATTGACTAATGCAGGGATGAGGGCGGTGGCTCCGGGGAGACATTCCACCTTAATGTCAGCAGCAAGGCATTCACGTATCAGGAGGAATCCGGGGTCGGAAATGCCAGGTGTGCCGGCATCGCTTGTGAGCGCAACGCTGCCCGCAATTTTTATCATATTCACCAAATTAGCCACCTGCTGGTGTTCGTTGAAAATATGGTATGCGTAGCAGCGCTTGTCCATTTCGTAGTGCCTCAGTAAGTTTTTTGTGGTCCTTGTATCTTCGCAAAGCACAAAATCAGCTTCTTTCAGCACGCGGAGAGCGCGCAGCGTGATGTCTTCAAGATTGCCAATCGGAGTGGGGACTATGTATAGTTTCATCGGTTTTTGAAATTAAAGGTTACTTCTGTCAATGAAGTAAATCATTGAAAAATGTTTTTTCAGTATCATGACTTAACAATCCTGTATCAATAATGGCACGCCTTACAGATGTAATATCATCATAGTTCAAAGTCCCAATAACTTTACATTTTTTATTAGCAATGTCTTCAGCAAGTAGTGTTAAATCCAATATGAAAGTATGGGAACAGTTGGCATAGGAATCATGAGAAAGAAAACTGTTTGAATCTTTTTTTAGAAGAATCTGAGCGTTGAGAAGAATTGGTTTATTAAACAAAGATGGATGAATCTTAGAATTGATGAATACGCTGCATACAGTTACCCTATCTTGTGAAATGCCTGTTATAATAAAAAATTTCGGATGACTGATGCCATCAAAGCATTTAAGAAAAACATCACCTATCCTAATGGTGGATTTAAATGTTAAAGAAAGCGTATTTTGTGGAATATCAACACTCATTTTCGGTTATCTTACAAGCCTTTCCAACTCCATTTCTTCTTTAACATATTGAATAAAACCGTCATCGCTCCCACTTTCAATAAGCATATCTTTTACGGACATTGGGCGGTTAAGTGTTGTGCTGCGCCACGCGTAATCGTGCGATTTCTCTCGGATTTCATCCCACGACAAGTTTCCATATTTCTGTATGGCATTGTCAATTATTTTTATGTCCATTTTTGAAAATTGCCCCATATCAGGATCCTTTTTAGCCACAACAATATCCCAGTTCTCAACACCGATAAATGATGACAGATCGCTCATATTCTTAAAAAATCCATCTCCTCTTACTGATTTGAATATGTCGTAAATGTTCGATGGGACAGGACCATCATTCATTGCTATATATGTATCACCCGTTATCATCATGCCTGTTTGTGCTAACATGTCTCTGTCAGAGAAGTATAGTATTTTGAAAATCTTATGAAAATCAGCTCTTTTAATGTGCTTTATAATATATAGCACCGCATTTATAGCCTTACTGAAATTAAAAACACCTTCCATAAATAAACATCACTTTGTATGAGGTTTTTCTTTTAAAAGTATTGCTTGCAAATATATACAAAATTAAAACACCTCTTCAATTTCTGGGTTTAAAATTATAAATTTTTCTTAATACAAAAAAACGGCCTTGTGCAAGCCGCTTTTTCGCAATTATTACTATCCTTAAAACAATAAAAGCCTGTATATGGATTATGGCAGTGGCATTATTTGTTTTTACGTTGCAAAGATAGAGAGTTGCTTGTATCGGGCAAATAGCTAATTATCGGTATTTTTCATTTTCCTATAACTAATATTTGTGATTATTTACGCAAAATACTATATACATTTATTAAATGTCTGGTTTTCAAATAAAAAAGGCCTCACCAAGGAGGCCTTTTCCATTATTGGGAAAATGAATGTCATTATTTCTGAACGTTGAATTTCTTGACAACAACACCGTTTTCTGTAGCTATTTTAGCAACGTACAAGCCAGAAGCGAGGTTTGCAACATTGATTTGCGCTTCGTTGCCTGAAACTTCATAATTGGCGATGTTTTTGCCGAATACGTCATAAATGCTAACCATTGACATGTTGTCGTTGCTTCTCAGATTAACCATGTCTTTTGTGGGGTTAGGATAGAGGGAGACAAATGATGAAGCGTTTTCATTGTCGTTAATACCGACATTGTCGCTGATTTTGAAGTTATCAAGGAACATTGATCTCTGATTGTTGTAAGCGTAGAAAGCAATGTAGTATGTGCCATCTTCGGGAACTGTGAATATATTATCGTATGTTGCCCATTCTTGGTTATTGAACATTGTCAATTCGTCAAGGAGAGTATAGTCATTGGGGTTGTCACTGACTTTCTTGCCGATGTAGATTTTCATGCTTGAGGTGAGATCAGGGTCATAAACAGCATAATCGAATGATAACTCGTATTGTTTCGCAGCTTGGAAATCCAAGCATGAAGATACGAGGAAGTCTTCACCACCTGTATAGTATGAGTATTCTGGCATTGATGCATAATAAAGATTGCCAATGTGATACCAATATCCGCTAGTGTTTATTTTCCAATAGCATTCATTGTTCAGACCATTGAGTGTGCTCCAGTTGAGGATGTCAGCTTCTGTAGTGAATTTGTTTTCGTATGGGTATGATGTGACAGAAGCGACCAAGCCGGTTTCAGCTGTAATAGTATCGTTGTCAGCATTGTTGTCGTTTGCGAGTTCAGCCCAGAGGGTTACAGTTGCGATTGCGGGAACAGTGAGGTCAGCCGATGTGGTGAATGTGTATTCATATTCTGCACCTGAAGCGATAGTTTCAGTAACAGACTCAACAACAGGAGTTCCGTTGCCAACCTGATAGTAAGCATTGAAAGCTGTGATTTCGCTTACGCCAGTGTTTTTGACGGTCATTTTGATTGTTTCAGCGCCTGTCAGTTCGCAGCTGAGAGCGGGAACGCCGTGTGCAACAACAGCGATGTCGTTTTTCTCAGCAAGTTTAAGAAGGACATTGTCAAGGTAGATGTCGCCTTGTGAAGCAGCGCTTGCGCCTTTGAAGCCAATGTAATAGATTCCGTCAGCAGGAATATTGAATATCTGTGAGAAGGTCTTGAAGTTCTCGTTTGAGAATGAAACACTGCCGATAAGCTGCATTGAAGCCGGATCAGGAGTTGTGCCATAATAAACATTCAATTTTTCAGTGTAGATAGATGAATAAGCTTTGTAAAGGAATTCGATTGTGTAATCGCCTGCCTGAAGATCGAAGCATGAGGAGAAGAGCCAGTCATTGACAGGAGTAGAGTTGAATGTTTGGCAGAAGAAAAGTTTGTTGCCATTATCTTCTGTTGTGTAGTGCCAGCCGTAAACGTCTTCGTCAACGTCAACAATTGACCAGCCTTTCAATTGGTCTTCAGTTTCAAAGTCGTTGGTGTAGGTAACAGTTGCGGGCGCGGGAACACCAGTGCCATACCATGCTGTTGTGTCGTTTCCGAGGAACTCATCATTTGGCAAAACAACCCAGCCGCGGATTGAATCAGCATCCATTGCGAATGTGAGGTCAGCCAAAGTTGCGAATGTGTGGATGTAAGATGAATCAGGGAGAAGAGTTGTTGTCACGTGCTCAACAACTGGAGCATGATTGCTTATCTGATAAGCTACGTCAAACTCATAAACAGTGTCAACACCTTCGTTTACAATTCCAATTTGGATTTTCTCTTGGTCGGTCAACTCGCATGAATAATCCGGAACACCGAGTGCGTATGCTTCCAGGTTTTTGTGGAAAAGTTCTTTGAGGGTGATGTCATCTACCAAAAAGATGAACCTGTCCTTTGACACACAGTTTATTGCAACATATTTCGCGTTAGCGGGGACTTCGTATGTGTATTTTGTCCAATCTTCAGGAACATCAGTATATGGAAGATTCAGACAGTTTGCCATAGTAAAATCAGAAGGATTATCACCTGTTGTAGAATAGAACACATTAAATCTCTCTTCTCCATATTGGTCAGTATAGGTTGCTGCCCAGAAAGAGAAGATGTATTTGTTGCCGTTGTTTGGAAGTTGTGGGCTTATGAGCCAGTCATTATTCCCGGTACTGTGTTTAAGGGTAGAGGCAAAACAAGCCAAAACAGGATTTCCGGAAGGAGATTCTACAGTGTAGGAAGTCCCTGCATCCTCAAAATCGAAAGAGATGAATGCCATCGGACAGAAATTGTTCGGGAAAGTTATTCCTTGGAATCCATAGGTTGAATCAGCATCAACATCAACGAATTTCCAGTACCCTGCAGGGTTAATTGTGTAGAGCGGGTAACTCGAGCAATCATCATAGATTGGCAGAGTCTGTGCGTTGGCAAAGAAGAATCCCAATGCCATCAGCATGCTAAGTAATAATGTTTTTTTCATAATAAAATTGATTTAAGGTTTATAATTGTTTTCTTTTTATTTCAAGTTACAAAAATAGTAAAATTTTCCTTACAAGCAGCGGTACAATGTATTTTTAACTTTTTTTGTCAAACTGATTTGGCAGAATATGAGTTGTTTTTTATTTGATTATTTTTGCAAGCATAATTTAAGGATAACTCTTCATCTGCTGCAATTTTATGGTAAAGAAATTAATAATCTGCTTAGTTATAACATTTTATATCAGTTTTCAAAACCAAATATTTTCTCAGGAAAGCGACAAGGACGATTTTGGGACATGGACAGTGTTCCAGTTGAACAAGAAATGGGAAAACGGTCTCTACATTGGTTTTCGCGGCGAATTCCGTACAAAAGAGTTCTGCCGGCGGATGGATATTTCGTATTTGCGCCCCACTTTTGGGTACCAGCCTCTTAAGTGGCTTAAAATAGACGTCGCCTACGACATTATGCTGTTGTCGGATATGGCACTCCGCCACGATTTTCTCGTTTCCGTCACAGGCACCCTGACCCGTGAAAACCTCTCTGTTTCGGTGAGGGAAAGATATATGCTTGCATATAATCAGAATACAAGAAAATTTTCCAATGTGATTCGTTCTTTCCTGCGGGCACAATACAAAGCCGGCCGTTTCACACCGTATCTTTCGCTTGAAATATTTTCGTGGAGCAAATGGAATATGACACAATATTTCGTTGGTACGGAGATTTCATTCGCAAAATACAGTTCAATTGACATTTTCTATATGTACAACTCCTTTGCCTCGAAGCCGAATGCGCAACATACCGCAGGACTTGGCTATTATCTGAAATTGTAGTTTTTTCAGTTTTTATGGAATGCTTTCTTCAAGTATGTGGAGACAATTCCGTTCATATCCTTCACTTCATCAATACGGAGCAGGAGAGACACACCGTAATAGACGCCGCCGCCCACAACGGGTGCGGACAATATTTTGACAATGTCGTAAGAGTTTGGCAGAAAATGGACTATAGGCCAAACAGCTGCCGCCATACATGCTGTTGCCAGCATAGTGGGCACCATCTCTTTAAGCTGCTTCCATGGTGTGTAGCCTGACATCCGTCCGGGAAAATAGGCGTTCACGAAAAAGCCTATAAAGGAGTTTATAGCGCGCCCGACCACAATACCGAGTACTCCCCATTGCAGTGAGGCAAACAGTATAGCTAATCCTATAGGCAGTTTTATACATTCTATGAGTAATGTCATATCGGAGTCGCCTTTTGCGTTGAGATAGTTTGTGTTGAGCGAGCAGAGCGGCATGAAAAGGTATGAGATGCAGAACCATTGTACTAAAGGCACTGCAGGCAGCCATTTTTCGGTAAGCAGGTAACGTGTCAGCGGCTCAGCCAACAATGCAAACCCTATCATACAAGGGAAAACGCAAAAAACACATAATCTTATCAGCTTGCGGTAATAACTGTTCAATCGCTGGTCATCATTCTGCATTTCAGACATTATCGGGAAACTCACATTCTGCAGGACAGTCATCAGCGAGCCTGAAACAAAAGTTGGCATGCGCTCGCCCTTGTCGTAATATCCGACATCATCAGTGGTGAATTTCTTGCCAATCACCATAAAATATATCTTTGTGCTTACAGCAGATATAATGCTTGCCATCAACAATTTCCAGCCATAATTGAACATTTGTTTGAACGACTCCTTTGAAAATGTCAGGGCAGGTTTCCATCTCAATTTTATTATAAGAAGCAGTGTTGTCATTGCCGTATTCGAGATGTTGAGGAAGACAAGTGTCCAGACGCCGCAGCCCGAAATTGCCATGACGAAGCCAGCCGCATAGCTGAACAAGGTGGCTATTGTTGTTATTATGGCGCGTGTCTTGAAATCGACAGCAATCGACAATTTCGCCATTGGCACGATATTGAACGCGCTGATAATGAAATTGATAAACAATATTCTCGAAATCGGGATAAGTTGCGGCTCCTCATAATAACCGGCTATTATGGGAGCGGAAAAGAAAAGAATAAGGTAGATAAGTATGCTTATGGCAAGATTAAAGAAGAAAATGGTTGAAAAATCTGTTTCAGTCCGGTCCTTTTTCTGGATAAGAGCGCGTGAGAAGCCGCTGTCGATGAATATTGTGGAGAGTTGGGTGAAGAGGGCGAGCATAGCAATAAGCCCGAAATCGTGCGGGTCGAGGATACGGGCGATGTAGATAGTAACGGAAAACTGAATGGCGTACACCCCGATTCTTTCGAGCATGTTCCATAACAGACCGCGCTGTGTCTTCTGCTTTATGTTAGAAGAGTCTTCCATTTTTTAGATTGAAAAATGCAAAAGTACACAAAATCTCAAAATACAGCCGCGAGGAACTGTCAGAGTTAGCGTATTTCTTCTATTCTTAAAGATTATTCATTATGGGGCTTTGGTTACAAATACCCTTTCCTCTCCATAAACAGTATCATTACCGCAAATTGCATAAGCCCTGACATAATATGTTGTATTTGGTGTAAGATTTGTGAGAGCATACGTGAAATTGCCTGTTCCGTTTCCGTCAGAAGCGTGACTGTCTGTCAAATTAGCGTTACCTGAAGTATTCCAACAAACGCCTCTTTCTGTGATAGTATATCCGCACGGCGAAGTTATAGAGCCTCCGCAAACAGCTGAATCGGTTGATATGGCGGTTACGGTAGCGGTGGCAGCTTTTGGACGGCAAACTATGGCCGAAAGCATGGAAGCTATGTCGTTCAAACTGTCAAGAGCCCCCAGCAAACTGTCGGCCTGATTGTTGATAGCGACAGCCAATGAGCAGCACGGTGCAGGAATGACAATGCTGCCACTGCGTTCAAGTTTCAACGTGTCACCGGAAATGCTTAATTGCTGGGAAGCAGGCGCTGCAACAATATATCCCGCATCATTATTGAAAAATGAAACATTTGCAGGAATTGAATCTGACGTGAAATATCCGGCATCATTTACAAAAGAAGAAAGAGAATCTGGTATGTGAATGTCAGCAATAGGAAGTTTTACAAAACTGTTTGTGCCCCCTGTGAGGAAAATGGTGTCATTGCTAATACTAATTATCTGTGTTTCAGTGTAATTTGTATTAGCGGAATGTTGTGCAAAGGGAACACCATATATCATCTGTATGTCTTTAATAGCATAATTTGTCCCTCCATAAATATCAAACTCGCTTTTAAGGTAATAAACGTGATTTGCCAAATCCAAATTTGTCATGCTGCCCGAAATTACATTTCCCTTTCCTACCAACAATGTGATAAGGCCGTTGTCGTTAGTTTGGGCAGTATGGGTTTCAATGTATTCCGCTACACCGTTAGGAAAATCTCGCAGGAATGAGATTTTTACACCGACAGTTTGGTTCAAGACGAGATAATTGTTGCTGTCGCGCACCACAGCCTGATACGAAAAGCTGTTATTCTGCGCTATTAGTGATAACGCAGAAACAAATATACAAACTATAATTAATATCCTTTTCATCGTCCATTATTCATTAATCATTACCCATTTATCATTGCTGTTAGTCTTTTATACAACGGACAGAATGATACTGATCACGACTTGTTGTACCATATTGTATAGTTGCTCTATCATAGTACAAGCTGAAATAATATGGTTGGTAATATTTTGATTCCGTTGAAAGCCAATATGATACAGCATTCCCTATTGTACATCCCGCGCAGCCAGCAGGTTCGGCTGAAAATCCTGAAGCATTGTTATCGCCCAAATTATTGCCCACTGCACAAGCATTAGAACTTGAATCCCAATCGTCTTGTGAGGCCAAAGCCTTTGCCGTGTATGTGGCTGTGCCGCTGCAACTGCTTGTGCTGCTTACGTATGAAATCAACGTGTTGTATTCGGCTTGTGTTGGAATATGCCATCCGTTAGGACAAATTCCCTGAGCCCCCTCTTTTGAGCCACTATTCATAGCTGCTACCCAATTGTATAATACTCCGTACGTGTCAGCGGAGCCTTGGTCATTGTTATCAGGGTAACAATAAAATGCATCATTACAATAATAACTTCCCCACATATCAACCCCAAAATACATATATGTAGGGCACCATTCATCGTGCCAGACAGGGTCTTGCCAAAACATCTCGTACCCTTCGTCATTCCACCAGTCTTCCCAATCTTCCCCATAGGTTACCTCTTCACCATATTCATCAATTCGATAATAATAACCTGGTGCCTCCTCCCAACCGCAGTCTTCCTCATAATATCCTTCCGTCATTCCACCTCCATCCGGTTGGGTAATAGTTCTCAAATTCTCTTTCATCCAGCATTGTGAACCGATAGCCACAATTTCGTATTCGTTATTGTCAATATCAGTTACTGAAGATTCTCCGTTGCAAGGGCCGTTGGTTGTAAAGGATTTTTCCTCACCGTAGGCGATGCCGTTGCTATTGACAGCGTATGCCCTTACGTAATATGTTGTCTGCGGAGCCAGTCCCGTAAGTTTGCTTGTGAAACTTCCTAATCCGAGACTGTCGGCGGTGCGGTCATCAGCAACAGTCGGGTTGTGCGAAGTGCTCCAGCATACACCGCGTTTTGTTATGCTTGACCCGCCGTCAGCGGTGGCGTTTCCGCCTGAAACGGCAGAATTGTTTGTGATGCTGCTCACGGCTGCGGTTGTTACAGCAGCAGCTGCGGCGTCAATTTTTATTGAAAATTGTATTTCGTTACCATAAACTATGTCATTCCCGCTGATTAGATAAGCCCTTATGTAATATGTTGTATTCGGGACAAGCCCTGATATTATGCTCACGAAATCACCTGTTCCGTTTCCGTCAGAAGTATGGTTTCCCGAAATGTCAGCGGTTCCTGTTGTGTTCCAGCAAACGCCTCTGTCTGAAACCTCAACACCACAATAAGATGTTACACTTCCTCCACAAACGGCTGTGTCATTGTGAGTTGAAGTAATATTGCCTGTGATGACCTGCGGCATGCAAACTATTGATTCCAAAGTTGCAATCACGTTGGCCAGACTGTCCATACCATTGTTTAAGCTGTCGAGTTTCCAGTTGAGGCTGTCAACCAAAGTGCAGCACGATGATGCTAACACGACACTGCCGCCGCGCTCAAGTTTCAATGTGTCGCCGGAAATGCTTAACTGTTGCGAGTCGGTGTATGAAGTGATATAACCGGCATCGTTGTTGAAAAACGAAATATTCGTTGGAATTGAATCTGACGTGATATAACCCACATCGTTTATATATGAAGAAATACTGTCAGGAATGTGAATATCCGTTATGGGAAGTTTCACAAAACTGTTAGTGCCGCCTTTAAGGAAGATGGTATCATTGCTAATGCTAAGTACTTGTGTTTCAGTATAGTCGCTGCTTGCTGCAAATTGGGCAAACGGAACAGCGGGGACAATCTGAACACTGTTGACTACGTAGTTGTTTCCACCATTCAAATCCACCTCATTTTTCAAATAATATATATGGTTCCCCCAGTCAACGTTTGTCATGTTTCCTGAGACTACACTTCCTTTGCCGACCATAAGTGTCAGAAGTCCGTTAGCGTTGGTTTGTGCCGAATGTGTTTCAACATAATCAGCTGTTCCATTAGGGGTATCACGAATAAGCGATATTCTGACGCTAACAGTCTGGTTAATAATAAGATGATTGTTGTTATCACGCACCACTGCCTGATAGGTGAAAAAAGTGTTTTGAGAATATCCTGTAATTGCTAAGAAAATAAAACACGCGAATACAAAAATCCTTTTCATGTTAAAAATATTTATATTGAACAAATTTATTCATAAACAAAGATTGTTGCTATCTTAAAAGCCTGCAAAGATAAGCAAATTTCCAATATTATCGCAGACCTTTTATCAGCGGCTAAGTTTGTCGTAGGCGGGGTTCTTTTTAAGTATTAAAAAATCCCAAATGCCGACCCAGTAGCCGCAGCCATACCCGATATGAAGAATCAGAAATGATAATATGATTGAAACCCAATGTTTTATGGATAGTTTTGATGTTGCGGCAAAATAGAATGCCAAAAGCAGATATGCCAAAAGTATCATGCCATAAAGCCATCGGCACAATGAAGAAAAAATTGAAGCGACCGCACCGGCAACAAGGAATGCCACAAAAAGGAAAGGTACTAATTGCCGTATAGTTGTTATCATCTTATATTTTTGATTTACAAAGACTTTCCAATAGCCATACTGGAAATATTGTCGCAAAAGCCTGCCAAAAGAGGAGCGCACCACATAATGGGAACGGATTGACGGGTCAAGTAAAATCTTAAAACCTGACTTTTTTACCCTGAAATTAAATTCATCATCCTGATTGCGTGTGAGCTGCTCGTCAAAGTATCCGATTTTATCAAAAACTTCGCGCTTATAGCTTCCGAAAGCGACAGTATCCACGTATCCGGCTTTGGTTCCTGTGCGGAAATAGGCGTTGCCGACGCCAAACGGCTGTGACATTGCGTAGCCTATTGCGCGTGACAAGTCATTGTCATAACTGTTCACTAAGGTCCCGCCGGCGCACCCGACAGATTCATCTGAGAAGAGAGCCTTACAATTATTTGTGATAAAATCCGGTTCAATGGTGCTGTGCGCGCCCAAGATAATCGCCACGTCGCTGTTGTCAGCGCGAATACCCAAATTAAGTGCGTATGGGGTTGTCTGCTTTTCATTGACAATCAGATGGATGAACGGGAATTGTGCAGCGTACTCCTCTATTTTTTCTTTTGTGCCGTCGGTGCTGAGCCCGTCGCAAACATAAACCGACAGGTAATTTTTGGGGTAATCTGAAGCTATGATTGAATCAAGGCAGGCGGTGATGTAACCAGCTTCGTTCCTGCACGGAATTACAATAGATACAGTTTTCATAATTAGTTGTTAAGCAGAGAGTTATATAATTCTAACAAAATTTTTTCCTGTGTTCCCCAATTATATTTTTCAAGAACAGCCTTGCGACCGTTTTCACCCATCTCGCGGGCTTTTTCCGGATTTTCTGTAATGCTGCTAATCTCTTCTGAAATCTTTTCAAGATTCTGAGGATTGACGCATACGCCGCATCCTGATTCATAAACTATTGATTTCCAGAGAGGAAAATCGGAACAAATGACAGGGATACCGGCTGCCATATACTCAAAAAGTTTAATAGGCAGCGAATCCTTATAGCTCGGCATCGGGTGCAGAAGGAGCAGTCCCGCCATTGATTCGCCCAATAGTCTGTTAATCTCTTCACGCCCGATAAAACCGTAGAAATCAGTGTTTTTCCATGCAGGTTCGCTTTCCACTTGCGTCTTCAGCGCGGCGGGCGAGAATGAGCCTGCCAATTTGAGACGGACGTTTGCCGCGCCCGCCGCGCGCACCATCTCAAAAATACCACGTTCAAGGAATAGCCCGCCTACATAGCATACCGCTTTTTCTTTCTTCTCCCAATTATTATTGTAAGTTATTTCACTGATTATAGGATAGTTACATACAGATATAACTTGCGCTTTGGTAACTTTCTGAAAACGTTCCTGTATGTGTGGTGTCGCAGCGACTACGGCGCTCATTTTCCTGACGCGGCTGTTTTCCACAAATTCCACTAACTTTGAAACCAAACTGCGCATGAATTTCGGAATCCACGGTTTGGTCAGAATCTGCCGCGGCAGGTCTTCGTGGCTGTCGTATATCACTTTTTTACCTTTTGCGGATAACTTTTTTCCGACAGAAAGCAGCTCAGGATCGTGAAAATGATAAATGTCGGCATCAATTTCAAGCGCCTTTTGCAGAATTGGCTTCCCCGATTTTAAGATGCGAGAAAACCTGTCAGGGAATTTTTTAACGCCATAAATCTTAACCCCATCGGCAACTTGGTCAGTGGCGCCGGCCACTACCAAACTGACATCGAAGCCGGCACGTTGCAGCGAAACGCACTCTTTCCAAAAAATGCGGGTGTCAAATGTCGGGTGGACAGAAGTGAGATGACAAATTTTATTTTTCATTTTCTCCAATATCTTTATCTGTTTTTAAGAAAAAAAGAGCAACAATCATAAGGAAAATCACCCCATGAGTCAAAAGGCTTGTTAAAAATGCGCTGTTTAAAAAAGTGAACAGTGTGAGCAGTATCACTCCGAAAAATTCCGGTTTGAGCCTAAGGCTTTCAAGAAAACGGAAAACCGCGGCTGTCCCGATTGTGAACAGGAGTGCTCCGAAGTGGCCGAAATTCATAAAACCGTCACCGATAAAGCCTGTATTGCAGCTCACGTTTGTCCGCCCATACATATACAGTCCAATTACGTGAGGCGGGTCCAAATGGTAAGGATATTCAATAAAATGATGTAATATACTGTGAGATAGATAGATGTGATTATTGTCGAAGAAAGAAAAGTAGGCACTGCTGAGTTGGGCAGGCACAAAAAACATTCTTCTCACGAGAATGCTTTCCGGAAGAATATTGCCGGAAACAAATGTGAATAAAGCACTTGCCCCTATCATTAGAACAACACCACAAAGCGCAATCCCGGATTTAAGGTTATAATCATCAAAAAAGAAAAAAAGAATAATGAGAAAAACCGAAAGAAATACAAACTTATGAGGATTCACAAGAAAAATGTATAGCAATGCAGCAATAGATAGGAATACCAATATCCAGTTTTTTCGCGCGAGTCCTATCACAAGCAGTATTGGCAGCAGAACTTTTGTAAGCGGGCCGAAAAGATAGGATGTGAGTGTTGTTGAGCGAGCCCGCGCCGCAGCCCGCGCCGTGTATATCTCCTGCCCCATTGAGAAAACACTGAAGTCAAAATTGAAACCGAAAACAAAAAAGAAAGGTATAATCATAATGCCTGCCAAAGCTGCAAGCAATGGGACACGGTACCGTTGTGGAACAGTGGGGACGGTGTGTGACGGGATATTTGGCAGACTGATTGAAATCAAAAATATGAACAGCAGTGAATATAGGCATGGAAAAATGCTGCAACTGCCGAATTGGTACAAGACTATTGACGGAACACAAAAAAGGACAGATACAAAAACAGCGAGGGCGTGTGCAAAGCCTGAGGAGTGCCTTAACTTGAAAACGCAAACGGATAAAAGCGCAATCAGCACGGTCCCGATAAGTATTGACGCAGTGGAGTAATGCCACTTGAAGCGAAGATGTGAAAAATGAGGGCAGACAAAATTATAGTATTCGCGAACCATGAGGGCATAATATATGATTAAGGCTGCCACATGAACCCATTTATTGCCTAAAGTCAGCACAATGAACGATTTTAGCCTACTCATAGTAACTTGTCGAATTTTTTGCATTGTACTACAATCATAACAAAATAGACAATGTATGCTATCACATTAAAAACAGTAAAAACAATCAGGAACTGTTGTATTGGCAAAAATTTGAAGAAGTAAAGTGAAAGAATAAGGAAGAAATAGCAGATTTGCCAGATAGCCAATGTTTTAAGCTTTTCCAAAACAGTAAAACTAATGCTAAGAGGGGAGACTATAAACTGGGCAGCAAAGGCGAATGAAAGAATCCGCGCATAGTAACCTGATTCGGTCCACGCGGGGGAAAAGAAAAACGAGAATAGCTGTGGCCCCCAAAGAATGATGATTAATGCGAATGGGCAAATTATCGCTGCCAGCACGCCGGCTGTTTTCAGTATGGTTTCCGTAATCTTCTGTTTTCCAACGACTTTGTCGCGAAGTTCTTTAAGTAAAACCTGCATAAGCGAAGCTGTGATAAAAGCGATGGGTACTGCAAGAATCTGCCGGCTGAGGTCAAAGTATCCTGTTACTGACACTCCGAAGAAAGCATTTAGAAAAAAAACAGGAAGCAGAGTGCTTGTAGTATTAAGTACAGCTGGAATTGCCTGATATTTAGGAAATTCTGAATATGTACGCAGGGCATTTGAAACACTTTGTGCTGTTTGTCCGTTAAAAGTGAGTCCTCTGCGGGTGGCTTGGACATACGCTGAAATGATATTTATAAAATTCCCGAAGATGTCGCCAAAAACAAGTCCGCGCTGAACTTTTGCCACCCCGCCTGCAATTTGCACAAGCCCTTCAGATGTCCTGCGGCATACTTTGTTTAATGAGATGGCTTTGTAAGCCGAATGCCGTGTGAGCCAATAGTTGAAAAACTGGTAAACAGAATACAGAAATGTGGATATAGGAATCCAATAGAGCCATTTTTTGTATCCGGGTGGTATTTTAAAAAAATTGGAGATAGGGTCGTTTAAGAAAAAAATAATCAGAAAGAAAATAATGTTGAGGCCAAAAGAAATGAAAATTCCGCCTAAAAGGAGCGATGTGGCAGTTTTCTCCTCTTTTGGCAGCACAACTGCGAGTTCGTAACGCATTGTAACCACTATGACGAGAATACTGACAATGCTCATGTATATCGAGAACGCACCGAAGTCATCGGCCGAGTAGAGGCGGCGTATCACCAACTGTACCGCTATAAGGATGAGCTGTGCGACCACAGTGCCGGTGACCAATGTCGTGGCATGTTTCAGTATCCTGTTGCCAAAAATCCTCTTGATTAATTTTTCCATGATGATTTTTTAGCGGGTGTTAGCATAGTTCTACTTTCCTGTTTTTGTAACTTTCACATTTGTTGAAACCGCGCCGTCAATCGCCATTTTGGTCGTCTTTTGGAAGAATATTATTTTATATGTTCCGGGAACTTTGAAATATTTTATCGGATAAATGACTTTTGAGACAATACCCTTATTCTTGTCGGTGATAAGTAGGGTAGGACGGATGTGCGACTCCTCCCCGTCAGGTGATATTACCGAAAACACCAACGGTATATTGGTTTCGCTTATGCGCGGCGTGTAGCGGAAATCGAGTGATATGGTATAAGCGGCGGCGGTGTCCTCTATATCAACTTCGTGGATTATATAGTTAGACTCCACGTCTCCTGCGGCCTCATTGAAACGCAGCCACTTTTTCGCTGGAAATTCGTGCGTGAAATCACCTACCACCTCGTCTCCGCTTTGTTTGCATCCTGATATGATTGCTATGGAGCATATTAAAGCAAAGTAAAAAAACTTTTTCATTTTTTTATGAATTATGTCTTAATACTGAATAAGTTGCATCAATAACACTTTTTATAACCAGTTCGATCTGGCCGTATGTCATATCATAAAAAACCGGCAGACTGATTTCGCATGAATAGTTTTTGTAAGCGACAGGATAATCTTCGATTTTGTAACCGAGATTCTTATAACATGTGAGCAGTGGCAACGGCTGGAAATGCACATTTACAGCGACATCGTTTTCAGAAATCTTTTGGATAATCTCATCGCGCTGCTCCTCCGTGGCGCCTTTGATACGGAGCAGATAAGCGTGATATGAACTATGTATTCCATCACTATAGCTACCATACGGCGGAATAATAAAGCAGTCGTGCTTTGAAAACTCTTCCGAATAAATGCTGAAAATCTTATAACGCGTTTCGAGCATTGAGGAAGAGTTGCCAGTATTGGAAATTTTGCAATCATCACTATCTGTAATACTATCAAAATAACGGTCATACCGCTCCAACTCCACCAAACCTATGGCTGCGAGAATGTCAGTCATATTGCATTTGTATCCGGCTTCAACCACATCGTAACGCCAAGCCCCGACCTTCATTTTGGAGAAAGCGTCTTTTGTTTGTCCATGTAATGATTTAACACACAAAGTTTTATATATTTCACCATTATCAAAAGGCTCTTGAAGGTTGAAACAGATTGCGCCACCCTCAGCAGTAGTAAGGTTTTTGACGGCGTGGAAAGAGAAGACGGTGATGTCAGTCAGACTGCCGGTGCGTGCGTTAGCGTACATTGCCCCTAATGAGTGGGCGGCGTCTGAAAGGACGAGTATTCTGCTGAGTTTGCGCTGCTCTTCTGTTGTGGGCGAGAACATTTGCACAATGTCGCTCCGCCGCACCAAATCGTTAATTTTGTAATAGTTGCACGGCCAACCGGCAATATCGACTGGCATGATGACTTTGGTGCGTGGGGTTATGGCTTTCTCAATCAGTGCGACATCAATATTAAAATCGTCTTTCACGTCAACCATAACGGGTTTCGCGCCGCAGTGAAGTACCACGTTGGCTGTGGCTGTGTATGTGTATGCGGGGAGAATCACCTCATCGCCCGGCCCGACCCCGAACCAGTGCAGCACAAGCTCAAGTCCGGCGGAAGCGGAATTCACACACAGGACATTGGAAACATTGCAATATTCAGCCAAACGGCGTTCAAATTCTTTGGTCCTCGGGCCAGTGGTAATCCAGCCTGAACGCAGAACTTCGGTAACCGCTTCTATCGTTTTTTCATCAATCCTTGGCGGAGAAAAAGGAACTTTCATTTTTTTTATCTTTAAACGGCAAAGATAAAAAAAATTCAATTTAATCGCGAAGGCAACGGACAGGGAAATAGTCGCCTATGTCGCGACTGCCGAACATATAACAGTTGGGAGAATCTTTGTATAATCTGAATAAACTAACGGAAGTGTCAACTGAGGTAGTAGTTTGTAATTCAGCATAAATACCTTTATTAAAATAATTGCCGAACCAACCGCCTGCAGCCACTGCACTGAATCCTGTCGCGTTATTTGTTGATGTATCGTAGCCAATAGCACAAGAAGTGGTACTCGAGTTCCATGTTGTGGTGGAAGCTAATGATTTGGCTACATCGCTACTATTGCCGCCACATTGGTATTCAGCATCGCTATATAAATATGTAAGAAGATTTTCATATTCAGCCCGGCTTGGAACGTGCCATCCTGTCGGACAAACTCCCTGAACTCCGCTCGGCACAGCATTTATGCTGGCTGCTCCATTCATTACAGCCTTATGATTATAGAGCAGACCATACGTTGCATCATTCGAACCATCTCCTGCCACATGGAGATAATTGGCAGTTTCAGAATATCCGCTTCCCAATGGGATTGCGGTACCGTCAGAGTAATGTGTGGTTCTCAGGTTTTCTTTCAACCAGCACTGTCCGTCAATTTGTACTGTGTTATACACATTATTGTCATAATCTGAAACTGTACTTGTCTCACATACAAAAGGTGCTACGGTGGTGAAACTCACGGCCTCTCCATAAAATGTCCCGGTAATGCTGATTGCGTAAGCACGCAAATAATAGGTTTGTCCTGCTCCGAGGCTTGTAATAGTGCTCGTGAAAGTATTGGAGTCCGGATCTGAAATAGGGATAACTACTTTTGTATCGGAGATTGTGGGTGTCGTATTTGAGGTACTGTAGCAAATACCACTCTCAGTTACATAAATGGCATTGGCGGCAATTCTGCCACCAGCTAAGGCTGTGGTTGTGGTAATATTGCTTACAGCTGCAGTTCTGACATCAGGTGTAGGAAGTGCAATAGTGTCGTTAAGGACACAACGGACGGCAAAAGCATGCTTCTTATGGTCTGCTGGTTTTGAACCTATGTCAACCCAATTAACTTTAGGTTGCGCGTAGTCAACTCTTAAGAAGTAGGCAGTATCAATGCTTTTTAATGTAGAAGACCATATTGTGGCATCCTTATTACTTCTGGAGTTACCGCCTTCCATACCTACTGGCACCATTGAGAAACCTGTGCTATTGTTACTTTCACGATCATTGCCTGCAGTACAAACAACTGTAGATGTTGATTCAAAATATTGGGTTGAAGCCAATGCCTTTGCTATATACCCATCTGTTAAGTTACATTTGTATTCATCTATGCTGTTAACATAATCTAAGAGGGAGGTGAGTTCAGCGTGACTCGGAACATGCCAACCTTCAGGACAGATGCCTTGTACACCGCTTGGCATGGCGTCAGAAGAGGCACTGCCATGCATAACAGCCGACCAATTGTAAATCAGTCCGCGGGTAGCGTCATTAGCACTATTGTTAGCGACATGGTAATAATAACCTATTGAAGGAGAAGTCGCAGAGAAACTGGATGCTGCTGTTATTGGATCACCGCTAGGATAATGAGTCGAGCGGAGATTTTCTTTAAACCAGCATTGCTTCCCTATAGCTACAGTATTGTAAGCGTTATTGTCATAATCCGTAATTGTGCTGGTGCCGCAAGCAAACGACAATGTAATGGATTTTGCAGCACTGTATGCCGTACCAATGTCACTGGTAGCGTATGCGCATACATAATAGGTTGTGTTAGTCGTTAGACCTCTAATAGTATCATAAATGTTTCCTAATGATGTGCTTGAGTTAACCCAAACATTATCTGAGATTCTCGGTGTGGAATTAGTGGAGCTATAGCAGAAACCGGTCTCTATAATTGGTTCAGAGCCGGCCGAGGTTACTTCAGCATCGCAAGCAATTGCATTATAAGAATAGGCGGCTGTATATGTAGTATTCAATGTGATTGACGGAAGCGTGCCCACAATAGTCGTACAAGTTTGAACAGGACCGTATGCCGTGCCGACAGGTGTTGTAGCGTATGCTCTCACATTATATGTTGTTGAAGCAGTCAGGTCTTTGAGAATACTTGTAAAGATACCTGTTCCCGAACCGTCAATTGTCGTGTCATTTGCAATGGTAGGAATTGCAGGGCTGGCAACCCAACATACACCGCGCCTTATTACAGAAGCTCCGCCGCTTGCAGTGACATTACCGCCGCTGACAGCTGTAGTGTATGTTATGCTACTCGCAGCTGTTGTGGAAGCGACAGTAGGCAGCCCGTATGTTGTTACAGTTCCGGATTGCGTTGCGGGAACATCGGCACCATTGTCCACCGTTATGATAACAGTGTAGTCCGTAGCTATATTAAGGGAAGAAATTGTCTCATTTATAGAAGAATTTATTGTTGAAGAATATGTAAGGGTATCCGTCTCTCCTGTCTCAACGTATTTAATATTAAGTGTAGCCGAACTCGCACCTTGCAAATTCACATCAGCTGTAACAATAATACCACGACCGTTGTCAGTTGATGCGAGGAGGAAGTTACTTATAGAAGGCATTCCCGGTGTTGTTGTTGCTGAGAAGACAGCTGATGTGTCTGTACCTACTGAGTTAGAAGCAACTACCCATATATAATATGTGGTATTTTCGGTGAGACCTGTGATAGTCGTGTTATTTGATGCGCTACTTACGCTTGTTGCCGTAGCCATGTTGTTAACAGTACTATAGTAGAAATAACGTGCTGTGATTGCAGAGCTTCCAATAGCGATCGAAGCCTCCAGGTCCATTGAATTTGTATGTGGAGTTATATGAAGGTTCGTAATATTAGGAGCTGTTCGAGAGTTATTGACCAAAACAGACAAAGAGTCGATAACCTTCTGCATTTGGTTGAATTTGGCCTGGATTGAGTCAAATAGGAACATAAGATCCTTGTAAGACACGGCCTGCATTTCGTTATTAGTGTAAGCGAGGGTGGTAGTGTTCACCGCTTGCGGAACTGTAACTGTGCTTGAGAAAGTGTTTGTTCCACTGAAAGTATTGTTCCCCGCTACTAATGCGTAATTTGAAGCGTCTGACAATTCAGCGACTGTGCTCGGAATTGTCGGTTGGTCTGTCAGATCGTTATAGCTGCCAGTTGTCGCGACCGTAGCCAAAGAAGATGTTTTAGCATAGTTGGCGAGAGAATCTTTAACAAGATGTTGGATGCTATCTGATTTAAGGTATGTATTTGCGTCAGAAAGTTCAGCAACTGTCGTCGGGACGGTAATATTAATAGCCTTGTCAGATGAAGCATTAAGAGTGAAATTATCTACATCAACGCCGTTCTTCTGAATTGTGATGGTATTGTCGTTGACAGTCGGGAGATCTGTTGTCTTCGCATAGTTCTTCAGGGAATCTTCAACAAGCTGCTGAATGCTGTCAGATTTAATGAAATCCTTTATCACAGTTTTGAATTCTTTGCGGAGAACGTTTGCAGTGTCGTGAGCAAGGTGCTGAATGCTATCAGATGAGAGGAAGTTTTCGATAGCTGTTGCGAGTTCCGTGCGTACCTTGTTGGCGGTGTCGTGCGCGAGGTGTTGTATACTGTCAGAAGTGATGAAGTTCTCGATAGCTGTTGCGAGTTCCGTGCGTACCTTGTTGGCGGTGTCGTGCGCGAGGTGTTGTATACT
>JAGCRI010000175.1 GCA_017964755.1 Bacteroidales bacterium | reverse complement strand
CAAACAGTCAAAATGGAGGATGCAATAACAGAACTCAATATCTCCAAATACGCAAACGGTTTATATACAATTCTTTACACAGATGATAAGAATAATCGGTCGGCTGTGAAGTTTGTGAAACAGGAGTGATATTTGTGTAAATCTGCACAGAAATACCAAAAATAATTTTATATTTTTTTGCATATTTGAAATATTATATATACGTTTGTCGCAAATAATTAAAAAATATAAATGTTATGAAAACAAAAATCACAATCTTGGCATTGGTATTGTGCCTGCCATTGTTTTTGGCGGCGCAGGATAATCAGGATTCTTCAGAGGTAAATATAACAGATTCAATAACATCTCCAAAAGGGTATAAGTCTTTCTTTGGAGGAAATTCAACTACATATTCAACCGTTTTTCCATATAATTCATGTTTTTATATAGAGGATGATGTTACCGATTATACAATGTATTGCGTGTGGAAAGCAAAATTTTCAGTGGATGACACAGCGACAATTAACAACAAATTGTATAAAAAAATTATATGTAAAATGCTTGTAATACCACCAGACGGAGGTTCTGTTCCAAAACCAAACACGAACTCTGTCGCATTCGTCAGGGAAGACACTATGTCGGGAAGACTATATTTTCTTGATACAACAGTACGTGATGAAGAAATATTAGTATGCGATATGTCATTAAATGTCGGGGATACATTCATGGCTAAACGATATTATAATTATAACTATGGTAATACACCACTTTTTGAGTATAAAATTCTTGTCGCCGACAGTGTTTATTATGTTGATTCTGTCAAACAAATACATTTCAAACTTGTCAATGATATTAATCCATACGCGGTTTACCACCCTTTGTGGGATATTGGCATATATGAAGCCGAAAATATGCCATTTACATTTACAGAAGGAATAGGCGGTTGTAACGGTCCCTTGGGGTTGGACAGCTATTTCCCTCGTACGTTTGACAGTTACCTGAACGGCATGCCATTGTCGCATGCGAATCTTCTTTTATGTGTTGAAAAAGATGACACATTAAGTTATATTACAAATCCTATATGGGGCTGTGATCCACGTACCGATATAGATGGGAATGTAAAAGATAGAAAAGCTGGTTCTTTGAGGGTTTATCCTAATCCTGCCGCAAAAAATATTAATGTCGTTATAGACAAACCTAATAATAATGGGAAAATATACATAGTAAATACCATTGGTGTCGTATTGCGAAAAGTCAACATGTCAGGAGACACTTCCACCATTGATGTTTCGGAATTTCCCAATGGATTTTACACCATAATCTTTATAGATGAAAAAAACAGAAAAACTGCTGTAAAGTTTGTGAAACAAGAGTGATATTTGTGTAAATCTGCGGGAGAAAAATAATTATTTTAAATACATTGAAATTATTTATATTTGCGACAAATAATTAATAACCACAAATTATTTTGAAAGCAAAAATTACAATCTTGGCATTGGTATTGTGCCTGCCATTGTTTTTGGCGGCGCAAAAGCACAGTTGGGATGGCAACGGGGTCGCTCCAAATTCAAAATTCAGGGCATTGACAATTTGCATTAACATAATTTATGATGTTCACCCTGATACAAACCAGACTGACGGCAGCACAAATGTATGGCCGATTGTAACAGACACTTTATACGAAGGGATTAACGTAACCAACACAATACCACCTTTTTTGCTTGACATTACAGACACGTCTTATATTTCCGGAAACACACACGGCATGACACGGCTTTACGGGGAATCCTCGTTTGACTCGCTTCAGGTTACAGGTGATTTCATTGTTGTTAATTTAAGGGAAAGCCGTGTGATATATTCATACGGTTCATTTACATACAGCAACATTTGTAAAACCGCTTTTAATTATATAACCACAAATGTTTTTTCTGCATTGTATGGACATAATTCCCCATCAGATTATTGCTATAATAACGTGCAGGATGCAATCCCTTATGCACAAGTCCTTATCAGAAATATTACGAAAAAATATGGCGGATTTAATCCTGGTGAGGGCCAAACTCTAACAAGCCCGCCATATCAAATCAATATTGGAAATAGAAATTGTGTTTTTCACAAACTTACAATCCAATGTGTTGGAGTAATGAATTTTTCGCTACGCCCCACAAATGTGTTGACACATGAATTTGCACATACTCTATTGGGAGGCAACGGATTTCACACTTCTGGAGGAAATCATAGAGCCACATTTTCATTCTCACCTTTCATTGGAATACAACGCGGTTATGGTATCATAGGGGCTTCCGGCAATGCTTTAATTGGCTGTAACGGTTACGAGCGCTGGCGGCTGCATTGGAAACATCCTTCATCAATAGACTATATCTCTGCCCGCAATCCGATGAATACATTAAGTGTGGTGTCTGATGTCTCGGTCGCAGACGGGAACACATCGTTTCTGCTTCGCGACTTCGTGACGTATGGGGATGCGGTACGGATTAGGTTGCCGTACAAAAGCAAAGCTGCATGCTCCAACCAATATATCTGGCTTGAGAACCATAAGGTGGGACTAAACGACAAACTGGATTTTTACGATTATTCCTTATTTGACAGCTGCCGTCCCCAAGGCAACCCAGGCATATATGCCTATTATCAGGTTGGACGGGATATTTTGGAATCTCCAAACTCCTCTATCGTTTGGAACGAGTATTATGACTGCGACAACTTGCGTTTTATTCCAGCCGAGGGTTATTATGACTATCATAAGGTTGATGTTGATACTCCATACAACTGCCAATGCATAAATTGGGATGAACATTATTATTATCATACACGCGGCAACAGCAACCCTTTATGCGGTGCACAGGATTTGCAGAGCCATTTTTCACCACGCGACACGGACAATATACTGAACAGGAAGATGGAATATTATATCTGGCGCAAAATGATAGGCAATAACATAATAGACAGTCTTGTGCAAATGGGTGATGAAAGGGATGCATTTTCAACACATTCAAAGATAAATATGGGGACGAATCCGAGTACTTGTAATGCAAAAACATTTTATAATAGAATATATTTGAATGCGGCAACAAAATGGCTTGAACATGAGTCTCGCAACAATGACACGACTTTCCTTACCGGATTGAGCATAGAGATGGATTTCAACAATAACCGTGATGCCATAGTTAACATACGCTGGGACGATTGGGACATAACAAACGATGCCCGCTGGACAGGGAGTATCGCATTGAAGGACACGGCAATACTTAACACACCGTATAACATTCTTCTTACGCAGAACGAGACGCCTGCACAGGTTTATCGCGACAGCGTAACAGGCACTTTTTCGCCGAGGACGGTGATGGTGTGCCACACAAACTCATACTTTGAGCAGAAGCCAAACACGACAGTGGAGCTTGAGCAAAGCTCTACTTTGGCGCTGAGAAGCGGCAGCCGTTATGTGATAGGTGACAGCGCACAGCTTGTTGTCGGCGCAGGCTGCACCCTCAAAGTTGAATATGGCGCGTTTGTTGATGTTGCCGGCAGTGGCAAAATAGTGATAGACTCAGGCGGTGTGGCTGACATTCACGGTACGGTCGCTTTGGACTCCCTATGCCGGATTTTTGTAAACCGTGGCGGACTGCTATTGCTTGACGGAGGCAAATTGACCGACTGCAGCAATAATAAGATGTGGCAGGGGATTCGTCTCTCAGGCGACAAGTCGCTGCCGCAGAGTTCGCTCCGTCAGGGGAAGGTAATATTAAGGAACGGGGCGCGCATTGAACACGCCAGAACCGCAAATCTGCGGCGAAAAATAATTTTTTAAATCAATTTGAATTTTTTTATATATTTGCAACAAATAATTAAAAAAATGTAAATATGATGAAAACAAAAATCACAATTTTGGCATTAGTATTGTGTCTGCCATTGTTTTTGGCGGCGCAGGATAATCAGGATTCTTCAGAAGTAAATATAACAGATTCCATAACTCCTCAAAAAGGGTATAAGTCGTTCTTTGGAAAAAATTCCACGACATATCATTCCATGACGAATGTTTGGAATATCGAGTTCAACAAAAATATCGATGAAAAAACGCAGAAAAATGCGATTATTTACAATATGACATTGGCAAGAATGTATGTGGGAGATACAACAACCATAAAGAACAAATTATACAGGAAGGTTACTGCGGAATATGCAGTTCCTTCACATTATCCAATGCCTGACTCATTGCCATATTATTCTTTTAGTTCACCTGTTGCTTATATCAGGGAAGATACACTTTTAGGTCAACTCTATTTTCTTGAAAGTTTAGATGAAGAGGAATATCTTGTTTGTGATATGTCGTTATCAATTGGAGACACATTCTATTCGAGAACAGAATGGTATAATGACTATGTTGCTATGGTTGTGGATAGTATTTCATATTCTTACAACCATGATAAAACGATATATTTTAATTCCAACAAAATGGTAGAAGATATTTTCAACTTGGATTACGCTAAAGTACCTATATGTTTTATGGAAGGAATAGGTTCATGCTTTGGGCCAACAGGCTCTGGTGCATATTACCCTATTTCCGAGTTTGATTCTGAATGGCCAGTATATAGGAAATACAACTACGTTTTACTATGTGCTGAAAAAGATGACACTATTGCGTATATGGCAATGGGAAATTTGGGGTGTGAACCTCTTAATTTGGTATGGGGAGCTAATGTTGAAGAAAATACTGCTCTTCAATTACAGGTTTACCCCAACCCCGCTTCGCAGCGTGTGCTGGTCGAGGTGGAAGGCTGGAACGGTGCTGGCACACTGCGGCTTATCAACTCCGTGGGCATGGTGCTGCAAACAGTCAAAATGGAGGATGCAATAACAGAACTCAATATCTCCAAATACGCAAACGGTTTATATACAATTCTTTACACAGATGATAAGAATAATCGGACGGCTGTAAAGTTTGTGAAACAGGAGTGATATTTGTGTAAATATTCGCAGAAAATTTTTCTCCGTCCCGATGTTTCCGCTTGCTTAAAAGTTATACCTTTGCATTCTGAAAATTTAAGTCAAAAATAAATTTTAAAGAGTTGAAACAAAGGTATTTACAATTATTGTCTTTTACAATTATCCTAACTGGAACTTCAATTCCGCTATCGGCGCAGGACAGCGTGCGACATAAGTTCACCGATTTGCAGTTTGAGGTTCGTGTGGATGGGAACTTTTCTTCCAATTACAACGATACGCTTTGCAGCACATTGGCGACTTCGGGCAACGACTACGGCCTGAAAGGGCATTATTTCGCTTTCAGCGTGGCGGGCGAGTTCGGAAAGGGCTTCGCATACAGTTATAAGCAGCAAATCAGTGCCGTCGTGGGCGCCTCCTCGCTTTTCGACAATATGGAGGCTCTTTATATCAGTTATACACACCGCCGCTGGTCGTTTTTGGTAGGGCAGGGCGTTGTGGCACTCGGCGGCTTCGAGTATGACGCTCCGCCAATTGACGTCTATTTTTCTTCTTATTATTGGACTCAATTTTCGTGTTATCAGCTTTGCATGTCTGCCTCATATACAGATAAATCTGAAAAGAATACGCTTACGCTTCAGGTCTCAAATTCGCCTTACGTCCATTTTTTAGGCACCGACAACGAATGGAAACAGGGACTTTTCGGCTACAGCCTTCTCTGGAGCGGCAATTTCAACCATTTCAAAACACTTTATTCTGTCAACTTCTTTGAACGGAAACGCGGCAGTTTCGCCAATTATATCGCACTTGGCAATAAGTTCGAGTTCGGGCCATGCAGCTGGTACATTGACTACCAGAACCGCGCCGTTGATATGAAAAAGTATTTTTCTGATTTTACTGTAGTATCGAGGTTTGATGTTAGGGTTAAGAATGTAAATATGTTTGTGAAAGGCGGTTACGACCAGAACATGGCTGAAGAGTGTCCGGTGGAGGAAGCCCGCGACCCGATGATGAAACCAGGCTGCAGTTATCTTTTTTACGGTCTCGGGGTTGAATATCATCCTAAAGGGAACGAAGATCTGAGCATTCATTTCTGCGTTTCAAATGCTGTTGAGGCAGTCGCAAAGACGAAAGAACATTATGGTGAACTCAATGCTAAAGTCGGTGTGATATGGCATATTAACTTTTTACGCTATTTTGAGAAAAAATTAAATCCTACCAAATGAAGATATTCTCACATAAATTCTTTAACCGCAGGACTTTACGAAGAATAAGACAAAGCAAGCCTGTAGAAACGGCAATTTTTCTCATCTGCTTTCTGAGTTTTTTTGTGGGCTTGTCGTTAGTGATGACGCTCCCGAATATGCTCAACTCTTTTATGCAGACGGCATATAGGCTGCTTCTTGATACCGTATTTTATATAATGGCGATAACGGTGATGACGGGGGCGATAAGCAAGTTGTTCATTGAGTTCGGCGTTGTGGGGCTGCTCGAAAAGATGCTGCGCCCGCTTATGCGCCCGCTCTACAACCTCCCCGGTGTGGCTTCGCTCGGTGCCGTTATGACTTTTTTGAGCGACAACCCGGCTATCATCACGCTCTCGAAAGACAAGGCCTTCAGCCGTTATTTCAAGAAATATCAGCTCGCTTCGCTGACAAATTTCGGGACATCGTTCGGCATGGGGCTTGTGGTGCTTGCCTACATGGTGGGGCTCGGATATGGCGGAGGCGCGCTGATTGGACTGATTGGCGCGACTATCGGCAGCATTATTTCAACGCGGCTTATGCAACGTTTCACGCTGAAAGCCTACCCCGAATATGCGGCGGCTGTCACTGACGAAACTAACGATGACGGCGAAGCAGCGGAAACAGTGAACGAAAAACGTGAGAACACTTTTCTACGTGTGCTTAATTCCATTCTTGACGGCGGGAAAACCGGCGTTGATATCGGCTTGACAATAATACCAGGAGTCTTGGTAATATCCACTATTGTGATGATGCTGACATTCGGACCTTCAGGTGGCGGCTCTTATTCCGGTGCGGCCTTTGAGGGTGTGCCGGTTATTCCGTGGCTCGCCGGCAAAGTGAATTTCATCTTTGAATGGCTTTTCGGGTTCCAGTCCCCCGAACTTATAGCGTTCCCAATTACAACCCTTGGCGCTGCAGGTGCCGCACTCGGTCTCGTGCCTACTTTCAACGCAGCGCATCTTATTGACAGTAACGCTATTGCGGTTTTCACGGCTATGGGAATGTGCTGGAGCGGTTATCTTAGCACTCATGCTGCCATGCTCGATTCTATTGGCTACCGTCCGCTTATTTCAAAGGCAATCGGCGCGCATACAATCGGTGGGCTTTGCGCAGGCATTTCCGCCCATTGGCTTTTTGTTCTCGTCTCATTAATAATGCAATAATAGCCTGATTAATGGCTAAAAGAGAACCTGAATGCGTTTCCGGCATTGGAGGCCCAAGCGTTCTATCAGATGATGACTTTGACACGGAACCCGCGCGTGGTCTGCTCTTCAATTATCTCTTTCGACAAGTTGCGCACTTCCGCCAAGGCATTTTTGTCGGTTTCGGGTGTTTGCAGCGGTGAAGTTTCAAGCCCTTCAATCATAAAGTCAAGTGCAGTGGTTTCGTCTTGTTCGCTGTAAGTGAGACGAAGGGTGAGCGGCCTGTAGGTGGCAAGCACCTTGCCCGACATCATGTCAGCGATTTTGTCAATATTCCCGCGCTTTTCTGCAATGTTGTATTTGATGCAGAATTGAGCCATGCGCGAGTGCATGTCTAACATATCGAAATTGTCGTCCTTGATTTCAAAAACAAGTTTGTGTATGCGCTGTACAAACGCTTTTGTGACACTATGCACAGGGTTTTGGAAAATCTGCTGCGGAGTGCCGTCTTCATAGATTATCCCCTCATTCATGAAGAAAATACGCGTGCTGACGTCTCTGGCAAATTTCATCTCATGGGTTACGATGAGCATGGTCATGCCTTCGCGGGCAAGTTGCCTGATGACACTCAGCACCTCGCCGACCATGGTGGGGTCGAGGGCGGATGTAGGCTCATCGAAGAGGATGACTTCGGGGTGCATGGCGAGGCAGCGCGCAATGGCGACACGCTGTTTCTGCCCGCCTGAAAGGTCGCTTGGCATGGCGTTCGCTTTCTCGGCCAACCCCACTTTATGCAGGATTTCCAATGCTTCTTTTTCAGCATCTTCGCGCTTCATTCCGCGCAGTTTTATTGGCGCGAAAGTGATATTGTCAATGATAGAGAGATGTTCGTAGAGGTTGAAACTCTGGAAAACCATGCCCATACGTTGGCGCAACTTGTTGATTGGGTAGCCTTTTTCCAAGATGTTGCGTCCTTCAAACAATATTTCTCCGCTTGTTGGCGGGTCAAGCAGGTTGAGAGCCCTGAGAAATGTGCTTTTGCCTGTCCCTGACGGACCGATTATGCTGATGACTTCCCCTTTTTCGATAGTGCAGTTTACGTCTTTTAGCACGTCAAGGGTTGAGCCGTCCGGATTTGTATATCTTTTTCCTAAATGTCTTACTTCAATCATGATTTTTTGATTTTGAAATTGTGGTAACTCTGATTATTTTTTAGTGTTTTTTTGAGAAACAGTGCTGTCAAGCAGTTTTCCTAACAGCCATGTCAAGATAAAGTATATGATTGTGATGATCAGTAGAGGGAAGAAAGCATCGAAGGTGCGGCTCCGTATCATGTCGCTGGCGCGTGTGAGATCGTGAATCGCTATATAACCTA
The DNA here is from genome assembly GCA_017964755.1 of Bacteroidales bacterium. Classification (GTDB taxonomy): domain Bacteria; phylum Bacteroidota; class Bacteroidia; order Bacteroidales; family WCHB1-69; genus RUG11942. Next base: position 7,953 of record JAGCRI010000175.1, on the reverse strand, counting down.
CAATGGATGTGTTTTTTATCAGCGACACCGCTTCGCCTTTGTAAACAGGCATAACATTTCGGAGCGCCTGAGGGAATACGATATAGAAAAATGTCTGAACCCGTGTGAATCCGGTAGCTAACCCTGCCTCTATCTGTCCTTTGCCAACTGATTGTATTGCGGTGCGGAACATTTCGCTTACGTATGCCGCAAAGTTAAAGGCGAATGAGATTACCGCCACCGTCACGGCACCTACACCGGTGCTTGCAAACACAACATAGAACATAATCATCAGGAAGACTAACATCGGGATGCCGCGCATTACGTCAACATATATCTTTGCTGTGCGGCTTAGCCAGCGGCGTCTGCTCATGCGCATCCAGCATATTGCAGCGCCTAAGATTGAACCTAACAGGATTGCAAAAACCGATATGACAATGGTTGTCAGTAAGCCGTCTGTGATGTAACGCCAACGGTTTTCAACCACAAGGTTATTGTAAACGCTCTGTTTCAGATGTGAAACGAAGCCTGAATTTTGGGCATCGGAACGGTCTTTGACGAAGTATGCCGGATAAGAGCTGAAGTGACTTGAGGTAAAGAGCATTGTCTGGCGGCGTTCGTCAGTTATGAATACGCCTCCTGCGAGAATATCAATGTTGCCGCTTTGAAGGGCTGCAACGGCTCCGTTGATAGGTATGAACATTATTTCCACAGGACGTCCTGCGTAACGCGCAAAACGTTCCAGCAACTCAGGCTCAAACCCATGCCACTGTTGTTCTACAGGAAACGCTGTGGGGGGAATGTTGACTGCTTCTCCAACCACAATGGGCTTTCCCGTGGGCGCTTGTCCGAGGTTTGGCATTGGGAGCAGTGACGGGTTGTCGCATAGAAACCAACGCTCATAGATGGCTTGCAATTCGCCGGTTTTTCGCAGTGAATCAATAAAGTAACTCAATGATTCACACAGAAGTTGGTCGTTCTTTCGCAACGCCAAACCACATTCAAAACCATCTTCGCCTTTGAATGCGATTTTGATTCCAAGACGTTTTCTGCTTTCGGGTGACATAACGCAGTCGTCATCAAGCATTACATCAATTTTCCCTTTGCTCAAAGCCTCAATGCAGTCCGCCTGACAGTTGAAAGTTGACAATTTGATGTCGCTGCGTGCGGCGAGTTGGATTTCGTAAATCGACCCAGCATTGCAGCCTATGCGCGCACCGGGAAGGTCGGCTTCTGAAACTATTTCTTTTTGTTTGTTTCCGCCACAACTGCAAAGAATTATCGCTATTGCAGTAAGGCATAAAGCATAAAATTTCTGTTGTTTTTTCATAGAAGATATTGTGAAAAAGTGTTTTAAAGATTATTGATTGTCTTATTCATTGTCAATGTGATTTTTTCATCATCAGACCAGATTGAATAGGCTGCCTCAGCCTGTGCGTGCAGCATTTTGAGTCCGTTTGCAACAGCAGCCCCGCGCCTTCTTCCCTCTTTCATAAAAAGAGTTTCTGAAGGATTATAAACAAGATCTATGAGCAGATGATTTTTGCCGACAGCATCGTAATCAATAGGCGGACAAGTTTCGGCATTCGGAAACATTCCAAGTGGTGTTGTATTGATTATCAGTTTGTTATCTTTAATGTCATCAGATGTCAAATCATTATATGTTACGTCTCCATTTTTTTCGTTCCTCGAAACGACTTTATAAGGAATCCCTTTTTGGCTTAATACGAAGCAGACCGCTGCCGCCGCCCCGCCGCTGCCTAAAACCAACGCCTTTTTCCCTTCATAATCAAATTCCTCCAATAAAATTTCAAATCCGTAAATATCTGTATTATAGCCTTTTATAAATATTTTTCCTTTTCTTTCTATTTTTAATGTATTAACTGCGCCAATTTTTTGAGCATTAATATCTATATCTGTCAAATAATTGATTATCTGTTTTTTGTATGGAATAGTAACATTAAGTCCCACAAGTTCAGGTTCGTTTTCGAGAAGAGTTCTAACATCTTGGATATTGTTGAGCGGATAGAGTTTATATTCTGCATCAATATTCTCATTATCAAACTTTTCTGTAAAATATTTTTCAGAAAAAGAGTGTTCTAAAGGAAAACCGACAAGTCCGAATTTTTTCATTGCAGGTTACTGTTTTAATTTACAATAGTATTAGGATTTTCGGTTTTGTTTTCTATAAAGACGTGCCTTTGCGTGTATAGCAGAAAGGCGGCAAGTGCTGCCCCCATGACATCGGAAATCGTTATCGCCGACCAAACCCCGACAATTCCGCGAATGCCGAAACTCTCGAAAATTGGCGGAATGATGAATGAGAGCGGTGCGAGAAAAATCACTTGGCGTGAGAGGCTTGTGACGATGGCGATCCACGGCTTGTCAATCGACTGGAAGAAATTCGAGTTTGTGATTGTGAAGCCTATAAGAGCGAACATCACCATAAAAAATCTCATTGTCGGCACGGCAATTTCTATGAGTGTAGGGTCGGTGGTGAAGGCGCGGGCGAGGAGGCGCGGGAATGCGCAAGTGATGACGCTCCCTACGAAGCCCACAAGCACGCAGACTTTCATAGTGAGAATATAGACCTCTTTGAGCCGCTTTTTATGGCCGGCGCCGTAGTTGTAGCCCGCTATCGGCTGCATTCCCTGACAGATTCCGAGAATGACGAGAACCAAAAAATTCCCGAATGTGTTGACGATGCCGACAGCGCCCACATAGAGGTCGCCGCCGTAGTGCAGTATCTGGTTGTTGAGGATTGCCACAACGCCCGCCGCCGCAACGTTCATCAGAAACGGACTCATGCCTATCAGTGTGATGTTTCTGAGAATATAGCCTTTAATAGCCCAAGCGTGCTTTCTGTATCGTATAAATGACTGTGGACTAATGAAATGCGCGACTGAAATTATAGCCGTGGTGGCCATTGAGATTGTCGTTGCCCACGCCGCACCTGCTATGCCCCAATCAAAGCCGAAAATAAAAATCGGGTCTAAAATGATGTTCAGAACCGCGCCGCCCGCAAGAATGTACATCGACTTGGCGGGGTAGCCTGAGGCGCGTATCAGCCCTGTGAGGTTGAAAGTTACGGTTGTGAGGAACATTCCGGGAAGCACTATCAGCATGTATTCGCGGGCGTACGCCACAGTTTCGGCAGTCGCTCCGAATTTCATCAGAATATCATCGAGAAATATGTAGTTGAAAGCCATTACTGTTGTGCCGAGTACGAGAGTGAAAACGGTGCTGTTTCCGAGAATCTTCTCCGCCCAGCGGACATCTTTTTTACCCAAGACAATGGAAAGCCTTGAGGCTGAACCCACACCTATCAGCGACCCGAAAGCGTGGATTATGTTCATGACAGGCATTGTTATTGCCAAGCCCGCGATTGCCAGCGCCCCCACGCCCTGTCCGATGAAAATGCGATCCGCAATATTATAGATTGAGGCTATAACCTGGCTCACCACCGCTGGAAACGCATATATCCACAACAACGTCTTAATATCCTTTGTCTCAAGGTCTTTCGTCTTATCAATAGCGGTCACTTCTGAAAAATTTTAAAGTGGCAAAGATACAAGTTTTCTGCTTAAGTCTTCAAGGATTTCTGGCGATGATTGCAATATTACTGAACACTATAAAAGAATACGGTGCAATTTCACACCGTATTCTTTATAATTATTATCAGTTAAAAATGATATTTTTCAGATTAGCAGCGGCCTGGGTAAACTTTCAACGCCTCGGCAAGGCACTTCATAGCCTCTTTCAGGTCTTCTACTTTGAGGCAGTAGCTGATACGCACCTCGTTTTTGCCCTTGCCTTTTGTGGAATAGAATCCGGTTGCCGGCGCGAGCATTACAGTTTTTCCATCGAGGTTGAACTCTTCGAGAAGCCATTTGCAGAACTTGTCTGAGTCATCAATTGGCAGGCGGGCGACAGCATAAAATGCGCCTTTCGGCTTCGGGCAGAGGCAGCCCGGCATGGCGTTGATTGCGTCAACGACAGTGTTGCGGCGGGCCACGTAATCAGCGATGACCGCGTCAAAATATGACTGTGGCGTGTCAACTGCAGCTTCGGTGAGAACCTGTCCGTAGGTTGGCGGGCTGAGACGTGCCTGCGCAAATTTCATCGCAGTAGCATATACATCCTTATTGTGGGTAATGAGAGCTCCTATACGGACACCGCATGCACTGTAACGCTTTGATACAGAATCCAACAATACAACATTCTGGGCAATTTCCGGAACTTCCATCACCGAGAAGTGTTTGACACCATCGTAGCTGAACTCACGGTAAACCTCATCGGCAAACAAGAAAAGGTCGTGTTTTTTGACTATTTCAGCCAATTTCAGAATCTCATCTTTTGAATAGAGATAGCCTGTCGGGTTGTTGGGGTTGCAGACCATAATGGCCTTTGTCTTAGGCGTGATTATTTTCTCAAACTCCTCAATTGACGGCAAAGCGAAACCGTTGTCAATGGTTGACATGATAGGTTTGACAGTTACGCCGCAAGTGATTGCGAAGCCGTTGTAGTTTGCATAGAACGGTTCAGGGATAATAACTTCGTCTCCCGGGTCGAGGCAGCTGTTGAAGGCGAAAAGGATTCCTTCGGAGCCGCCGGTGGTGATGAGAATTTCATCGGGGGTGAGGTCAATATTGACACTTTTGTAATATTCCACCAATTTTTCGCGGCACGACAGGAAGCCTGCGGAGTGGCTGTAGGCGATGACTTTCTGGTCGAAGTTCTTTACAGCTTCGCGGGCACACTCCGGCGTCTCAATGTCCGGCTGCCCGATGTTCAGATGATACACTTTGATTCCACGCTGTTTCGCCGCGTCTGAAAAAGGCACCAATTTGCGGATTGGTGACGAAGGCATTGTCATTCCTTTATTTGATATTCTTGGCATAGAATAATAATTTTAAGTTATTTATAAATTGTCTTTTATTTCGATTAGAAAATCCTTGATTTTTGACAGCTTTTCAACTATTTGGGCGTTTTTGTCAGATGCCTCGCGGTTATTCTGTAACGCTTCCTTCACCCCTTTCAGTTTGTAGCCTTTTATCTTGGTGAGATAGTGGATTGTCCTGATGGTTTCGACATCATTTTTTGTATAGTATCTGTCGCCTTTTTTGTTTTTGAATGGCTTAATTTCGCTGAACTGTGTTTCCCAATAGCGCAGAAGCGAAGCGTTCACGTTGAACATTTCTGCAACTTCGCCTATCTTGAAATACATTTTCTCAATCTCTTCCATCACTATTTTTTTTGTATAACAACTTGTTTTCCGTCATAGTTCAGAAAATAATCGCCCGGAGCAATGTCAGAAATGTCAATAGTCTTTGCTGTGCCGCCTTTTACAAAAAATCCGGAAGTGTCTATCAGTTCGTAGTGAGTTACATCTGTAAATTCAAGTAATTTCTTTACTTTCAAACTTTTAGGTTCCACTTTCCTATCCTGTATCTTCACTTTTAAAGATGGGGTTACTAATGATTTTCCTGACTTGAGTTCTGCCTTGAGCCTGAAAAAATTGTTCCCTGAATTGAAGACCGGCGGGTAGGTGTTCGACATCATATAGGCTTTCGTCCCCAACTCTTTGATCTTTGTCCATTTGCCGTAAATAAACTGTTCCAATACGTAATTGCTCGTACTGTCGAGGTCTTTCATATCCCAGCCTATCATTTTTGTGCGTTTGTTGAAAGCAAATGACGGGACGTTGAACTGTCTGTCCTGAATCAGCACAGAGGCATTCGCCACAAGCGGGGTGCAGTTTTCGTGATGCCTTATCTGAACAGCCACCATTTCGTTTTTAAGGAAGCCGTCAAGAGGAATTTCAAAAGAACTGCTGTTAGTTGTGTAGTCTGTCTTTTTCCCGTTGACAAGAATTTCCGTAATGCAGAAAACCCCGTCAGAGTCGGGATTTGTAACCACGAGATTATGCCCTGAATATTTTCCAGTGATAAGCAGCTCGTTTACAGTCTCTTCATCGGAAGTCTGGGCAAAAGTCCGGCAGAAAAAAAACAGTGTCAGCAACAGCAGGATTATCTTTTTCATATCAAAATTTAATGGTGCAAACCTTGGATTTGCAGTTGCAAAAATACTCAAAAAATGTATATGAGGAACAAGAAACAGAACTTCGATATGCAAACAGTTCATATAATAAATCTGTAAATTAATTATTCCCATATTTATTTTTGATTTTTTCTTCAAAATCTAATTTTGGCATAAGTTCAACATAAGATAATTCATTAAAAATGAATCATATAACGATATTTTTGCGTATTTGCAATAGGAATCACAACACAAACCGCTATGTTATCTGAACACAACATTACAGAAATTTTTTGTTTGTTAGATGATTCCTGCAAATTTTTCAATGAAGCGGGGAGGTCTTTAGCCCACATTACGTTATCGCATTTGTGTGGTTAATTGCACATCATGCGTACAACATCTCCGGGGACTTGACAACTATTGTAGATGATTGCTTATATCAAACTCACGAGATAATTTATGTGCCAAAGATGGTGTAAATTAAAAACGTCATTTAAAATGTATTCTAAGTTGGTCTTTGCTATTTTGTCTTACAGCTAAAATGGTATGGTTTTTCATATTAATGCTATCAAAAAGAAAATCATATCCTTCATTCTGTTCAAAATTAAATTTGTCTGACACAAATGATTCATTGGTGTTTTCAATCCATAAAAAAAAGTAGTCATAGCCTGCATCTGCATAATAGAGAAATAAATAACAAGGTCTGTCAATTACTTGAAATTTTACTACGTATTATAAATTATCAGATGAACTAAATAGTTGAAGAGGCGGATATAGCGAATCATGCAGTGTAATATTATGATGACCTAATGAATCCAAATCCATAAATTCAAATGGCAAATCATTGATGATAAAGATATTATTTACAGAGTCTGCCGTTAAACCATGGTCAATTGTCAATTCAATAATTTGTGCATTAGAAATAAATACACTTCCCAAAAACGCTAATATACATATATATTTTTGCATAAAGTAATCATTTAATCACATGGAATTTCAAAATCCTTAATTTCGGTAATCCCATACGCTGAATAGGATTTGATAAAAGATATGGAGTCCATTGGGCCAATCTGTTTTTCTTCATTTAAATCAATAATCCAGTACATAGTGCAACTATCTTCTGGACATCCATACTCATATTTGTCATATATAGCAGGAATCGGATAATCAGGATTCCACTTAACCAATATCAGATTCCCAATCTTGGTGTATCCTGTAACTTTAGGCGGAATTTCATATTTCCCATCATAGTCCAATATATCTTTTCTTCCTGAATTGTAATAGATTTTTTTTGATATTCTATAATTATCAGGATCGTCAATTAATGACCAAATATTCAATGCGACAAATGCGACAACAACTGTACAAATACTTATTAATAGAACTTTTTTGACTTTAGCTTTCATTTTTTCATTGGAATAAATTGGTATAAGTATGTTTTTATAATTCAGTTTTTAGCCGCCGTGACATTATCAATCTGCCTTTCTTTTTTTCAACCTCTGAAGATATTGCATGACAAATTTTTTGCATTGCCAAATATAGTATTATTATCATTCGGTTACGTTATGGCGAAATTTATTTCGCAACCCCCATTTTAATTGTATTTTACTGTATTTAAATTGTTTATACAAAATATTACTCAAAAAACGGGGCACTATCCGTAATTATTATGAATAATTCCAATAATTGCCACCACATATCACGCATTTTTCGCGTGATAATCCTGCGGATTTGTGCAAAACGCGAAGAAAAATTTAAAACTCCTATAAAAACAAATTTTTTTTAATTTTGTCCTCAGGTAACATAGCGATTTGTGGCTGAATTGCATTAAAAATATACAAATAATATCGTTATATTATTCATTTTTAATAAATTAACATATACAGAACTCACAGTGAATTTAAGAGTAAAAAAAATAATTATAGAATCTGATCT
>JAGCRI010000021.1 GCA_017964755.1 Bacteroidales bacterium | reverse complement strand
TGTCGATTATTCTGACGGAGGCTGCCTGAATGTCGGTCTGAACCTCAACTGGGAGGTGCTCAATAATCTGACCTTGCATTTCGATGCCGACTATTGGCTTTATCACGTTGACGAGACTTTCAAGAATAAATATGAAAAACCACTCTATAAGCCGGCTCTCGAATTTGCCTTCAATGGAGATTATATCTTCCGCGATATGCTCGTCTTCAATTTGAATTTCAATATGGGATTTTTGGCATACGAAAGAAGATGGAATAAAGAGATTAACTCATACGAAACAAAGATGATGAAGCCTATTCTCGATTTCGGACTCGGAGTTGAGTGGCTTATCACAAACCGTTTTACCGCATTCCTTAATATTAATAATGTTGCCTGCCAGCACTATGCACGATACTATAATTACAAAAATATGGGTATAAATGTCCTTGCAGGTGTCACGTACCGTTTCGGAGAGCAGAAAGTGAAGCACACAAAAAGCCGTGGACGGAAGTAGTATTATATAAAACATTTACAGTTAGTGAATTAAATTATTGGTATGGATAGATTCTTCTCGCGCAAAATGAAATTGTCAGACTTGGTGGAATATAACCATAATCTGATACTTATGTTGCCATGTATGGGTATTTCGCTTGGCTTTGGCGATAAAAGCGTTGAAGATGTTTGTGCGATGTATGATATTCCGGTCGATTTTTTTCTGCTGGTCAGCAATGTTTATACTTTTGACGATTTTGTAATTGACAGGAATACTATAGAGCAGACTGATATGCGCTGTCTGATATCATATCTTCTTGCCGCGCATCGCCTTTATTTGGTTGATAGAATCCCTCATATAGAAATGCATCTTCATCACATAGCAGACCGGGTTGAGGAAAAATATGGGAATATTCTGAAAAAATTTTTTGACGAATATAAGACCGAAGTGAATAATCATTTTGAATACGAGGAGAAGCAGGTTTTCCCATATTTGAAAAAATTGCAGGAGGGGGAATCGGATAACTCGTACAGAATATCATCATTTGTTCATGTTCATAGTAATATAGAGGATAAACTTGATGATTTGAAGCAGATTATATACAAGTACTTGCCAGGCAATATCTTGCCTCAAGAATCCATTGAACTTGTTTTCGACATTTTGCGTCTTTCGTCTGATTTGCAGAAACATGCAATTATTGAAGACAGGGTGCTGATTCCGTATGTTGAGATTTTAGAAAAGAGAGTGAAATGAAAGCAAGTCTTAAAATACTGATTGTTGAGCCTTCCGACATAATTATGGAGGGGTTGGTGCACATTTTGGACGAGGTGGCTATGTTTAATGTACTGCCGCCGTTGCACGATGCAGCAAATTTGCAGGAGCGTGTTGCCGTCCTACAACCTGATTTGCTTATAATTAACCCCACAATTATAACGGCAAAAACAGATTTCCCAAATCCTGTTTCACAGGTGGCACTTGTTTACCAGTATGTTGAGCCCGCTGTCGTCAGTCAGTATGATGCTGTAATTGACATACGTGAGAACAAAAGCCGTGTGGTCTCAATTTTGCGTGAATTTTCCAGCACGCGGCAGGTGGAGATTGAGACAGCAGGAAATTATGAACTTAGCGAGCGAGAAGCAGAAATCTTGGTGGAAATAGCCAATGGCTTGAGCAGTAAGGAGATAGCAAATAAATTGAATATTTCTGTCCATACTGTTAACACGCATAGGAAAAATATCACACACAAAACAGGAATCAAGTCGCTTGCAGGTCTCGGCGTTTATGCGATGCTGCACGATCTGATGAAGGGGTAATTGCAGTGAGGATAAAGTGACATATACAAAAAAAGACCGAATTACTCGGCCTTTTTTGTCTGATAATAAATAAAATACGGTATTATTCTCCGATAAGTTTTTTGTAGTTATCGGCGTCAAGAAGTTCATTGACTTCAGCGGGGTTGCTCATTTTAACCTTGATAACCCAGCCTGCTTCGTATGGGTCGGTGTTTACGAGTCCGGGATTGGCTTCGAGTTCGGCGTTGAATTCCAAAACGTCGCCACCCACTGGCATAAACAGGTCAGAAACAGTCTTTACGGCTTCAACACTGCCGAAAGTGTCTTCTTTTTCAATGTTTTCGCCAACTGAAGGGATGTCCCAGAAAACGATGTCACCAAGTTGGTCGGCAGCGTATGCTGTGATACCGATAATGGCAATGTCTCCGTCAACTTTTACCCATTCGTGGGACTCAGCGTACTTTAAATTGCTCGGAAAATTCATAATTTATTGGTTTTTAATGGTTAATAATATATTAAACAGTCATAATTTCTTTTTCTTTGGCATCAACCATCTTATCAATCTTTGAGATAAAATCGTCAGTCATTTTCTGAATGTCTGTCTCTAATTTTTTGACTTCGTCTTCAGGAATGCCGTTGTCTTTAAGTTTTTTTGCGTTGTCGTTTGCGGTTCTGCGCGTATTGCGTATTGCGACTTTGTTCTGTTCAGCGTCCTGTTTCATCTTTTTGACAAGCTCTTTTCTGCGTTCTTCAGTCGGCGTAGGCACGATGATACGGATAAATTCGCCAGTGTTTTGAGGCGTGAAACCGAGGTTTGCGGCGAGAATGGCTTTCTCAATGAGAGGCAGGACGTTTCTGTCCCAAGGCTGTATCACTATTTGTCGCGCGTCCGGCGTATTGATGTTTCCTACTTGTTCTATAGGTGTCGGATTGCCATAGTAGTCAACTTTCAGTCCTTCAAGCATTTGTGGTGATGCTTTGCCGGCATGTACCTTCTGCAGTTCCTTTTCAAATGAGTTGATTGTTTTTTCCATGCTCTCGCGAGCTTGTGCTATACATTTTTTACTTTCTTCCATAAATGTTTGATTATAAGTTATTTGATATTATCGTTCCAACTTTTTCACCTTTTATGATTCTTAATAGCGCACCTTTTTCAGAAGAGTTATAGACGCAAATTGGCAGATTGTTCTCCCTGCACATTGTGAATGCAGTGAGGTCCATTATTTTAAGATTCTTCGAGTATGCTTCCTGAAAAGTAAGTGCATCATACTTTGTTGCTGTCGGGTCTTTTTCTGGGTCAGCAGTATAGACACCGTCAACGCGTGTGCCTTTGAGAAGCAGATTTGCGTTGATTTCGAGTGCGCGGAGTGCAGCTCCGGAATCGGTGGTGAAAAACGGGCTGCCTGTGCCGCCTGCCATTATCACTACATTGCCTTCATCAATGTATTTTACAGCAGCGCGAAAACTCATTTTTTCACCTATGCCTTCTATTTTCATGGCAGTCAGTACTTTAGCCTTGATGCCGTTTGCTTCTAATGCGTTTTGCAATGCCATTGAGTTGATGACTGTGGCCAACATTCCCATTTGGTCGCCCTGTCGCCTGTCAAAACCGAGGGCATTTCCTTGTACGCCGCGGAAAATATTGCCGCCGCCAATGACTATTCCGACTCCCACACCCTCTGTCACTACTGAATTGATTTCTTTAGCTAAATTATTAAGTATTTGATAATCAATAGTGTAACCATCGCTCCCTTGCAATGACTCCCCACTGAGCTTTAATAGAATACGATTGTATTTCATATTTAAAATTTCTGCAAAGGTACATTTTTTTTTTAGTATTTTTGCAGCCGATTATAATTGTGAATAAAATAATTGCGTGTTTCATCGCTTTAACACTAACGATTTTGCAGAAATGAAGAAAACATTGCCACTGATATTAATTTGCAGTTTCCTGCTGACAGGAATGATGTCGTGCGATAACAAAAAAAACAAAGATGATGTTGTGACAAGTAATGTTAAAGTGCCTGAATTTAGTGCTGATTCAGCCTTTCTGTATGTGAAAAAGCAGACTGATTTCGGGCCGCGCGTCCCAAATTCTGAAGCTCATGCAGGATGTGCAGCTTTTCTTGAAGCTGAGTTGGCCCGTTTTTGTGATACGGTTGTCGTCCAGAGTTTTGATGTTAAGGCATACGACGGGACAGTGCTCCATTCAAAGAATATTATGGGACGTTTTTCCCCCGAAAACAGTCGGAGGATTATTTTGGCGTCACATTGGGATTCGCGGCCATTTGCTGACCATGACTCAAAAGAGGCAAATCGCAGCAAACCGATTGACGGTGCCAATGACGGCGCGAGTGGGGTAGGGGTGCTGCTTGAGATTGCACGCCAGCTCTCTATGAAAAATCCGGGCATCGGGATAGACATTCTCTTTTTTGATGCTGAAGATTATGGGACTCCTTCGAGTGTTGATTTACCGGGCGATTGGTGGGGACTCGGTTCCCAATATTGGGCAAAACAGGCTGCTGCAGCTAACTATCAAGCCGAGTTCGGTATTCTTCTCGATATGGTCGGGGCCTCTGATGCCACGTTTTATCATGAGTCTTTTTCGGCTTATTATGCTTCCGATGTCGTTTCTAAAGTTTGGGGCACAGCTAACAAACTCGGTTATGGGCAATATTTCATCAATGAAGCCGCCCACCCGATTACCGATGACCATTTGTATGTTAACAAGTATGCTAATATTAAGATGATTGACATTATCCATCAGGACAAAAAATCTGGCACAGGTTTTTCGAGAGTATGGCATACTTTGGATGACAATATTAATAATATTGACAAGAATACGCTTCATGTTGTAGGTACAACATTGTTGGCTGTGGTTGAGAGCCTGTAATTTTCATAAAAATTCCCTTCAAATATTAAAAATTAAT